>JBEIKL010000036.1:0-16143 GCA_040379745.1 Bdellovibrionales bacterium | reverse complement strand
TTGTTCTTCTCCGTTTATTTCGTGATGACCGGTATTCACGGTTTGCACGTCATTATCGGGATGGCGATCATGCTTTGGTTGATCAAGCGTGCTCGTCGCAATGAGTTTGGTCCTCAATACTTCACTCCAGTGGAAATGACCGGTTTGTACTGGCACTTCGTCGATCTGGTTTGGATCTACCTCTTCCCACTGCTTTATTTGGTGAGCTAATCGAAAGTATACTGATAAGGAAACAACAATATGTCAGAGAATCATAATCACGATCATCATCAGCACGGTAAGGATCATCACCACGAGCACCATATTCTTTCAACGCCTATGGCCTTGAAGGTTTGGGGAGCCTTGATGGTACTTACTTTCATCACAGTCGCCGTAGCTCAAGTGGATTTGGGATTCTTGAACTTCACTGTGGCGCTTTTGGTTGCCACGATCAAAGCCACCATTGTTTGCATGTTCTTCATGGGGCTCAAGTATGACCACAAAGAGAACACGGTGATTTTTTCTTCTTCTTTGATTTTCTTGGTGATCTTCATGATCCTCACCTTCGGCGATCTTTTGACCCGTGGTGATGTTTATGTGAAAAACAACAAGATCGTTCCGGATACTTTTGCAGCAGGTGCTCCGGTCAAATCCAAATTCGACAAGGCGTGGATTTCCTCTCCTGAACTGATTGCCCACGGTAAACAGCAATTCCAAAATCAGTGCGTGACCTGTCACGGTGCTGTGGGTGAGGGGAATGGTGTCGCGGCTGCGGGTCTGAACCCGAAACCTCGTAACTTCACTGTTGCGCAAGGTTGGAAAAAAGGTCGCAAGGCTTCTCAGCTTTACGCAACCTTGACGAACCCAGAAGGTTTGAATGGGATGCCTGCATTCGGTAGCATTCCTGCAGATGATCGTTGGGGATTGGTTCACTATGTGCGTTCTTTGGGACCACACGAAAGTGAAAAAGACGGCCCTGCTGATCTTCAGAAGATCGGTATCGATCCAAGCAAAGCGGATGGCGGCGGAAGCTCAGAGAAATCCATTCCGATTGATTTGGCGATTGATCAGGTAACGTCCGGTCTTTCTGAAGATGCGGTAAAATCCGGTAAGAAGGCGAAGAACTAATCGTTCCCGCCACTTTTTCGTCCTTGAATTATGAAGGCGCCTGGATCCCCTTTGATGGGGATCGCAGGCGTTTTCGTTTGGAAGTTCAGAATCATCTGAGGCGCGTGCTGAAGGATCCGGAAGGAGAATTGGTGGTCGATGATCAAGGCCCCCACTGGAACGGGCAGGTGACCTTGAAGGGCTTGAGTTATTCGAATACCGAAGGGTGGGGAGTCTTGGTTTATTCGCAAACCCATGCCTTGGGTGTGGATGTGGAGCGCATGGATCGCTCCATGAGTCGAAACCATCTCGATGTGGCGAAACGGTTTTTTCATCCGGATGAATTTCAATACATCAAGGATGCGTCACCATTCGATTCCCTGACCATGTTCATGAACCTATGGATGAAAAAAGAAGCCGCATCCAAACTGATGCGTGTCGGATTGGCCAAGATGATCGCGGGTCGCTTACCTGATCAGTATGATTATCACTCGCTGGAGAAAGTGCGCGATGGGTATCATGCAGTGGTGGCGGTGTCTGCGGGTTCAGGGTTTGTTAGCTCAGGTAACGATCGCTGAGTACTTTCAAGTTCGAATCGAATTCAAACAACCACGGTTTTGCCGTAGGGATGTTCAGTTCCAGGATGTCTTCGTTGGAAATGTTTTTGAGGGTTTTGACCAATCCGCGCAGGCTGTTTCCATGTGCAACGATCAGAACGTTTTCGCCATTCTTCAACCGAGGGGCGATCTCGGAGTTCCAAAGAGGCATCACGCGATCAATGGTGATTTTTAGGGATTCGCCGAGAGGTTGCGCCTCTTTTCCGAGATGGGTGTAGCGAGGGTCCTTGGCGGGATTCATGTCAGAGGAATCATCCAAAAGCGGAGGAAGTGTGTCGAATGATCGTCTCCAGATTTTAACCTGGTCTGCACCATATTTTTGTGCGGTTTCGTCCTTGTTCAGACCCTGAAGCGCGCCATAGTGACGTTCGTTCAGGCGAAAGTCCCGAATCACCGGATACCAAAGGCGATCCATCACATCGAGCAGGTTGAAGTGGGTTTTGATCGCCCGTTTCAAAAGTGAGGTATAAGTCGCCTGGAACTCGATGCCTTCTTTCCTGATCAGTTCACCTGCGAGTTTCGCCTCTTCAACTCCTTTTGTTGATAAATCCACATCCACCCAACCGGTAAAGCGGTTTTCGAGGTTCCATTGGCTTTCGCCGTGACGAAGAATGACGAGTTTGGACATGTCTCCATTTAGCCTTTTCTTGACGAAATTGGCAAGATATTGTAGAATTCCCTTGATGATAAATGTTATCAACAACGATGACCAGCCATTGCCATCCCTCGGTCAACTCAGTCCGGGTGAAAAGGCGGAGATCGTGGGTTTTCAACAACCCGACGAAGCGGCTTCTTCGTTTCTGCATCGTCTTTTTGAGGTTGGATTTCTGGAGGGCTCTCATCTGGAAGTTTTGCAAGAAGCTCCATTCTCCAAAGATCCCATCAGTGTCCGGATCAAGGATGCCACGTATGCACTTCGTCGTGCCGAAGCCAGTTTGATTCAAGTGAGAAAACTGTGAGCCATTCCACCATTCAAAAAATCGCCTTGGTCGGAACTCCCAATGCGGGGAAGACCGCGCTTTTCAATCTTCTGACCAACTCCCGTCAGCGGGTGGCGAATTACGCCGGTGTGACCGTTGAAAGTGTGGAAGCCGATCTGTTGCATTCGAAAGCCGCTGCAACTTTGGTGGATTTGCCGGGTGCCTATAGCTTGCATCCTTTCACCGAAGAAGAAAAAGTCCTGCGGGATGCAGTGAAAAGCGGATCTTTCTCCAAAATGATTCTGGTCGTGGATGCGACTCAGCCGGAACGGGCCATTCGGTTTCTCGTGGAAGTGTTGAATGCCACTACTGTGCCTGCAGTGGTCGCGTTCAATATGATGGATATCGCCGAGTCCCGCGGCTATCGCTATGATCTGGGAGTGTTGTCATCCCTGCTGGGAGTGCCGGTGGTAGCGACATCCGCCGTGAAGAAAAAGGGTGCTTCCGATCTGATTCATCAATTGGATCATCTGGATGCGAGCGTGAGTCGTGAATCGAATGCTTTTTTCCCTGCACAAGAGGCGGCTTCAGATGGACGGATGAGTCCGATTCTTGAGTTCTATAAGAAATCAGACGTGATCCTGAAACAAGTCCTCTTGAAAAAAGGTGGAGTTGATCGTCGATCCGAGTGGATTGATCGATATGTTCTGCACCCGATTTGGGGAATCCTGATTCTGGTGGCGGTATTGGGGATCTGTTTTCAGTTGATGTTCAATTTCGCACAGGTCCCGATGGATTGGATTGATGCCGGAATGGGCGCGTTGAGTGCCCTGATTTCTTCCATTCCAATGCCGGATCTGGTGAAGAGTTTCTTTGTGGATGGAGTGCTGGCCGGAGTGGGGGGCACCATCGTGTTCTTGCCTCAGATCCTGATCTTGTTCGCGCTGATTCTTTTTCTGGAGGATTTCGGCTTCATGGCCCGTGCCGTGTTTTTGCTGGATCACTGGATGGGTAAGGTTGGATTGCATGGTCGTGCGTTTTTGCCGATTCTTTCGAGTTATGCATGCGCAGTGCCCGGAATCATGGCCACCAAGTCCATCGAAAGTCGGCGTGACCGGATTGTCACAATCATGATGATTCCGGTGACCACGTGCTCGGCACGTGTTCCGGTGTACACCTTGCTGATTGGTGCCTTTATTCCCAATACCGCGGTGTTTGCGGGCTTGAAGATGCAAGGGCTGGTGATGCTCGGACTCTATCTCGCCGGCACTTTATTCGCTCTCTTGAGTGGTGCGGTGTTGAAACGCTTTTTCTTCAAGGGTCCTCGTATGCCGCTCTTCATTGAACTGCCTTCTTACAAATGGCCATCCATGCGGAGCATTGCTAAGGGACTGCTTTATCGTGCCAAGTTGTTCCTGGTTCGGGTCGGGACCATCATCTTGGCCCTGTCGGTGATCATTTGGGTGATGGTGACGTTTCCGAATAAGGAAAAAAGCATTGCTTACAATCTCGGACACGCCATCGAACCGATCATGAAACCGATCGGATTTGATTGGAAGATCAGCATGGCGATGATTCCCACTTTTGCCGCACGCGAAGTGATGGTCAGTGCATTGTCGACGGTTTATGCGGTGGAAGAGAGTGTGGGATCGACAGTTGAAAGTGTTTCCGGTGAAGGTTCCGGTGGTGCAGATCCGGATGCGGAGAACGCAGATAAGTTGAGTGAAATAATCAAGAAAGAGTGGCCATTGGCAACCGGACTCAGTCTCTTGGTGTGGTTTATTTTCGCTCCTCAGTGTATCTCCACGCTGTCAGCAATTCGTCGTGAATTGCAGAGCACCAAGTGGATGCTTTTTTTGACGCTTTACCTGTTTTTATTGGCTTATTTTGCGGCGTGGATCACGCACACCATCGCACTGAAAATTTAAGATTTGTTGAAAATAAGCCTGTTTTCTGGCAAATTTAGTGCATGGCAGAAATCAATACCGTGAACACTTTGCGTGAACGTCGTTTCCAACCCGCTCCTCGTCCAGACCTCTGGAAGGATGCAACAGATAAGGATTGGAACAACTGGATCTGGCAACAGCAAAAGCGTGTGAAGACCATGGAAGCTCTCGAGAAAGTGATCAACGTCACGGATGGCGAGCGCGAGGCATTTGCGGGTTCGCACGAGATGTTCAACATGGCGATCACTCCGTATTATGCATCGTTGATCGATCCGAATGATCCGAATTGTCCGATTCGTTTGCAATCGGTTCCACAGCCAGGTGAACTTCACATTGCTCCGGAAGATTTGGAAGATCCACTCGGAGAAGAAAAGGATATGCCGGTTCCTGGTATTACTCACCGTTATCCTGACCGTGTTCTTTTTTATACCAATCATAACTGCGCAATGTACTGCCGTCACTGTACCCGCAAGCGTAAAGTGGCTGACCCGGATTCCGCAACCAATGCAAGAGTGCTGGATGAAGGCCTTGCTTACATCGAACGAACTAAAAGCATTCGCGATGTGGTGATTTCAGGCGGAGATGCGCTTTCACTTTCAGATGATAAACTCGAATATATTCTTTCACGCTTGCGTGCGATGGATCACATCGAGATTTTCCGTGTCGCAACCCGTAACCTGGTTACTCTTCCTCAGCGAATTACTCCTGAACTTTGCAACATGCTCAAGAAGTATCAGCCGGTTTTCATTCATACTCACTTTAACCACCCGAAAGAGTGTACTCAGGAAGCGTTCGATGCCTGTGCACGCCTTGCCGATGCTGGTTGTGTGATCAATAACCAGATGGTGTTGCTCAAGGGCGTGAATGATGACGCTAAAATCGTGATGGAGCTGAATCACAAGTTGCTCATGATGCGCGTTCGTCCTTACTATATTTTCCAAGCAGATCTTTCTCAGGGGATTTCGCATTTCCGGACTCCGGTTGAAAAAGGTCTTGAAATCATCAAGGCTCTTCGTGGTTGGACCAGTGGTGTAGCAGTTCCTCACTTCGTAGTTGATGCTCCTGGCGGTGGCGGTAAGATTCCACTTCTTCCAAGCAGCTACGTGAAATCACATGAAGGCAAGAAGTGGGTTCTGCGGAACTACAAAGACAACGAATACACTTATTTTGAGCCATAGGCCGATGAAGAAAACCCTGTACCGGTTTTTCGCAATTGCCTTTTCCATCGCCGTATCCGCTTGCGCGACTTCACTTCCGAAAGAGCGCCACGACGTGCATCGTTTTCCGGAAAAGCTCGTTTTTGTAGAAGAGCCCACGGGTGAATTCAAGAACAAGCCTTACGAGGTGTTGGGGTGGGTGCGTTCCCAGGCCCAATATCCGACCCTGGAACAAGACCCGAACAATGGCCGACTTTGTCGGAATTATTACAACAAGGCGGCGGCTGATTTGCTGAAAGAAGCGAAGAAGGCGAACGCAGAAGCAGTGATCAAGGTGCGCTCGGTGGTATTGCTCATGGATGGCAAGGTCGAAGAGCACGTGACGCCGGAGTGTTCGGATGACGGTGCCGAAGGAGAAATCCTGCTTCGCGGAATCGCCATCCGCTGGAAGCCCCTGGAAGAAGCCAAAGGCCCTGTAACCCGTTGAGATCATTGTTTTCCCCTCGCTCACAATTCTTTCAAGTTTTCTTCGCATTGTTCCGATAGGAATATGACGGGAATGATCCCGTGGTGACCACATGAGCGAAGCCATTTTGAAAAAATTTGGAAAATACTTTCTTCTCGATCGCGTTGGCGAGGGCGGGATGGCCGAGATTTTCCGTGCTCGATTGGCTACGCTGGACAAGAACGGCAGGTTCGTCGTGATCAAACGGATCATGGGCGAATACAGCAATAACATCGAATTCGTCGGCATGTTCAAGGCGGAAGTCCAAGTCACCATGCGGTTCAATCATCCGAACATCGTCCAGATTTTCGATTCGGGAGAAGAGCAGGGTCAGCCCTACATCGCGATGGAGTTCATCGATGGCCGCAACCTCCGTCAGATCCTTTCGCGCGCATCCCAGAAGAATCAACCGGTTTCACTGGCGGCGGCCTGTTACATCATTGAACAGTCGGCTGCCGGTCTGCACTACGCTCATGCATTCAAGGACATGATCACCGGAGAGCCGTTGAACCTGGTTCACCGTGATGTGAGTCCGCAGAACATCCTGGTTTCTTACGATGGCAACATCAAGGTCATCGATTTCGGAATCGCCAAGGCCGCCACCAACGGTGAGAACACCCGTGCGGGTGTGATCAAGGGAAAACTGAGTTATCTTTCTCCGGAGCAGGTGCTGGGTGAAACTCTCGATGGACGCTCCGACATCTTCGCCTTGGGCATCGTGCTTTGGGAAACCTTGACCGGTAAACGTCTCTTTGTTTCCGACAGCGACAACGAATATCAGGTTTTGAAAATGATCGAGGCTTGCACGACCTTTGTGAAGCCGCCATCCACGTTCAATCCGGAAATCCCAGCGGAATTGGATGAGGTGGTGATGCAGGCACTGGCTCGTGATCCGCGCAAACGTTTTCAGAGCGGTGAAGAGCTTTCTCGTGCATTGAGAAGAATCCTTGCGACGAAGTTTTCGGACTTCGGTCCCAGCGATCTGTCCCAGTTCATCAAGAAAATGTTTCATGACGTGATTGTCGAGGATCGCAAGAATCTTCAGACGGTGAATGCACGTGCGGATGAATTGATCACCCTCGGAATCCGAAACCCTGAAAAAGAGAAGACCGCAACGAATCTGAATCATGTTTCTGGAGCCCCTGGTGCAAAGGCTGATCACACAAGAATGACTCAGTTCCTGGGGGATCGCTTTGATCAGTCCCAATTGAACGAAGCGGAAAAGGTGGAGGTCGCCGGTACTCCTTCCCGTCAGATGAAGGTCGGTGCGGGTACGGCGGAACATTCCGGAAAAACGAATTCCAAGAATTTCAATCGAGCAGGTCGTGAGCCAGGTACCCGGAGCATTTCCATGCCAAGACCGATTACGGCAAAGGAGTCGGGCGGGGTGCCGGGAGTGGTGAAATTCGCAGTGGTTGCCGCCGGTGTCGGTGCTGCGGTTTATTTCGGAGGATTCGTTCCGGAGATTGAAAAAATGATCCGCCCCGATAAAAAAGTCGCAGCCGTGGAGACGCCGCGTGAGCCGGTCAATCAGGTCGCAGGAAAGCGTGGAAAATTACGGTTGAATCTTCCTTCCAGTGCTGGTGCCTCGGGCATCGTCGTGACCGTCAATTCCCAGGATGTGCCGTTTGAAAACGGCGTGGTGGAGATCCCGATCGGCGAGCCCATCAATTTGAATGTGGTTCAGGCTGAGCATGTTCCATTCACGAAAGAATTCACCGTGCAGCAATCCGAACTCGATGCGAATGGTGAGTTGAAGTTGGATGTCGTGCTCGATTCCATGTCGTATGGTTTGTTCTCGATCAGTACTCGTCCAGCGGTTGCAGATGTCAGTATCGTGAAGATCGATCGCCAGCCGTCCGAAGTCGCAAAGCCCCTTGAGTTCAAGACGCCGATCCATCAGGAAAAGATCCCGGCTGGCAATTACCGGGTCACCGTGAAGAATGATTTGCTCGGGGTTGAGAAAGTGATGACTGTCGAGATCAAGGAAGGCAAGGAAGTCGTCCTGACCGATGTCAAGCTCGACGTGAAGAACTGATCCTGGTCACTCCTGATACAGATATCCCACACCATAGACGCTTTTGATGTGTTCGGCGAGTTCCGGAACCTTTTTCCGGAGTGAGCGGATATGGACATCGATTGTACGATCGGTGGTTTCGGCAGCCGAATCCTTCCAGATCGTTTTCATCATCTCTTCACGCGAAATCGTTTCGCCCGAGCGAGAAGCCAGCAAACGGAGAATGTCGTATTCCGTGATCGTGAGGGAGAGTGTTTTACCCCGATAAGATGCAGTCCGGTCGTTGGTGTCGATCTCGAGACCGCCGCGGACGATTCTTTTCTGTTGCTGGATACTGAGTGAGGTCTTGATCTGTGTTCGAATCCGGAGCAACAGTTCCTTGGGGTCGAACGGTTTGGTGAGAAAGTCCTCCGCACCCAACGTCAATCCTTCGGTCACATCAGAAGCGGTGTTGAGCGAAGAGATCACGATCAGCGGAATTTCCGCCGCAATCGGGTCCTTTTTGAGCTTCTTGCAAAGAATGAACGAGTCGGCAAGAATCAGGGCGGGCTGGTGTTCGCGGATCAGTGAAAAGGGATCGGTCACATCGCAAGGATGAGCCGAGACGATGAAGTCCTTTTCAAGCAGCGCGCTCAGGAATTTACGCGAATCCGCTTGGTCGTCGAAAATGAGGATCGTGGGTTTCACGTTTCGCTCCAGAGTTTCTCGAATATCCCGCGAGCGCCTTTTTTTGACTCGGCTTTCTTTACCTTTTCACGAAGGAACTCATTTTCCTTTTCCATTTCGAGAATGGACTTCTTCACGGTTTCCATGAGTTGAAGGCGATTCTCAAGAAGATTGATCTTGCTGTTCAGCGCGGTTTCCATGGCCCTGCTTTCCGCATGAATCGACTCGATGTCGCTCTGGGCGATGCTGACCACGATTCCGTAGGCGATGGCTTGGTTGCGGATTTCCGAGATTGAATCCTGGAAAACACGTTCCTGCATGCGGATCCTCGCTTCGGAGAAATCGATGATCATCGCTGGAGGGTTCTTTTCCGTGCGGTCAATCGTGCCGATGAACCGGAACAGCGAGGTTTTCAAGACATCGAGGTCCTCGATGGAGAAATCCCCGAGAATCTCAAAACGGTGAACGGTCACGGAATCCTTGTTCTTGTTCTGCGTATAGGCCAGTTTCATACCTCATTCCATTTTGCCACGATTCGCTGAAAAGACCAGAGTTTGTGCCTGTCATGACTTTGACGGATGTGGAGCTTTTTGCCCATCGGTTCGAGTTTTAGGGAAGATCCTCCGAACAGTGAATGTATGGTTTCGGACTCTTTCCGGAAAATTGTTTTGATCGTTCTGCTTCTGGGGATCTCGATGTTCACCGATTCCCATGCTCGTCCGTATTATTATCCTCAAATCCGTTACATCAGCCCGTACAGCGAATCGTTGGGAAGTGCCGTTCTTCCAATCCAGGATGAAGTGGGGAATGTACTGATGAACAACCCTGCAGCACTTGCACGATTCAAGGGCTACCGAGCGGAACCACTCAATATCGGTTTGAACTTGAACTCGAACTTGCTTTCCGACGGAATTCTTTCTTCGCCAACGAGCGCATTCACCCTGGGCGGGATGTCTTCTACCATGAACAGCAATGTAGACACTCCTTATGGTCTGGGGTATTCGAACCTGTCCGCGTTTTCCTATGGAAACTGGGCGGCGGGGATCCTGATCCAGGAGCATTCACGGGCGATTTCGGACGGAACCAACGTCACGTATCAGGCAATCAACCAGGTGATTCCGACAATCGGATTCGGATTCGGTTTGGCCCGGAATGTGATGCGATTCGGTTACAGCTTGCAATACGTGAATCAGACATCGGGAACTGCAACCGCTGTATCCGATTCCAGTGCTTCGTACATGAGCGGACTGGCAAAGGGAAGTGGACTCTCACATAATGCGAGTTTCAATTTTTCGCTTCCATTCACGTTTCTTCCTTCCTTCTCCGTGGTTGCCCGCAACCTTGGTGGCCTCACTTTCTCCGGCACACGCCTCATTCCCCGAGGCACGAACTTTTCGGGAGCACTCGATGAGGAACCGATGACCATCGATGCTTCTTTCGATGCGCTTTTCAAGATCACCGGAGATTTCCGGATTCGCATGATGCTCGAATACCGAGCACTCAACAATTCAGTGACCTTTCCGAATGCACTCGAAAAGTTCAACATCGGGATGGACATCCCGATCTCACGGCATTTCGGCATCCGTGCCGGGGCGATGGGTCTGACAAACTTTTCTTACGGTGTCGGATACAAGGGCGATTACGGCGAGGTCCATCTTGCCGGATATTCGGAACGCACGCCGTTTTCGTCAGGTGGGACTTATGAGAGCCGATACGCGCTCCAGTTCAAGATCAGGATATTAGAACAGGCAAAAAAATCCGAAGACGCATTGTCGGAAGTGGGGAGCAAGAGATGATCAGTTGGTCTGTCTACGCCAAGGATCCGGAAACGGAAAAAGAATGGATGAAAACACTCCGTCAGCTTCAGAAAATGGCAGGATCGGCATTGGGTGACCGGGTTCATGGTGCCAATGGTGAGATCGGTGAGATCTGGCTGATCGATCATCAACGGAAAGGCTGGCAGGAATTCCTGGAAACCCAGGACCGGGTGGGGCGTTCCTATGTCCTGGTGGTGCAAGAGGGAGAATTGCTTCCGGATGCCCGCGCTCTCGAGCTCGTGGATGACCTGGTTTCCTATCCCTTCCGCATGGTCGATTTGCTGAGTCGTTGTCGCTCCCATTTCGCCCGCAAGGAAGTCGATGAAGCCCAGTCAGAACTGGATCGTGCGAACGAAGTGCTTGAGCGGATCCTCATGGCCAAGAGTCCGAAGCGCTTTCATGGAATGAAAGGACTGAATGTCAGCAGCAAGCATTTGAGTGGCTTGAAACCTGGCGGCGATTACTTCGATCTTTTTGAATCGGAATCCAAGGACTATGTGAACATCCTGCTTGCGGACAGCTCCAGTTACGGACTGTCGAGTGTGCTCTTGGGAATGGTGCTTTCGAATTCCGCGCGAATCGCGAACGAAACACAGTTGCGTTCTTCCGATTGGATCCAGACCATCTATTCCGACCTGAAGACCGCATTGGGCGAGAAGGAGACATTGAGTTTGTTCTTCGGTCGCCTGAATCGTCGTGACTTCACCTTGCACTATCAGTTGTACGGAGCGGTCGAAGCCTTCCGTGTAAGCAAGGATGGAGAATGTGAGCCGTTCCGGAAGCAAGGTGGAAAAATCTCCTCGTCGAATCCTCCGCTCCATCACGAGGAATCGGTACTGGTCCTGAATCCGAGGGACCGCCTGGTATTGTTGTCGGATGGGTTTGTCGGTGGTGTCGGCGGAGAAAAGTACCTGAAGGGCATCTTCAGGAAAGATCTCGACAAGGATCCGTTCGTTCTGGTCAATGAGCTTGGCTACCGGATCAAATCAAAGCTTGTCGATGGTGAGACTTTTCCGGGCGAAGATTGTTCGGCCATTGTGATCGACATCCAAAGCCGTGTTCTTCGCTTGGCCCCTACCGGTTGACCAGAATCGCTGTCGCATTCGGCGCAGTGTAATTTTCCCGTTTCATGATCTCGAAAATGCGTTGATTACCGTTTGCCAGTAAAGACTGGTGATCGGAATGCGCGCAACCCGTTTTGAGGGTGATGACCACGCCCAAGGGGTTGAACTCGGTGATTTCACCAGTAACCGGAACTTTCAGGTTCGGGAGGGATCTCAGTGGTTCAACGAATTTCTCGATCGCAGTCAGAGGGTCTGCTGAAGGCGGCAATTGGATCCGGAAGGAAAGAGCACGATGGGGATTGGTGCTGAAGTTCAGGATGTTGTCTGAAAAAATCTTGTTGTTGCCGACAAAGATGCGCAGGTTGTCGCCATTGTCGATGGTCGTGGCAAAAAGACCGATCTCCCGTACGACACCGTTGATCCCTGCCGCGGTGATCACGTCGCCCACCTTGAACGGACGCAGTACGATCAGAAAAATGCCGGCTGCGAAGTTGGAAAGCAATCCGGACCAGGCCATACCGATGGCCACGCCGGTTGCGGCAAGGAGTGCGGAGAATGAAGTCGTTTCGATTCCGAAAATTCCAAGAATCGCCAGGATCAGGAACGCTTTCAGGATGAAAGACGAGGTTGCATTGGCATAGTTGACCAAGGTGGCATCGACCAGTCGCTGGTGCAGTGCCTTGCGGATCAGTCGCTGGATGATCCGGATCACAAAGCCACCGATGACCCATACTGCGATCGCGCCGATCACCTTGAAAGAAAAAGGCAGGAGGTATTGCCGGATCAGATCGTCGATGTTTTCCAGTCTGCTGAGATATTCTTGCATGGGTGTGGTGCCTCCTAGCGGATGATGCCCTCAAAGGTCCTGGCCGAAGGACCGATGAGCCAGATGTTTCGGAATGATGTTCCCTGTGTTTCGAATTTGACCCGGAGTGTGCCGCCTCTTGCCTGGAAGGTGACATCGCCGGAATGTTCGCCCATTGCGAGTGCTGCTGCGATGATGCCGGTTCCGCAGGAAAGAGTCTCGTCTTCCACACCCCGTTCATAGGTCCGGATGAACAGTTGTCCGTCTTTCTTTTCGACGAAATTGACATTGATTCCTGCGGGCATGAAGAGAGTGGAGTTCCGGAGTTTTCTGCCTTCTTCGACCACGGGAAAATCGGTCAGGTCGGAGACCATGCGAATCAAGTGCGGGGAGCCTGTATCGAAAGTCATTCCTGCCGGGGTGGGAATGGCGGATTCGACATCCTTCATCTTCACCTGGATTTGTCCGTTTTCGATTTTCGCTTCGTGTTCACCGTCAATTGCGATGAACCGGTAGTGTTCTCGGATGATGCCGATCGAGTGCGCGAATTGAACGAGTGCACGGGCACCGTTTCCGCACATGGTGCACTCGCCACCATCGGAATTGTAGTTCCGCATTTCAAAATCGTATCCTTCGCGCGAAAGCAGGAGGATGAATCCGTCGCCACCCACGCCGAAGCGGCGATCACAGATGCGTGCAATTTCCGAGCGGGAAAGGCTCAGGACTTTTTCACGCATTTCCGGAGCGCGTGCATCGATCAGGATGAAATCGTTTCCGGTCGACTGGAATTTGGTGAAGGACAATTCGAATTTCATGGCAGTCGGATGACATTCGCTTTCAGGGATATCTGGTATTGCGATGGAAGACGGAGTGGGGTGATTTCCTTCTGGAGGTGCATGAGGGCGTTTCCACCCTTGAGGCGGGCTTTCTGTTTCAGGGCCTCGGTCATGCGTTCCATCACTTCCTGGATGATCGGCGAGTTCTCGACTTCAACGAGATCGGTACGAACGAATTGGGTCACGGATATCTCTTCGATTTCCTGGTAAGGGGAATCCGGCTTCAGTTCCGCATTGAGAATCGGGATTTCCTGTTCGAGATCCCCGTGTGGCAAAGTCGCCGGGTTCTGATAACGATAGGTGCGCGGACTTTCCTTGATGGCGATCATCTCGTCCTGATCGGAAGGATGGATCTGGAATGATAACTCGGAATCGCGCAGTTCCTGGATCAGTTTGATCGCAGAGAATTCACTGATCCTCGGGAAAAAGACTTTTCCTGAGTCGAGTTGGAGATCGAGTTCAGTCGTGGAAAGACCGATTGGATTTTCGGAAATGAACAGGAGCAACTTGTCGCGCTCGAATGGCCCGAAAGTTCCATGGATGCGTAAGTGGAAGGGGTAAAAGATTTTCGGATGCGAACCGATGGAGGCGCTCGTTTTCTCGGAGTAATTGCGAACTGCCGTCAGCGACGCAGAGGATTCGATTGCAGGGATGGGGGCAACCGATGAAGATTCGGTTGGGTGATCCGCGAAGTCCATTGGCGTGAACGGATCCGGAGCGGCATTCATCGCTTCGGGCGCAGTCGTGGGCAAGGACGTAGAGGTTTCAAAAGAAGCCGAAGCGGATGTCTCATTCGATGAGAAATCCAGAGAGCCTGCCGATTCTTCCGTGTTCAGTGGAAATTCCGACTCGGGTGAATGCTCGGTGTTCACTTCAAAGTCAGGATCAGCCTGTAAGTCCGCAATGGGAGCGGATTCGGCATTGACTGCAAAAGGATCTTCATTCAGTGCAGGTTGTTCCACGGAAAAACCTGCTTCACTGGAGGTCGATTCCTCGGTCGGATGATCCATCATCCCGATCTGATCGAGGGATGCGAAATCATCCACCTGTTCGATGGGTTGGAGTTCGTTCACGGCAAAAGGATCCTGTTCGGTGTTCTCGGCAACGGCGGAAGGGTCTTCCGCCTGAATGCGCTGTAAATCGAGAATTCCCGTCAGATCCTTTTTGTCATTGCCCATGGCACTTTTTGAATTTCTTTCCGCTGCCACAAGGGCAGTCATCGTTGCGACCCACGCGTGAAAGATCCACGCCCATCGGCAATGGTTTTCTTCCGCTCAGGGCGTCTGCCGCTTTGACGGGGGCAACCAGTGTCGGTGCAGACTGGTGGTGATGCGCTTCCAGATGGTGCGGATCACTTTCATCATCCGTCATCTCGTATTCATCATCCTGGTTTTCGGCAGGAGTCGCGGTGATCTGAACTGCGAAGAGTTTGCGGACCACATCGCCGGTGATCTGGCCCATCATCATCTCGAAGAATCCGAATCCTTGTTTTTTGTATTCAACGAGCGGATCTTTCTGGCCGTATCCCTGCAGTCCGATTCCATCACGCAGGTGATCCATGGCCAAGAGGTGGTCTTTCCAGAGGTGATCGATGGTTCCGAGGAGAACCATTTTCTCCACCTGACGGATCAGTTCCGGAGAGTATTGCTGTTCTTTCGCCTGATAGGCGGTTTCGGCGATGCTCATCAGCAATTTGCGGAATCCTTCGCCGTTCAGCGGAACAATCTGGTTCTCGGAGATGTTCGCGTTCACTTGGAAGGTGACCATCACTGCTTCGTTCACTTCCTTGATGTTGAGCGCTTCGCCATCGATTTTACGGAGCTTTCCGCCCGGGAAGAAGTCTTCGCTGATGGTGTTGACGATGTCTTCGACCATGGAGAAGACCATCGAGCGAAGATTCGGCTGGCTCAGGACTTCTTTACGCCAAGCATAGACGACCTTGCGCTGTTGGTTCATCACATCATCGTATTCGAGCAAGTGCTTGCGGATGTCGTAGTTGTGACCTTCGACTTTTTTCTGCGCGCTGGCGATCGATTTAGTGATCCAAGGGTGTTGGATCGGGAGATCGTCTTCCATGAAGTTCTTGATATTCGCACCACCGAAGATGCGCATCAGATCGTCATCGAGAGAAAGATAGAATTTGGATTTACCCGGGTCACCCTGACGGCCGGCACGACCACGCAACTGGTTGTCAATGCGTCGGGATTCGTGGCGCTCGGTACCGATGATGTAAAGGCCACCCAGGGCTTTCACTTCTTCGCGCTCTTTTTCAACCTGGTTTTTCCACTTCAGGGAAATTTCTTCGGTCTTCTTTGCGTAGGTTTCGATTTCTTCCGGAGAGGCATCAAGAGGCAGTTTACCCGCTTCTTGCTTGGCCAGGTATTCGGCGTTCCCGCCGAGGAGAATGTCGGTACCACGACCAGCCATGTTGGTGGAGATGGTCACGGTTCCTTTTTTACCGGCTTGAGCGATGATGCCCGCTTCGTTTTCGTGTTGTTTCGCGTTCAGGACATTGTGGCGGATACCCAAGGACTTGAGGTGTTTGGAGAGTTGTTCGGATTTGTCCACCGATACGGTACCGACGAGGACCGGTTGGCCCTTTTCGTTGGCATCCTTGATTTCATCCGCGATGGCCTTGATTTTCGCCGCTTCCGATTTGTAAATCACGTCCGCATCGTCGTGACGGATGTTGGCGCGGTTGGTGGGG
>JBEIKL010000035.1:0-17623 GCA_040379745.1 Bdellovibrionales bacterium | reverse complement strand
TGTTCAGTTCAACGTAACCGAGATCAACGTGGACACCAGCGTGCCGGTGGCGATCACTTGCACCGGGTGCACGGCAGGATCATACAACAAAGCACTGACCGCAGGACCGCTGACCACGGTAACCACCTTCACGCAAGCGATCAACACCCCGAACACCCATAGTGCTCCTGTTGGGATCAGCATGGCTTTCAGTGATGCGGCGGGGAACCCTGCTACCGCAGTAACGGCGAATTATGTGATCGATACTGATGTACCGGTAGTGGATACATTAGCGTTAAATAGCAGTGCTGCGACGACCAACAATAACAACGTTGCTGTAGCTTTGAGTGCGACTGATCCAAGTTCACCGGTAGCGCAGTTTTGCTTGAAGTATGTTTTATTCGATTCGCCGAACCAGCCAACAGCTCCGTCTGCGCCAACGGATACGGATTCCTGTTGGAAAAATGCCAATCCACCGGTGACGAATGCGACACCTGGGTTGGCGATCTCATTCAGCAACTACTTTCACCAAGTAGGATTCACCAAATCTAGCTACTCCGTTTACGCATGGGTGAAGGATCAAGCGGGGAATCGTTCGACTTTGAAAGCCAGTGGGTTAGGTGTTACGGGCGAAGATCGCGCATCCATCTACTTTGATCCAGGCAATCCGCCCGAGATCAGTGGGTTAACTGTTACGAATACGGACAGTCCATCATCACCGGTACCATTGTCTGAAATGCAATTTGCCAGCAATGGTGATCTTTATGTGAAGTGGAAGGCGACTGATCTAGATACCGACGGGCCTAATAGTGACGGTTTTGCGGCGAATCCAATTTCGATCTACTACACCACAAACGATACCACTTATCAGACATTGGGTGGAATGACTGATATCGCGAACAATCAAGGCGCAGGCTGTGCTGTGTCTGCCGGATATACCGGTTGTCGAAAATTACAGGCTCCGACCAGTGGTTATTTCAGGGTCAGGGTTGTGGCCAAAGATGCAACTGGAACGACGGTACAGTACCTATCGCCGCCGTTGAATGATAGTCGCCTTAAGCTCTTGGGCGGTAATATGGAAGTGGGATTGGGCGGTAGTGCCTCGACTGCGATCCTGAAGCCTTGGACTGTTACTAATTCAACCGGTTATTTTTATCGAAAACTAGTGGTCAGTGATGATGGCCGCGTATTTTACATGGACCCGAATAATGGATTGGTTTGGATCAACCCGGCCACCGGTGTGGTCGATATTTTCATCAGAAGAACGGGTGGGTCATCAACTGATTCTGCCAGTGGAACTGATGTATTCAATACAAACGGAACCATCAATACATCCGTGACCTTGAATTGGGTTGATTCTCTGGCACTCGATTACCAAAACAACCTGTTGATTTATGATTATGATCGCATCCGTAAAGTCGATCTTTCAACCTACAAGATCACCACCTTGGTTGGAGGTGGCAGTAGCTTTATTGATGGAACAGCAACGGTGGCGGCTAACTCTATCAAAATCGGAGCCACCACAGCCGATAATCATGCGACTATGATCCCGATGCCAAACGGGGAAATTTATTTTGCTGCCGAGAATCCGTCATTGAAAATTTCGTCCGAAATCACCAGCACCACGACCCAGAAAACTTCGCCGATTGAACGCAAATACGTACCACCGGTTGCCCCGGCAACTGTCGGGACGATTGTGGCAATCGCTTATTCGGGTGGAGTGGGGATGTCGAATCTGCCAACTGAGATCTGGAATCAAAATCCGAATTATTTTACGAATGGCGGCAGAATCTCGACCGTGTCGGCTGATTTTGCGATCGAATATGATCCGAACCAGCTGAATCCGCCGATCACGGCATGGTTGAAAAACTTCTCCCGTAGCAATATTGGAGATAGCGTCACCATGATGACCCGTATTGATCCTGCTCAAAATTATCTGGGGGTTGGGCCTTATGATTCAAGCAACCCAGATAATTTGAGTAAATTGAATTATGGTACCACTTATACGGGAATGAACGGTAAGATTTATTGGATGCGGCGGGGACGAACCCAGCTGAGTCTCTATAATCCGTTCACTAATGGACTTGATCCTATGCTGGGAACGGGGGCGAATTCATCGCATTACCCACTGTCTGGACCTTGTGCAGATGGGACACCAAAACTTTCCTGCAAGGTGAACATCGACCAGATTTTTGTGAACAAAGCGGGCCGCGTTTATTTCATGGATCAGGGCTTGGTTCGCACCATTAATGATGCAGGAAATGTGATTACACTTTTTGGTCAGTATGGCAGTTACGGTGGAAGTGGTGTATTGGCGCAAAATGCACGCATTGGCGGAATGGATAGCGCAAAGCTGGACACGACGGTTTCGCCACGAAGAATTGTGATCAACGACAGCATGGGCAACTATTATCGTGACTTGATCGTAGGTGGTAACTTATCCAATTTAACTGCATCAAACTATTCACCGTATGGGCCGCATTATTTTGTCGTGGATTCAGATGGCAATATGATTGCCACAAAAGACAGTTACTACATCAAGAAGTTTGATCGGTCTGCCAATGGTGGTGTGGGTAGTTGGTTCAACTTGGTGGGTACTGGAGTGAGTACTGGAAATGGAACCACTACCTTTAGTTATTATGATTCCAACGCTGACGGTAAAGTCGGATCTCAAGTCGCCTTATCTCAATACAACAATTCAGTATTGGGTTGGTATGGCACCAAAATCATCACGGATCGAGCCGCCTGGAACTCGGGAAATATCGCTTGTATGGCAAAGTTCTACGACACTGCTCAAAATTATCAGCAGAGTTCATTCATGGGACAGGGGGGGAATACTGCATGTAGTTCGGCCACCATGGTTGTAGGAGATCCGGTTTCAACTAGTCCATTAGGGAATTATTCCTTATCAAATGTGATTTATGAACCGAACTTCGAACCATCCACGAATCCGTCTACCGGTTTGACCGAGGGTAAGTTGATCTTCAGTAACAAGTCGAACAAGATCTACAAGGTGAACCCTTGGGGTAATAATGAGCTCTTGGTCACATTAACGAGTACCCATGTCGTTTCCAGTTTGGCGCATTCGTTCGATGCCAATGGGCTATCCCTCTATTATTGTAGTGGCGGTCGAATCTACAAGTGGAACGCCACTCAAAACAGCGGGGCACCTCAGCTGTTAACGTGGGTAGCATCGGGAGTGAGCTGTTCCAACAAGGTGATTGACTACGATAGCGCCACCAATTCCTTGTACTTCCCGGTCACGCAGAACGGCCTATTCGGCTACGCCGAGTATCTGCTGCCTTAAAAGGTGTCCGGCGCTTTTTTGATGCTGCCTGCGTCGAAGTCCGAATGCCGATGATGAACTCGTCTTAAGACGAGTTGAGTGATGTCTCGAATAGACGGATATCACTTTTACTGTGTCATTTCAGACACAATTTAAGAAAAGCGTCAAATAACCGATAATGAATAATGGGAAGAGGGTATCCGTTGAAAGTGTTCAAACTTTTTAGGATTCATGATGGTTTATGCGCAACGAATCTGTTTGCGTCAATAATCTCATTGTCGCTGACCGGATGTTTGGAGACCACGATCAAGGATTCCTTTGTGGATCGTACCGCGCCCGAGGCGGCAGGGACTCCTTCCTGGTTGGACCCAGCTAATAGTGATGCATTAGTCAGTAATGCCGCTTATTCTCAGCAATCGTCGATGAAGGCAAGCTGGGTGCCATCCGCTTCAGCGGACATGACCGCTCAAGGGGTGCAACTTTATATTGGTGCTGCCTGTAACATCGCTAGTGGGTCGCCAGTGCAGTATTCCGGTAAAACTCAGAGCTCACACGTGTTCACAGGGCTTCCGGATGGGGCTTATTCGTTCAAAGTCATTTCTTATGACCGAAAAAACAATGCCTCTTATTCTGATTGCTCGACTGGATTTACGGTGGATACATCACCTCCTGCGGTTACCGTCAGTGCTGCTACATCCTGGATTAATGACACCAATAAGTCTTCTTATGCGGTGTCAGGGACCTGTGCGGATGCGGGCGCGGGGATCAGTGGGAACGTGAGAGTGAAGTTGGCGAAGAATGCTTCGAACTATCTTGAGCAATTGACTCCATGTACGAATGGTTTATTTAGTATCAACTTGGATACCACGGTTCTCACGCTCGGTGCGTTCACCAATGGAATTTCGAATTTAAGTCTTACCGCCACTGTTGCAGATCAGATCGGTAACAATGGTGAATCTGCACAACAAACAGTATCGCGAGACATTCTCGCTCCAACTTTGGCATCCCTCAATTCAGCAGAATGGATCAACAATTCAAGCAAATCAGCATATGCCGTCACAGGAACGTGTAGTGATGCGACGTCTGGATTATCCGGCAAAACGATTACGGTGACGATGACGAGTGGTACAGGTGCTGGTGCAGTCACTGCAACGGGCACAGCCACTTGCTCAGGCGGATCTTTCACTGCGAACGTGAATGCATCGGCGTTTGCCGATTCCGCAACGGCGAACATCAGTATCACCGCAGCGGTGGAAGACGTAGCGGGTAATGCAACGACAGCCGCAGCAATTACCCGTAAAAAAGATACCGTTTTGCCGGTATTGGCAATCACCAGTCCGGTGACCGGTGGGTATGTGAATGCAACGGCGAGTGTGCCGGTTACGTTTACCTTGGTAGAGCAAAATGCGATTGATTCACAACCCGTTACATTCAAACAGAATGGTGTTGAAGTAAATCCATCACTTTTAGTTTCTAGTGGTACAGTGAATGCTAATGTCAGCAATCAGCGAGTGTTCACTCAAAATATCAATACATCGGGATTGGCTCATGGTATTTCGGTCAGCGTCAGTGTTGCTTATACTGACCCAGCCGGCAATGCCGCAACCGCAGCATCTGCGTCTTACACGATCGATACCGGTGTGCCGACGATCACATCCTTTAGCTTGAACGGTGGGAATCCAGCCACCATGAACAACAACGTGAGTGTTTCGTTGGTGGCGAGCAATGACTTATCGCCGGTGACTCATTACTGTTTGAAAAATAAAGTTACCGGTACAATGACACTGCCGACTGCGCCTACTGCGCAAGATGCATGTTGGACACTGATTTCAAATGCTACACCAACCGTCAGTGTAACAGGGTTTTATCAGGTTGGATTCTTGCAGGATAGTTATGATGTCTACGCTTGGGTGAAAAATGAAGCTGGAATAATTTCTACACTCACTGGTGCTGTTGGTCAGTTGAATAAAGACCAATTCACCGTGAATTATGATCCTGGATCACCACCAGTTATTTCTGCACTCCAGGTGAGCAATCTCGATTCTCCGAGTAGTCCTGTTGCTGATTCAGAAATGCAGTTCAATGGTTCATCGCAAATGTACGTCAAATGGAGTGCAAGTGATGTTGACAATAATTTGGGTTCAAACCCAATCCATATTTACTATACCACTGATAATTCGACCTACCAAAAATTAACCGCTAGCCCTCTCCCAAATGGTATAAATGGTAGCTGTACTCTTGCTGGTGGGTTTTCTGGTTGTGCTGTGATTCCTTCGCCGGTAGCGAGTGGTTACTTTAAAATCCGGATTGAGGCAAAAGACACCAACCAGACATCCGTTTTTTATGGTTCTGTTCCGTTGAATTCTACTAATTTCAAAGTCATTGCAGGGAATACCGAAACCGGATTTGGTGGTAGTGCTAAAGCCGTCGTATTCAATATGGCGAGTAGTGGTTCTCAAGCGGCTTTTGTGAATAATCACCGTTTGGCAGTCAGTAGCGATGGTAAGTATTTTTACATTGACCCAGCGTATGGTTTGGTCTGGATTGATCCAGCAAATGGAAATTTGGTAAAGTTCATTGAAACCAATTATAATTTGCCTACGTCGGATGCCCCTGAAGGGACTGCTATTGCCGATGCTAGATTAAAAAGACCGATTGGTATAGCGATGGACTACAGTGACCGTCTTTTGATTTACGATCATGATCGTATCCGTCGGGTAGATCTATCCACAATGAAAATTTACACCATCATTGGTGGCGGGAGTGAATTTTTACATGTTAAAACAGAAATTATAGCCAATCCTCTCTCGGTTAAACTGAATTTCAATACCGATTTCGGTTATTTGTTAAACATGATTCCGCTGCCAAATGGAGATCTATTGTTTACATCTCAGGATAGCATGTTATCGAAAGATTATGATTGGAAATATAAAGCTACTGGCACTATCGAGCCAATTCGTTATGTCGACAGTGACTATAAAGGATTAGGTAGTGATCCTAATTTGACATGGGCATTCATGCGTACTGAAAATGTCGCATCCGTCCCCACAGATTTTTACAATCGCAGAATTGGTTTTGGAATTGCGTATGACCCGAATCTCCCACAAAATTTAACGACAAGTTTTACGGCAAGTGTTTTCCTGAAGGGGTTTAATTACAGTGAAGTCGGTGATACTTTTCCGCGATACGCAAGAATAGACTACAATCAAGGCAATGCAATTAGTGGTTATAATTCAACTGGTGAAAATAACCTTGTTAATTTGAATTATTCAACCGTTAATACTGGTTTGGACGGAAAAATTTATTCAATCCGACGGTTTCGTAATCGTTTGCAACGTTACAATGCAACAGATGGGTCATTGACTTCGATACTGGGTACAGACGCATACCCAAACAGCCCTTGTCCGGACAATACTGCACCCACTGCTTGCGCCGTCGATATTGATTCATTCTTCGTTTCACGGACTGGGCGTATTTATTTCATGGATCAGGGGACGCTTCGAACGATCAATGATAACAAAGTGATCACTCTTTTCGGACAATTTTCTAGCCATGGTACCGGTAGTACGGTTCCTGCGCTCAATGCGCGTTTTGGAAGGATTACTGATCTTAAACTGGATCGTTCTTCCTCTGGTTTTAATCGAATGGTTGTTTGGGATACGTTTGCCAAAACTTTTCGTGAATTGTTTAAAAACGGTAATGTAAGTGATTTAACGAGCACAGCTTTTAACTGGGCCGGCCCATTTATGTTTGAAATGGCCGGTAACGGCGATATTTTCTATACCAATGATTCCAGAATCTATCGTTATAACAAAGCATCAAACACTTCATCTCCAGTCGTGGGCGGTAACCCTAATGATGCGAATTATTATTACCATCAGTCTTCTGATGGAAAGGTTGGAAGTGAGATTAGGTTATCCGTATATCCTCGAAATTTAATTGGATTCGTAAACAATGAAATTTACCAGCAAGCAATTTCTTGGAATCTTGTTGATATTGCTTGTATGGTGATGAAATACAATTCATCAGATAATTACAGACAATCCCATTTTCTTGGAAATTTAACCTGTAATAATAATTGGATAGCTGGTGCGGATACAGATCGAAATGGTACCGCGATTAATGCCTACGCCTCAAGAGTTGAATCTTTTGGGGGCAATCTATTAATTGGAAGCGGCTGGTCTCCCTACATTTATACAAAAGATGCTCAGAGTAAATTACAGATTTTCGCTTTGTTACCGCTGGGTATTGTCACGTTTACTCATTCTGCAAGTAATGACCCCAACGAGCCAAATATATATTTTTGTCATGGTGGGAATGCCATTTATCAGTTCAATCGAACTCCAGGGCAAATAACAGGAGCATTGACAACTTATCACCTTCCTCAAGGTGTCAGTTGTCTAATCGATTCGACCATTCAATATGTCGAAAATGGTGGTAATAAATCAATCATCTTCGCTTTTGGCCAAAACGGTCTCTATGGAGTGGGGGAGTACATCCTGCCATAAAAGGTGTCCGGCGCTTTTTTGATGCTTGTTGCGTCGAAGTCCGAAGGTCGATCTTGAACTAGTCTTGAGACGAGTTGATTAGGGTGCACGTTTTCCAGCAAACTCGTCTTGAGACGAGTAGATCATTTCGTAACCATTCCGTGCTCGTTTAAATTACCGAATCGCCTTGTGAAGAGCAATACGGGCATTACCGTTAAGCCTATCAAAATAACGCCCCCAACATAGAAAAGGAGTCAGGTACGCTTATCCGCTTATCGTTAGAACAACGGCGTGCTGTTCGCGATGGTCAGGGTCAGGTCATCCTTCAATGCGTTCGTCAGGCGCTGGTCTTGGCAAAACACTGCGGTTTCGTGGCTACCTTCGGCTGATACGGTTTCGAAGTTATAACTACCGATCACGGATACGGTGTCGTCCGCGATGGCCACTTTCGAGTGAATGTACTGAAAGTGCTGCCAAGTCGTGAAATTTGGAATCCCCAGAAGCGCTTCCAGTTTTCCACGGCGAAGGGCGGTGTTCAGATAGCCGGTCACGTCGTTCATCCCGCGCGTGAAGAAGTGCTCGAGCGGGCTATTCGTTTTCGGATAGGTCTTCAGGAATCCACCATCAATACCGTTCGTGATCAGATCAACAGCGACGCCGCTTTTCGCTTTTTCAAAAACCTTGCGATAGATCTTGGTGATCCAATTCGGCGCACCCAGAGGTCTTTTTTGAAAATTCACTATCTGAGTCGTGATCAGGATGTTTTTCTCGGCACGTGCAAAGGTTTCAAAGTACGCTTTGGACAATTTATATTTGTCCTCGTGCGGTCCTTGCGAAATGAAGCGACACAAACCTGGTTCTTGATTCGATAACCACTTGCTGTAGTTTTCTGTTCCGCGCATTCCAGCCTGGCGTTGCGCTTCTTTACGGGCCAGGACTTCTTTCTTGTATTCAGTCGGGAAGGATTGACGGGTAAACCGTTCCCACAGTTTAGCGTAGTCTTCGTGCATGTCGGTCAGGATCGGGCCCTCAACGCGCACGTCGGTGTCTTTGTTGAAGTGATTGTATCCCGAAGCTTTGTGCGAGCGATCGACCAGATTCTGGCCGCCGACCACACCGCGTTCGCCATCGATCACAAAGTATTTGGAGTGAAACAAGCCTTGATTGCGGCCAAAACGCAAGAAATCATCAGCGAGTGCGACCTTGACCCCGTTTTTGCGCAGGGTTTTGATCGTTTTATTGAAGGCGACTTTGCCCCAGACCTTTTCCATGATCACGCGCACATCCAGGCCGGCCCGAGCACGTTCGATCAATGCATCGATGATCTTGCGGGATTCTTGCGTGTATGCAAACGACATCACCGCCACGTGCACGTAGCGTTTGGCCTCTTTGACCATCTTGATTTTCTCGGAATAGGATTCGTTGTTCACCATCAGGCGCAGCTGGTTGCCTTGGGTGAGTTCGGTACGCGTTTCAGAATCCAGGGTGAGGTGATAGTCCTTGCCCCAGAAAGCGGAGTTCCCTGTTGAAGCGCCTGACACCGCAGTCACCGATGCTGGTGCACGCGAAGCAATTCCTGTCGATTCTGCACTCGTTGGTGCCGCACCGATATCCTTCAAACTATACATCGGTGGGTGAATCAGGGATCGCCAGTCGGTTGGAAGCAAAATGTCGCGATCGAAGTTCAGTTTCCAGCGGCTGAAGCGGGTCAGTTCGTAGTGTTTTTTCTTCGCCGAATTGAAATCAGCTGCGCCCATCCGTTGCATGAATACTTCTGAATCAAACACAAACAGTTTTTGCACGGTTTCGGGCGAGAGGTCCTGGACCGGTGTCAGAGTCATTTTACGGGTGTTGAATTCGAACTGAAGGGATGAGCGATTCTGATCCTCAAGAGGTTGGTACTTTGAATTTTGCAAAACCATCGATGCCGGGTTTTCTTGAATCATGCCACCGCTGACTTGATTGAAGTACGTGACCAGATCCGCGTAGGAGAGAACACCACCATCGAGATCTGCATTCGAGTGGTAGTAGAGCGAACAAGCTGGGGTGATTTTCGGGTGGCACACGCCACTGTTGAAGAGTGGGCTCTTGGCCTCGGCAACAGAACCGATTCCGAAACCGATACTGATCGATGCCGTTGCAAGCGCCGACACTGTAATTGCCTTGGACAGGGTACGTGACTTTGAAAGCTGAAAAACCATAGCGAATTCTCCTATCGATAGGATCGGTAGAATCGCGGGATAACGTTAAGTCAGGATTGGGTTTTAATTCTGTTCTGTCGAGTCATCTGACAGAAGGTCCGATGCTTCCGGAATCACGGGTGTGGAATTCACGATGTCGCGGATGTAGTCCGTCTTGAGGTCTCGCGCCAATTGACGGTCGTAACAGAAAATTGCCGATTCGTGGCTGTGTTCAGAGGAAAAAGGTTCGAAATTGAAGCTTCCGATCGATGCCATGATGTTGTCGATCAACACGGTTTTCGAATGAACGTATTGAAAGTGCATCCAGGCATTTACGCCCGGGCGTGAAACCGCATCGTCGAGGTACACCTTGAATTTCTTGGCTCCCCGAAGGCCGAGGAACGTGCTGAGTCTCTTCAGAAACGATTGTGGGTTCTTACCACGTGCAGTTTGTCTGGCCTGACGGATCTGGCGTCTGGCCTCCCGATCCTGACCCTTGCGTCCCATCGCAATGTTCTGGCCGATTTCAGCGAATCCTCCGTCAATGCCGTTGGCAACGAGGTCCACTCGAGCTCCGTTTGCGGCGGCATCATACAGGGATTGGAACATGGTTGACGTCGGAGAATCGTTCGATTCGTCCTGATCATCGATTTCATCTTCATCGTACTCGATATGTTGGCTCGTAAGGAACAGCTCTCGCTTTGCTGCGCGAAAGAATTCAGAATAGGTCTTGGATAGAATCAGATTGTTCTTTTGTGGGCCTTGGATCACGAAGCGACAAACACCATCAGAGGCGCTGTCTTCATTGGAAAACCATTGTCCGTAGTTTTCGTTGCCACGCAAACCCGCATGTCGTTCTTTTTGTCTGCGTTCTGAAATGGTCTTGCGTAGTTCTTCTGTGGTTCGGCCCTGATCCAGGTTGAAACGAGCTACTTTCCGTGCGCTCCGGGGCACGTCATAGCGGTCCTTTAGGGTGGTGAATTCATCGAGAATGTCGGTCACCATTGGTCCCTCGACCATGACGTCGATGTCCTTGTTCCAGTGATTGAATCCGGTGGAGTTGTTCGAGCTGTTGACGATGTTCTGACCGCCGACAATGGCGGTTTCGTCATCGAAGATCCAGACCTTGTTGTGGAAGAGGGTTCGTCGTTTACCGAAAAGGTGGAACATGTCATTGGCAAGCAGGAGTTTCACGCCACCATCGGTGAATCGTTTCATCGTGTTGCGGAACACGGTCACGGTCCAGAGTTTTTCGAGTACGACCTGAACTTCGACCCCTTGTTGTGCTTTTGCGATCAGTTCATCAATCAACAGGAACGATGAAGGATCGGATGCGAATGACATCACCATCACATAAATCGACTTTTTTGCGGCACGGACTCGTGCCAGTTTTTCCCGGTATGAGTCGCCGTTCAGCAGGATTTTCGTGTGATTACCCCGGGTCAATTCCGACTGGGAAATTTCGTCGATCTTGCGGTTCCAATCTGCATTCAGCATTGCCGAGTTCTGTGGAATGGTGTGCATGGTCCTGAAATAGCGATCCTGTTCTTCGGTGGTGGTTCCCACATTGCGTACCGGAGGGTGAATCAGTGATTTCCAGTCGGACATCATGAACATGGTCCGCTGGTAGCGTTGGATTTTTTCGTTGAACCCGAGGCCCTTGAAAAATTTCAGTTTTGCATCAACGAAATCCTCGCCACCCAATCGTCGCGTGTAGGCCTCGTCATCCTGAATGAATAATGATTGTGCACTCTCAGGAGAAATCGGAAGATCCGGAGTAATGGTCAGTTTTGTCGTGTCGACCTGGAAGGTCAGCATATCAGTGGTCAGATAGAGTTCTGATCGGTCTCGCGAAGTGAAGACCGGTGTCGGGTTCGGACGGATGATTCCTTCACTTGCCCAGAAGTAATAGCGCGCCAAAGTCTCGAAGTTGATGCTGAAATTCTCGAGTAAGTGGTTTTTAGAATCGTATGCGAACGGAAAAAGGGGGTTGTCGGAAGTGAGGGGGATTTCGGTGTAAGTTGAATTGGCCGCAGAGGCATTCGCATGAGCAGTAAGCGATGCCATGAGCATCGCTGCCACTAGAAAAGAACGTCTGAGAATGAAGAAAAACCCCTGGGGCATCGACATGCGCGAACAATAGCAAGTGAATGCCTTTTTGTAAACAATTTTAGTGTAATTAATTAAATGCTTGGAATTACGGAATCTTCCGCGATTCCTGATCGATCCAGTCGTTCAGTTTGGACTGGAAAATGGCATCGTAGACGAAGTTCAGTCCGAAAATGGCCAGAACCACGGCAATCACGCCATCTGATCCGTCTTCGGTTCCCGGAGCGGTGAAATGGGCGAAGTCGGTCGCCTTCTTGTACTCGAAATAGATCAGATAAATTCCGCAAGTGACCAGGCTCAAGAGATAGGTTTTCCAGAACGAATACTTTTCTTCGCGGTAGAGCTGATTCAGGGTTTGGATCTGTCCGTACTGAACCACGATATTCCAAAGACCGCACAGCAGGAGGGTAAGGACGATATCAAGGGCGACGTTGCGTTTTTTCATAAGAGTTTTTCAAGAAGTTTCAGGTCACGTTTCAGGATCAGGGTGTTGGCCACTTCATTTATTTTCGGTTTTCCGCAGAAGGAAACCGAAATGCCTGCTTCCTTCATCATTTCCATGTCGTTGGCGCCATCGCCGATGACGATCGTTTCTGCGGTGGAAGATTGGAACTGGTCTTTCATTCCCGCAACGAGCAGGCGCTTGCGTTGGGCATCGATGATCGGCTCGACGACCGTGCCCAGGAAGTTTCCGGTGGAATCCAGTTCAAGGGTGTGGCCATGAACTCGATCGAGGCCAAGGGAGGATTGGAAGTGCTTGAGCACGAACTCAAAGCCACCACTGACGACAGCAGTGCGGACGGTTTGCGCTTGAAGATGACGAATAAGTTCTCCTGCGCCCGGACTCAGGCTCAGGCGGGGAAGGATTTCATTCAAGCGAGATTCGGGCATTCCCCGGAAGAGAGCGCAGCGCTTGCGAAGGGCTTCTTGAAAATCGAGTCGGCCGTGCATGGCGGCTTCGGTGATTTCCGCAACCTGGTCATAGAATCCGAACAAGCGGGCGATTTCGTCGATCACTTCCTGATTGATCAGGGTCGAGTCCATGTCGAACACACAGAGTTTTTTACGGGCTAGATGTACCGATTCGGGCTGGAACGACACCGCCTGGAATGAGGAAACATCGGACCAGATTTTCTGTTTAAACGCGATGACTTGAGATTCGTGTTCGAAGGTGAATCGTTTGAAGTCGAATTGGTCTTCCACTACCCATTTTAAATAGTAAACGCTTTGAGTCATCTTCCTTAATGTTCCGAATAAATGCTCGTCTTGGCAAGTGAGATTTGATAAGAAATACGGCATGGCATCACCCAATTCTTTGAGTACCGAATCCTATAAGGGCACCCGCGATTTTTATCCGAAAGACATGCAGTTCCGTAACTGGATGTTCGGCAAGCTGTCCGAAACCGTGAAGACCTTCGGTTACCTGGAGTACGGCGGACCGATGCTGGAAAGCTTTGATCTTTACGCGGCCAAGACCGGTGAAGAGATCGTGAATCAGCAACTGTACTGGATGATCGATCGTGGTGAGCGCAAGATCGCCGTGCGTCCTGAAATGACGCCGACGATGGCGCGCATGGTAGCAGCCAAGATTCATGAATTGCCACGCCCGATCCGTCTGTTCAGCATTCCGAATCTGTGGCGCTACGAGCGCCCTCAGCGCGGACGCCTGCGCGAACACTGGCAATTGAACGTGGATGTCTTGGGGGGCGATGCGCTCGATGCTGAAGCGGAAGTGCTGACCCTGGCGGTCGAAATCATGTCTGCGTTCGGTGGCGCTGAAAAAATGCAGGCGCGCGTGAATCATCGCAAACTCATGGATCATTTCTTCAGTGTGAAGATGGGACTCACGGCCGAGCAAACGCACCGAGTGGTGAAGGCGATTGATGCCAAAGACAAAGTCGATGCGGCGAAGTTTCACGGTTGGCTTGCCGAAGCCGGTGTGAAGCCTGAACAGGTTTCCGAGCTCGAGAAGTTTTTCTCTTCCTCCCTGAAGGATTTGACCATGTCGATGCCTTGCGAGGGCGTGGAGCATCTTTCCAAATTGTTTGATGTGCTGGAAGCGGCCGGCATGAAGGTGGGCGCACAAGTGGTGTTCGATCCGACCATCATGCGGGGCCTTGATTATTACACCGGTACCGTGTTTGAGATTTACGACACTTCCCCTGAAAACCGTCGTGCCATGTTCGGTGGTGGGCGTTATGACAATCTGATGGGCATTTTCGGAAAAGAATCCCTTTCAGGCGTGGGCTTCGGAATGGGCGATGTTTCCCTTCAGAATTTCCTCGAAGTGCACAGCTTGGTGCCAAAGTTCGAATCCGAAATCGACGTCATGGTGACCCTGCCTGATGCGAAGTTTCGCACCGATGGAAATCTGATTGCTCGCGATTTGCGCAAGAACGGTTATCACGTGATCACGCCGCTCGCGGTCGGTTCATTCGGCAATCAATTGAAGTTGGCGAACAGGCACGAATCCAAAATCGTGGTGCTTTTCGGTGAAGACGAATACGCGCGGGGCGAAGTGCTGATCAAGGATCTTCGTTCGGGCTCCCAAACCACTGTGAAAAAAGAATCGGTTCTGACTGAAATCAAAAAAATCCTCGGAGAAAAATAACCATCATGAAAACTCTCGAAATCAAAAAACTCCATCCTGAAGCAAAAGTTCCCACCCGTGCGTATGAGCACGATGCCGGTCTGGATCTGACCTCGGTCGAAACACACACTCTTCAACCGAACGAAGGCAAAATCTTCAAGACCGGTATTGCGATTGCGCTCGATCCGGGGTTTGTCGGTCTGGTGTGGGATCGCTCCTCCATGGGAAAAAAGGGAATCAAAACCTTGGGTGGCGTGATTGATTCCGGTTATCGTGGCGAAGTGGGCGTGATTCTCTGGAACATCTCTCATGAACCGCAAACGATCCAAACCGGTGATCGCATTGCCCAGTTGCTGGTGCAAGCAGTGGCGACTCCGCAAACAAAAGAAGTGGCTGAACTCACCAGCACCGAACGTGGTGCAGGCGGATTCGGCAGTTCGGGCAAATAACCGGATCTTCCAAGTCTAGAGCATGAAGCCGATTCCGACGCTGGTCATGAATCGGTTGTAAGAATACGAATCCGGCAGGCTGGATGTGTTCTTGATATAATTCAGATCCGCGTTCACGGAGATTTTCGGGGTGATGAACTTCATCGCTCCCAAACGGAACGAAAGGTTCTGGTCGTCACGTGAAGGCGACAGGCGGTCATAACTCGTTGAGAGGAAGTCGATTCCCTGGGTTACGGTCAAGAGGGCGGGGAAGTTCATCACATTGTTTACGCCGAATCCGTAGGCCTTGTAGTGCACCGATGTCCCGTTCGCATTGTTCGTTTCATACACGACACTGAAACCCGGGTTGATGTAACGATCGCTGGCCATTTTTCTCAGAGCCAACGAGTAGTTGGTGTTCGAGCCGGACTGGTCGTCGTCTTCGTAGTATTTCTGTTCACGATAGTTCGCATCGGCATCGAGTCGCCAGTAGTCGGTCAACTGATAGCGCACGAATCCACCACCACCATAAGTCGAGTTGAACTTCTGGAACTCATACAGGCTTGCCGCATCACTCGGATCGATGGGTGAGTTCTGGAACATGAAGTTGCCTTCGACCTTCAGGCCAAATGATGTCCGCGCGAGAGGGCGATAATTGAAAAACACCGATGCATTGTTCGTGAAGTACTCGAACCGCTTGGTTTCGGAATTGAAGTTCTTGTTATAACTAGCGCGATAACCGGCCACGATCTGGACCAGATTGGCAGGAGCGGTCATGTAGCCGATCCCGGCAAGGATGTTTTCCTTCACGGTGGAGCTGGTGTTCGTGGCCTGAGTGTTGGCGACACCGACTGGAATCTGCTGGATGTTGGAATCGTACTGGGTGCTGAAGGATGCGTTCCCGAACCATTGCCCCTTTTTGAACGGTTCGAGCATTTTTTCAGATGCATCGAGAATGTTTTTTCCATTTGCGTTCTGAGGGTTTTTTCGAAGTAAAACGCGAGCCATGTCGCGGGCCTCGAGAACTTCCTGCACACCGCGGGTACTGAGGTAGAGTTTGAAGAAGCTCAAACTCTTGTAGTACTGGGCGACGAGTTCGATCTCGGGAATGCCGACTCCGGCCACATTGTCAAAGTTCACTTGCGATTCGGTGAAGCGATTGGCGTTGAAGTTTCCGATTCCGAGAAGCAGGTTCGCCACTCCGGCATTGAAGTTCAGCTCCACTGCTTTTTCAAGATAAGGTTTCGCTTCTTCGAAACGATTCTGCTTGTTCAGAAGGGATGCGATTTCAAACGCGTACGGGCCGCGTTCCGCATCCGATTTTGCCTCATAAAGTTGTTGATAGACTTGGAGCGAGCTTTTCTCATCGCCGGTTCCCTTCAAGGTGAGCGCCTTCATCTCGAGATACTCGATGTTTTTCGGCGAGTCCTTGATCAATTCATCGAGGATCTTCAGCGCTTCTTTCGTTTGCTTGCGATGGTAAGCCACAATCGCTTCGGCGTAACGGGATTCGTTGGCCAATCCGGGGTGCGATTCCTGCGTGTCGGCCGGCGAAAGCGCAACGGCGGGCATGGATACCGCGAGGCTTCCGAGCAGTGAAAAAAAAGTGAAATAAAATCCCTTTAGATTACAGGCGTGTCTTACGTGACCCATTTTAATAAAATCATAACATTCCGATAAAATGAATACTATGCGGAACGTGTTTCTCGTTGCGGTTGCCATGATTTTTGTAATGCCACTTCACACCAGTGCCAAAGAACTGGCGGGGGACATTGTCAGCGTGAAAGGCACGGTGTTCATCCGTCAGGACAAGTCGACAGGGCGTCAGCCTGCGTCCCCGCCGAAAGCCATTCCTGGTGAAAAGGTTTATGCAGGCGACGTGATCAACACTTCAAGCGACGGTGGTGTCAAGATTCTGATGAAAGACAAGACCATTGTCGACATCGGTGCATCGACCTTGTTCAAGCTGGATGAGTATCTTCAACGAAACGGCGGCAACCGCAAGGCGAAGATCGATCTCGCTTTCGGTAAATTGCGCGTTTCAGTGACTAAGAAACTGCAGGGCGACGGAAAATTCGAAGTGAAAACCAAGAGCGCCACCATGGGAGTGCGCGGAACCGAATTCATCGTGAAGGAAGACCTTCCCGATCGCTTGAGCAAGAACGACAAATCTTCGTCGGTCGATGCGGCTAAGTCGCAGAAAACCGAAATCACCGTGGTCCAAGGAAAAGTCGATGTGAGCACGCCGCCATCGGCTTCTCAAGGCCGTGACCCTGCCAGTGCAGCCGCACCGAAAACAGTCAGTCTCAGTGCGGGAACCCAGTTGACGACTGGTGCCGGTGTGCCGGCAGGTGGATCCGGTGGGGCTGGCAATGGTCCGGTGAAGGTTTCGGAAACCCAGATGAAGTCCCTGACGAGCGAAACCCGCATTGCTGACAATACCTTTGTAAAAGCCGTGACCATCGAGCCTCAGAAAGAGGGCGATCAGGGGGGGCGTGAAAATTCTTCAAAAGACGAAGGCAAGAAGGCAGACGATAGCAAGACTGCGGATAACAAGCCGGCTG
>JBEIKL010000034.1:0-18203 GCA_040379745.1 Bdellovibrionales bacterium | reverse complement strand
TACATGCAGCCATACTTCTTGTTCTTCGCCATGTCACTCTTCAGCACATCACGGATATCCGTGTCGTTAGCCAACAGAGGATAGGCGCGTGCTGTGACATTATACGGATCATATTTCACGGTGCGATCACAACGATTATTGAGCGCGCTTTCTGCAGTCAGCTTATTCTTCAGAAAATCGACACAATTATTGTAATCGAGGGATGACCCCAATGAAATCTGACAAACTTTTGCGGGACCGGTACTCGTACAGCCATTCGCTTCCACGGTACCGGCGGCATCCACCGTCAACTGATCCAGTCCCAGACCGGAATCCTGGTGCGAGGTATACCACTTCACTCCGGCGGTATTGGTCGCACCAGCGTTTGTTCCCCAGTTCACCACCCGATTAGCCATGTCAGTGGAGCCGGTGAATTTTTTCTTGGCGTTCAGGAATTCCCAATAAGAATTCTGAGTCGGATAAACCTTCGCACACCAAGCGACCTGGTTGGCAGCATCGCGGTAGAAGTGCATCGGTGGCTCGACATACGGATCCGACGCAGGAACACAGGCCTGAAAGGATACATCCTCTACGTATTCAGGACTCCAACGGTCGATCGGATTCAGGTGGATTTCAGCGAGATAGATATCGCGTGATCCCATCGTGATTTTGTCCGTACGATCAAAATAACTGGTGACTAATCGAACACGGCTTGGAACTCCATTTGCATAATCCAATACCGGAATGGCTGCTGAACAGGAAGGCCCATCGAGTGCCCCGATTGCGGATGCACGATCAAAATTCGGTAGAATCCGTCCATCCGGGTTGACGGGGATACTTAACCCTCCACCCAGATCCAGATAATATTTTGAAGTGGAGACATAACCCGGCATTCCGTCAATGACCGATGTCTTGTAATTGAGTGCCGCTGTACCATTACGATTCGTCACGCCTTCGTGATCAAACCAGGCAAAGTTACAGGGTTTTGGTCCATAAATCATGTTTCCGGTCAACTTGCCCGCGGTATCGACCACCAATCGATCGGGAACCAGGATCTGGTCGCCTTCCAATCGTTCATTCAGTGGTTGACCGTTGTCTTGGAAGATCGGCGGATAGATCACCCGATAACGACGCAAGCGGGTCAACGGACGGATCTTCCCGGTCGAATCCACAATGTGTCCACAGGTTCCATCGGCATTCGGCGGTTTGCCGAAACCGAGGATCTTCCAGACAATGCCGGAATTACCGCCACTGCTCGAGTTGTTCACTTCCTGAAGTCGATCAGCCGGACTCATGGTATCGCTCGGCTCACCGTTTTTCATGAGATAAGAACCTGCAGTGATCGGAACACTCCACTCGGTGGAACTGGTCAAGGAAACCGAGAACATCGAGTCCATTGGCCAGAAGTTGTACGGTTCGGTAGCAGAGGCGGTCGGCGGCGTGGTCGCCTTTGTCGTGATCTTCTCAAATACCTGAGGACACTCGTAACGGGAATTCGAGGAAACGATCTGTCCTGCCGTATCGGTCCGGACATAAAGGTTGCGATAGTAACTCTGGGCAGAATTCTCGGTTCTGACCGAACCGCAATTCTGCATTCCACTGACGCAAAATACGCTTGCCTTAAAGAGATTCACCGTCGGGGGCGTGGTGTTTCCATCGGACTGAGGTGTGGCCGTAAAGGTCTCATTGAGAACTTCGGCTGAAGCGGTACGCTTTGAATAACAGGTGTATCGCAAGACATTCCGGAACGGAGTCAGCGTGTCATCCACAAAGTCACCCGTGGAAGCGACGCTCGTCCCCTTCTTATAACCGATATCTTTGACATTGATGCCACTGGTATTCGGTGAAACACCGACGATGTTCATGCGCATGACCGTTCCGGCAGGAATCTCGTTCCAGAAAGACTGCTCCATCGCGCACTGGACCAGGGTTCCTTGAACGGCAGTCAATGAAAGCTTCTTGGTGCGATCGACTGTGATATTGCCACCACTGACGGTGTTGATTTCTTTCCAACTGATCATGCAGGCACACGGGAGCGCCCCTTGCCCAAGGGTGCAAAATTGAGTCAAGGATGAAGAACCCGTTTTGATCGAAAGCGAAAGTAATAAGCCGGGAGTCTGAGTGTTGGTGCTAGTGGATGCCGTAATGTTCACGTTCTGCATTTCATGCGTGTAGACGGCGGAACTGGTCCCGAAAGAAGCATTGGTCAGAACGATCGATGGAGTGGAGTTCTGGAGAGCAGCCATGTTCGTACAAGCGGAAAGAACACCCGTGGCAGACACGGTGGCAGCTACGATCATCAGCAAGTATTTCATTTTACGTTTCAGCACTGGCTTCTCTCCTTTCTTCATTCATTGAACTGCAATACACATAACGGAAACAGATCCGGAGTGGTTGATGCCGCCCCCGGAGCCTTCACATCGACGCGCCAGTTGATCCGACTGGAATCCGAACAACCAGCCGCACACCCGGTTTGAATGTTGCAATTACAATCGCCCGCACTCCGATAGGTCACCGGCTGATAATGGGGAGCACTGGAACTTCCGTAAGCCGAATTCCGCATGATCGTGTCGTTCACCGCGGTGGAGGTAACCATAAACAGATAATCGGTGTAATTGCTTTGGGAAATCGGTTGCAACTGCAACTGGGTGTCCTGTGGTTCGTCCTGGTAATTCACGGCAGGGGTAGTGCAAAGACCATTCTGATTTTCACTCAAGTAGTCATACAAGTTACCAGCAGGCCATGCATTACAAGTCGATTTTTTATCCAATCGCATCAGAAATCCGGTTTTATCTGCGTACAGTCCCCACGGCAACCCCTTGATCTCATCGTGACTCAAGCCCAAGAATGCGAATGGGCTCGGATGCCAAGCGTCGGTAGCATTCCCCATCGCATTGATGTTGTAGCAAGCATTTGCCCCATCACCACCACTGACGTTACTCAGGACCACCACTCTCGAAGCAAGGTTTGTCGTATCACTCGCGGTGTTATAAGTCGGTGCCCCGGGTAAACTCCCTGGAGAATTATACGTGATCACATTATTATGCAAAGCCACTGCTTTCCACACTGTGTATGTATCCATGTTTTTCTTAGGCTCAAAACAAGACGGGAAAATCTCCGCACTCGGATTGCAGGCAATGTAGGAATTGCTCATCGCATTCGATCCGGAGACGTAGCTCGGCGCCTTGAGATCGGTGGCAGAGAAGTTCCAGAGCTTCACCCACTTCGCGTTCGACGGCAACGTGATGTTCGGACAAGAAGAAGCCCCACCGGATCCCGGAATGGTCCGAGCCGCAAAGCCCAGTACTCCGAAGGTTCCTGCCGGAGGATTACCCGAGGTCAGTCCCATCTGGAATCCGCTCGGCGCGATCGCTGCCGTTACCGGTACATCGAACACACCGTATTGGCGCTTAGCCAAGTGAAACGAAGAACGCACTTTTGCAGTAGCAGAAGCTCCGGATGAAGGAACCTTATCACTCGACAACTGCTGGGTCGGATACATGAGTTCGCCATCGGAATCACAAAAATCATCATCACTTGCATTGACCGGGCAACTCGCAGCTGAAAACACATATGGATTCGCCCATCCGTGAAGCGAGTAATCGTGAGTCGGAGTCAAAGTACAATCCCAGTCCTGACTGGCGTTGGTTTGCATGCCCCACAGACTTTGCGCAACGTTCGTCGTATAGAAATTAAAGGGGTAAATCAGTCTCGGATCTTCGCTTTGAATCGGATCGATGATCGCCTGACTCATCGGATTCGGAATGAATTCACGATGGCGACACTGGAACCGAGTGACCGGCTGATAGGAGAATTCACTGGAGAGATCCACATAGGTCGTATTGACGAATGACGATGAAGACAAGTTCACCGAAAGGGTATTACTCGAATCTCCAGATCCGGTCGTGATCACCTTGAACTCAAAACTGTTGATTCCGGAAGGAACCCCGTTGGGACAACGAAGCAGATTCGATTCCTGATAGGATACCGCTTGCTGGACGGTGATCGAACCAACGCCCGGAGATTGATAAGTGTACTGACAAACGCAAGGACCGTTCGGAAGAGAACAATAATTATCGAACATGCCGCCTTCACCGACGACATCGAAAATCGAACCAATTGCCTGTTGGCTGGCATACACGCCATTGATCCGGAATGAACCGCCCGCGCCTGAAGTCGGATCGGAAAGTGTAACCAGCGAAGTCGGTGAACGACTCGAAGTGGTGCGAACATTGTTGCACGAAGAAAGGAACATCGCCGTTGCGGACAACAACACGGCAAAGAGGAACAACGAGAAAATCCGATCGTGGATTTTTCGCAGTGAAAGCGATTCAACTTTTGTGGTCGAGCGCAAAAGCCTCTTCAAGGTTCCCCCCTCAGGAAACACCTACCCCAACTCAATCTTGCAAGAACCATTCTTGCAAAAGGGCCTGATTACCATTCGGTTTTTTCGGAAACAAACTGTAGAAACGGTGGACACCGTCAAAAAACTGAACATCCTCAACTCGATTCATTCAGACCGGTTACCAAGGCGGTAGAGGTCGATCTGAAACAGGTGATACGAACCGCGCACCCGATCGATGCGGATGCGATCAATGAAGGCGTTCTGGGAAATCGGAAGATAGACCTGCTCGGTACGGAGACTTCCGAATGGATCTTCGAGCGTAGCGATTTCTTTCAGGTAAACCGGGTAAGAAGCGGCATTGGTATAGGCCCAGACCCGGGGCTGGCGAACGCCGAGCAATCCCGCCAAGGTTTCGCCGGTACCAATGAGATTCACTTTCAGAATGGTGTGATCACTCTCGGTATGATCGGTTCCAGCCACTGTTCCCGGAGTCGTGGGAGTCAATGAGGGTGCACCATCCACTGCGCGACTCGCCGGCCAGTTCCCCGCTTCAGAATTCTCATTCAACGCATGATACGTCACGAGCATCAACAAATCCTCTTTGGCGCCGAGCTGGGTACGATCGATGTCGATCGATACCCCACCGACACCTTCTTTGGTCGATTCCGGATCGGGATGCACGATCGGCCCCTGACCGATGCACCAGTCATCGCGCACGCGATAAAAGCCGGTGTTGTAATTCTCATTGGTCGTCGGCGTGGGTGAAGGAGTCGGCGTGATGGCTGCTGCAGGCAGCGATGCCAGACTGTAAGGCACTCGATCAAAATCAGCGCACTTGCTGGCGATCGGGGTATTGTCGATTCCCCGATGCGAACACGCATCTGAGATGAATCGATCGGCCTCAACTGTTGGAAAATAAGTGTTCGTGATGTCGACCGATACGTTCTTCAGGAACAAGGGGCGATAAGTTGGCAAAAACGTGTCTGTGGAATCGGAAGTGGTCATCAGCGTTGCTGTACCGGAATAATCGTCGCCATTGGCAAAAGCCGTTCTCATCAGATCGCCGGGACAGATTTTTTTCGTACTGATTGTTGCGTGATAAGCCGTATCCGGATTGTAATCATCGACATCACTGAAGTGATCCTTATGAAAAATGATGCGGACAGCTGGTGCACTCTGATCGGAATGAGTCACCGCAGTCGAGCTGGTTGTCCCGGTGGAACTCGGCGGAAGGGACTGATAAGTCCCCGTGCAGGAAGTGAGAAAAAATCCCACCATCATCAGGATCGCATATTGTTGGATGAAGAATCCGTTCCGCTTCATCGTCAGATCCTCATGATACTGACTGAGCGGATGACCACACCCAGACAAAGGGGTTCGTCGTCCTCACAAAAGTCATCAATATATGCAGAACCGTCGCTGATCGCACCAGCAGCAGCAGTTTGATCAACCCTACCCTTCACACGAGTGAACTGAATGACCTTCATGTCCGGATAAGCAGCAAGCGGAATCATGAATTGTCTGACTTTCACCGGTGAACCTCGGTAAGAATTGGATGCCCCATTATTCGGACAACTTCCGGGTGCATTGGCAGTACCATTTCCGGAACTGAGGCAGGCCGAATAATTCGGTGGAACAAACATCCCGAATGTTTTTGGTGTCGCCGTCGATGCCAAAGAGTCACTCCAATGGATTTTCCACAACTGATCCAGGGAATCTTCGACATCACTCAGGCCATTCGCATCTGAGTTAAGATGCAAGGCGGAAGCTTGATATTCGACCTGAATCAGAAGATTTTCTGCAGAACCGATTTTCGTGGTGTCGCGATCGAGAACGATCCGGAAAAAAACCTTGTCGGTACCGGATCCGGTGCCCATGCATGCGTTGCCAGCGCAATCTCCAGTGGCGCAGGCTTTTTCAGCGACACGATAAAAGTTCGCCGGATCGAGAGTGGATCCACCGCCGAATGCTGCACACTCACCGGTTGCACTCGTTGCAGTCACACCGAGTTGAAAATCGAGTAACCAATCCGGCTTGCTGGACAAACCGGTGGTACCGTTCATTTCATAAAAATGATCGGCAGAAATACCGGGAAGATAAGTTTCGGTGCCATCCGCACCGGGAAAGGAGGTCGGGATCGGAGTTGAAGCTGGAAGCGTCACACTCGACGGGAAACTGGGATTACTGGCTGAATGGTTATGGGTGTTGATCCGGACCGCTTTCACCCCGTCGGCAAACCGTAAACTGGTGGATGCAGTGGAGGCGGACGTTGCCGTTGAGGACGATTCAGTCAAGGTGGTGCGGCAACCGGGCGCAGTTGCCAGTACCAGCAACAGCAACCCGGTTAGAATGTGAACCGCGTTTTTATTGAAAAATGACATTCCCACGCTCCCTCATCGTCTTGAATGACGGGAATATTTAAATTATATGTAATCGTGGCGGGAGCGTCAAATTTTCGGCATTTTTGCTCAATTGAGAGAAAAAATACAACTAGAACAATGGAAGCGGCCGAAGATCAGGACGGAATGCCCAGGTCTTTCTTGGCATCCTGAATACAACTCTCGATCGAATCGATGAAGCTGTTGAGATCCGGTGTGGCATTCATCAGGATTTGATCCTGCTGAACACCAATCCCCTGGTAGTAATCCACCAGCTTCTGATTGTTGAATTTTTTCCAGATCGCATCGAGCTCTTTTTGAAACGCTTTTTCTCGCTTGGTCAGATCCTTGATCTTGCCGACTTTTTTGCGCGCTTTTTCGATCTGCGCACTCAACGCCTGTTCTTCTTCCTTCTCTTTTTGCTTGAGAACAGAATAGGTCTGTTGCAACTGAATCAATGCTTTGTTGTTTTTGACCTGCTGACATTCAGCCATTCCGGGATGCTCCGTACGAAATGTCTCGTAAATCAGCCCCGCATTGAGCACGTGACGGTAGGTCAGTGTATCAATCTTCAAGCCGGTCAAGTTTTCGGAAGCATAATGCGGCATCATGTCCCTGAAATAATTCGAATAAGCCAAAATATTCAAATCAAATGGAGGCTCGGTAGGATTTTTCGATTTTTCAGTCAGATGGGATGCTTCACTCCCACGAGTCTCTTCAGTTTTGGTCTCGGTGTGAACAACTTTCTCTTCAGAATCAGCACTCACACTGACAGCGGCGGATTCCTTTGCGCCTTGTGGACGAATCGGGCACACACCATTCGCGCATGCCGGTTGGTCAGCCGCTGAGGTTCCGGTCTTCACACTGTTTTCTGCAGAAGTGATGGTCGAATCGACCGCGCTTGAACCCGACGAAGTACCGGTGGCTGTAGAGGAACGACCGGTGGAAGCGGAACGACTCTCGCCCACCTTGAGGTCACGCTCGACCGAGCGAATGAGTTCATTGACGGCTTCCGGGCTGGTCACCCCTTCTCTGGAAGTGCGAACGGTTCCGTTGTAAAGGTCTTCGCCTCCGCTCATGTCGCGAATGCGCTCGAGTGGGGTTCGTGGATCCTGATACTCCGGCATTTCAGCCTGAGGCTGGTTCTGTACCATGACCGGAGGTTGATTTTGCGGATAATACTGCGGTTGAATTCCCTGATTGAAGAAGCGCGGATCGTTCTGCGGAACCATCGTGTTGTTCCCATACATTCCGTAACCGGAATTCGGTTGCTGGGAACACGCGCTCAACACCAGGGCTGAAACCGCGAGAAACAACGGGGCCACATGTTTAGTCGGAACAGGAACAAGAAACTTCGTTTTTTTCATAATTCACCTTGAGGACCGAATACTAGCCCATTGCGGTCAATTATTCAACAAAGAAACGATAATAAAAAAGCCCGAACCTCAACGACGATCATTGAGATTCGGGCTTTTGCAATTTTTAGAGGAGGAATTCGCGAGCGAGGTTGAAACCGAAACGGACACCGAACCCGGTCGTCTCAGAAGAAACGAGACCCAAACCGCCCTTGTTCGTGTCGGCAGCGAGGTCCACATGCAACCAGGTGATCGGCCTGTCTTTCACCTTGCCTACAAACTTACTGAGGAAAGTCGCAGCGTAAATGTGATCGGCCGCAGAAGCGGATGAACACTGTCGGACGTCGGCAGTGTCGGACTTCAGGGCGTCTTCATAATCGTCACCGATCGGGAAGTTCCACACGCGTTCACCACAACGCTCGCCCACTTTTACGGCGAGTTCCGAGAACTTGAGGTCATTCGAATAAGCACCACAGCGACGGGTATCCAAAGCACGCACCACGGAACCGGTCAGGGTTGCATAATCCAGGATCAGATCCGGTTCCTTTTCAGAAGCCAGCACCAGCGTATCGGAAAGAACCATGCGGCCTTCCGCATCGGTGTCGATCACTTCGATCGAAATTCCGTTCGATGCAACGACCACGTCGTTCGGACGGTAACCTTCATGAGAAATCAGGTTTTCCGCAAGAGCGAGATAAGCGTTCACTTCATACGGAACTTCCATCTCGACCATTGCACGGAACAGGGAAAGCGCCACCGCAGAGCCGGTCATGTCCCGGTGCATGTTGTACATGAAATCCCCAGTTTTTACATTGTATCCACCGGTATCGAAGCAAAGCCCCTTGCCCACGATTGCGAGTTTTTTCTTCGACTTCGCAGTACCCGGGTAACGGAGGTGCACGATTCCCGCGCGATCATTGTGATCCGCACTGACCACCGCAAGGAATGCACCGGCATTGCGCTTCTGAAGTGCTTTCTTGTCAAAGAAAGCCATTTCCACTTTGGAACCTTCGCTGGTCAGTTCTTTCACCATCTTCTGGATGCGTTCCCGGTAAGTGGTCGGATTGAGCACGTTGCTCGGAAGGTCAGCAAGATAACGAACCTGGTTGTTACAGAAGCCGAGGATCTGCCCTTCTTTGATCGCTTCAATTGAAATTTTCTTGTTCAAACTGGTTTCAAAATAAACCGTGAGTTTCCCGATCGGTTTGCGGTCCGCGTTTTTCTTTCCGAAAACTTCCGGACGATAGCGCACGAGGTGCCCCATCGATGCGATCCAGCCCATGATTTCTTTCGCTTGGGATTCCTTGAGTCCGCGGAGATTGACGTTCACGCTCATGTCCTCTTCGCCAGGCAAGAGCTTGTCGGCAATCGCCTTGCGGAGCGCGGTCATGGAAACAAACGAGGATGGCTGTCCACAGAAGATCAACGCCACCATTGAACCTTCGCCTTCGTAAGCGACCGAGAAGGTTTTCACTTCCGCAGTGGAATCCTCTTTCTTGATTTTCTTGAGTTCGTCTTGCGCCTTGGTCTTCGCCAGCGTGCCGGTGTTCTCATGCTCATCGAGGATGTGCATGACCGTCATGCGGCTTCCGAAGTCGGTGATCACTAGATCATACTTCGCTTGCGGGTCGTGGCCGAACTGAAACTCTACATTTTTCCATTCTTGAATCATGGCAAGAGTCTATCGCGTTCCGAGCGACTCTTGCAACGGCATTATCAGTGGCGACGACGCCCCTTAGCTTCCGGCTTCGCCGTCAACGGGTCCTCGGGCCAAGAGTGTTTCGGATAGCGGACTTTCAATTCCTTTTTGACTTCGAAATATGCATTCGACCAGAAACTGCGAAGGTCGCTGGTCAATTGGATGGGTTTAAATCCGGGTGAGAGCAACTCCATGAGGATCCCAACCTGACCGCCGAGAATCCGTGGCGTATCGAGCCAGCCGAACACCTCCTGCAGACGCACGGACAACTTCGGCACATCCCCCGCGTAGTCGATGCGGATGCGATTGCCCGTGGGCACTTCGATGCGATCGGGAATCTCGTCGTGAAACCGCTTCAAAACGGAAGAATCAAGCAGGCCTTCGATGTAGTCGATGACGGGGGCATCCAGAAGGGCACTGAGGCGGGCCTTCGCCGCACCTGAATCGAGAATCGAGTCGAGTACATCCGACCACGACCACTCGAGTTTCGGGCTTCCCAGTTTTTCGGCAAACTCATTGAACCAGCGCACGCGTTCGAGCCACGCCTGTACGGATTCGGATCGACTGAAGATCGAGATCGGATCCTTCAGTACGAATTCCTTCAACACACGAGCCGCATGAGACGGATCGGCAACCGCCTCACGCAATTCACCCAGAGGCAAGTCTTGAAAAAACATGCCTTCTTCGGCACGGACGCGCTCCTGTGTTTCATCCCAGAATTCATTCTTCCGTCGCTCGGATCGGGACCGGATCATCGGTTCATCGAGTGGCAGGTGTGAGCGCACTTCAATCTGAGGCGACCCTTTTTCGGTTTTCTCGATCGAAGCAAGAATGAAACCGAAGCGAGGCAAACTCCCTTTTCTTGAAATCACGCGACGACGCCCCACCCGTCTGCCATCGATGAACACTTGTTCTGGCCATGCATCGATCAGGATCTCCAGATAGAGATCGAGTGATGCGGCAGAGAGAAGCGGAACCGAAGGAGAGCCGAAAATCTGTTCGGCACCGAGCTTGGCCGCACCGTGAAGTTGATTCAGTTTGCGGATCAGCACTTCACCGTCCTCGACTTCTTCCTGGGCAGGACGGTTTTCGAGATAGCCGCACATGCGAGCTGCGAATTCCTTGCAGCCTTTCGCTTCCGCCACCATCACCAACTGGGCGGACTTCGGCGAAAGCGGAAAACGGAGCGCGATTTTTCCGCGTGCGGTGATCTTGCCGTCTTTCAGGAATCCGAACTGTTCCAATTCACGAACGGCCCATTGAAGCATCGAAGACTTCGGCATCTCAAACCACGCGAATCGATTCAAATCGGAAACACCATAATCAGCTAAAAAAAGCACCGCTTTGGAAAGGTTGACCCGGTGGATTTCAGGGGTCTCGAACAGACGAAGCTGACCTTGCTCGGCTTCGGTCCAGAGCCGATAACAGATTCCCTCGCTGACCCGGCCTGCACGACCGGCACGCTGTTCACTCGATGCGCGACTGATGCGCAATCGCTCCAATCGGTCCTCGCCCATTTGCGGATCGGTGCGCATCACTTTCGCCCACCCCGAATCGACCACGGCTTTGATCTTTGGCAAGGTGATCGAGGTTTCGGCAATGTTCGTTGCACAGATGATCCGTCGATGGTTTGAAGGTTCGAAAATTCGTTTTTGATCGGCATCGGAAAGAGATGAATAAAGCGGCAGTACCTCCACGCCCCGGTCCTGATTCAGCGATTCCCGAATGTCACGGACGGCGCGTTCGATCTCAAAGGCGCCGGGCAAAAACACCAGCACATCTCCCGTGGTTTCCTGAACGGCTTTTTTCACGGCGGAAGCAACGGGAATTTCACCGAGGTATTTTTTCGTGACGGGAAAAGTGCGCCCTTCGACCCGAATGGTTTGCACCGAAGGAAGAAAGCGTTCCAATGCGGTCGGATCAAGTGTTGCGGACATCACTACGAGCTTCAGATCAGGACGAAGCGATTCTTGGATTTCCTTCAGGATCGCGATCGTGAGGTCCAGATCAAGACTCCGCTCATGGAATTCATCGAGAATGATCCCTTGGATTCCACCGAGTTCCGGGTCCTGCACCATCTTGCGCAGGAGAATCCCCTCGGTCATGATCGTTAATCGTGTGCGAGCTGAAACCTTCGATTCGAATCGAACCTGGTAACCCACCTCTTCGCCCAAATGCCAGCCCTGTTCTTCGGCAATGCGCTTGGCGACTTGCCGTGCAGCCCAACGGCGAGGCTGAAGCATGATCCAGTTTCCCGGAAGTGCGGGTGGCACCCGAGTTGACTTGCCGGCACCCGGTTCCGCCAAAACAATGACGCCCGAACATGCATTCAACGCGGAAACGATTTCCGGAATGCGCGCATCGATCGGTAAGGTGATTAGGGTTTGCTTGCTGGTCATGATTGTCGTTAAAATCAACAGTATATGAAAATGATCCTGTTGATAATGCTGATTTCGGCACCCGGGGTTTTTGCAGCTCCTGTCCGAACCAATAAACCAGTCACCGCAAATACGACGGCAACCACACCCGCTCCGGTGAAAAAACCGGTGGCAGTCGTTGCGGCTCAACCCGCATCAACCCCCTCTCCGTGGCGTTTGTCCTATCAGGGTGAATATTACGGCCCACGCTTCAATAATTTCAACCTGAGTCAGACCCAAGGACCGGATATTCTCGGACAAGCACCAAGTCAACCCGAGTACACGAACTGGAACCATACGGCAAAAGTGGCGTATGCATTCACACCGGATTTCGCCGTAGGCGCTTCTCTCCGATTCTGGAGTCGCTTCGATCCGAACGTTTCGTCGTTCGCCTGGAAAGACAATCGCTTGTTCTTCTCTTGGATGAACATGATCGACACGGATGAGATTGGCATGGGCACGATCGTGGATTTCGAATTTCCGACCTCGGAAGGATCACGAAGAACCCAGCGCGTGATGGCGTTGAACCTTAAAAACGCCTGGTCATTCAAGACTCCGCTTCGTAACTTCGGATTTTCAGCGGTCACCCTGATCCGGAACACCTACTCCAACCTTCCGAACAATGCAGGAAGCGGCATCTTTCTCGCCATTTATCCGGAAATTTCCTACGATCTTTTCCCTGACTTCACCCTCCTTGCTCAAGGAAGTTTTGACTCTTCCAATTCATACAAGGACATTTTCTGGGATTATTCACAGGCTGATCCGGACTACATCACACTTGGATTCCAATATGCCTTCAATAGTCATTTGCAGGTTCATCCCGGAGCGCAATACTACATTGCAGACTTCAGGGATCCTTGCTTTTACCTCGAAGTGACGGCGGCGTTCTAAGATGATCCAGATCAAAAAGGGATCCATCCTGATTTACCGGGTTTTCGATATCGCCGAGGAAGTCAATCTCGGACGGGTCGAGGACTTGCTGAATTCACCCGGAAGGACAGCCCGATCGCGCCTGAAGTTCACCCTGAATCCGCGCCAGACGATCATCATGCGAAACGCACCGATCACGCTGGGATTGGGCGAATCGGAATTCTCTTTCCATCATCTTTCGGTCAAGGCGGAGATTTCGGCGAAAATCTGGGATTACGGTGTGATGTCGATCCTGTTCCAGATACCGATTCCGGAGAACACCTCCTGGGAAAACCTGATCGACTTCAGCGCGAAGATCGAACAAGACACCCTGATCGATGAATCGGCCCGCTTCCGTTCGCAAGAGCTTTGCACCCTTCTTCAGCCGGCTCTTCGCGAACCTCACCACTGGCCGGAATTCGAAGACTACAATATCTTTTTCTTCGAGGAGTTGACCGGTATGCAAGATTGCAAGGAGATCTTCAATCAGGTCGATGTCGCTCGCCTGATCGTGGCCGAGAATGCAGCCGAACTCTCGGATCGTGCCAAGAAGTCCATTTTGGAAAGCACGCTTCAATATTCAAAAAACGATCTTGCCGTGATCGACTGGAACAGCGCTCTGGTGATCGAGCCTTCTGGAAAAAAAGAAGTTCCGGAAGCGATCGAATTCGCCCTGACCCACCTCATGGAAATGCGTTACTACGATTCCCTGCTCGATCAGAAGCTGACCATGCTGTATGATTCAATCGAGGAATCACGGGGTAAATTCCTGAGCAACCGATTCTCGCATCTTTCCCGCGAGGCATCCGCGCGATACATCGAGTTTTCCGAATTCATCGAACGGGTCGACAACTCGTTCAAGGTCGTCGGTGATTTCTATCTGGCCAAGATCTTCCGTGTTTCGAACGAAGAATTCCGGATTCCCGAATGGGAAGGAAACATCATGCGCAAAATGGGACTCATGGCGAACATCTCGGCCCTGCTCCAAGGGGAGATCAACGTCAATCGCAGTCTCTGGCTGGAAATCACCATCGTGGTGCTGATCCTGTTCGAGCTGATCACCACTTTCGTGAAGATCGCAGGCTGACCATGAACGATCACTCTGCACGGGACAAAGGCATATCATCACGTACGGTCCGTTTGACTGCGATCGTGATTGCACTGGTTTCCGGAATTCTCATTTTTGCAGTGAAACTTCACGCAGCGAATGTTTCCAATTCATCTGCGATCCGTTCGGATGCGCTGGAAGGAACCGTGAATATCCTTGCTGCGGCATTTGGGCTGTTTTCCATTCTTTTCGCGGAAAAACCCGCCGACGAAGATCATCCTTATGGACATGGAAAAATCGAACATTTTGCGGCCGTTTTCGAAGGCGGTCTGATCGCTCTTGCCGGGTTCCTGATCCTGCTTGATACCGGAGCGCGCGCATTGAATCATACCCAGCCCGAAGATCTGGGCAAGGGGCTTCTGCTTTCATTCGTGGCGGGAACCCTGAATGGTATCATCGGAATCGCTCTTTATGCTGCAGGAAAACGACACCAATCCACGACTCTCAAGGCCGATGGACTTCACCTCCTCAGCGATTTCGGCAGCACACTCGGTCTCAGTGCCGGTCTCGTTCTCGCCCTCTACACTGGCTGGATGTGGATCGATCCGATCCTGGCCGTGATGGTGGGAATCATGCTTTTCGTTGCCGGTTATCGTGTGTTCAAGCCATCGTGGAACACGCTTCTCGATGCGGTCAATCCGGAATCGATCGGGAAAGTGGTCACGTGTTTGAACGAGATCGACATCTCACCGGTGATCACCGTGCACGAATTGAAGACCCAGACCTTCGGTCGGGATGCGCACATCGATCTGCACTTGGTGATTCCTGAATTCTACACGGTGAAACAGGGACACGAAATCGCCGATCGTGTGGTGAAGGATTTGCAAGAAACCCTCGGAGTGGATTCGATGATCCATGCCCACCTGGATCCGTGTGAGCGTGTGTATTGCGGGGAATGTCCGTTTGAAAACTGCCCGGTACGGCAGTCGCCCTTCGTCGAGCGCAGGAAAATCAGCAGTCAGTCAGCGGTGAAAAAAGGAACGATCTGATTCATCATTCACATCGGCATTCACGAAGTGAACTCACTTCCGTTTCCGGAGCAATTCAACCACATTGAATACCTCGGCCTGATCCTCCGAAAAGTCACCGGACTCCAAAGTGGCCAGTTGCTTCAAAAACTCTCGCAAATCCGATCCGGACGCCTTGAAGAGTTCCGGAAATCCGTGATCGCCATCGTGGTAGGTCTTCACCTGGATCAACGTCGCATTGTTGATCGGGCGCTTGAACCCGACTTCCTTCCGCAATGCTTCCAGGTAATTTTCCTTTTTCTCCCGTTTTTCCGCATCGGTCATCGAGGAACCATAAAGCGCACTCAGTTCGTCGTAAGCCTTGAGTAACCGCTCCCTCCTCTTCCGTTGAATCCCTTCCTGGGACAAATAGGATTTCCACTCGCTGGAATGCGTGAGCTTGCGGGACTCAAAGTAGTGTCGCGTGAGTTCGTCTGCGACAAATACCGCCAGACTTTCGTTGAAGTAAGACTGATGATTGAGGTAAAGCGTGGCGTGAACGGATTCATGAATGACAACGTTCACCAGTTCTGCGAAGGCTTCTTCCTGGATGACACCGTCTTCGGTTGGAATCATCGTGGAGAGCAACGGGTCCTTGAACCATCCGAGTGTGGAATAGGCACTGGCGCCGCGGATGTCCACATCCTTGCCTTCTTCGCGGAAACGCCGACCGAATTTCACCGCATCGTCCTTCGAAAACCAGCCGATGTAATTGAAACTTCCGGCAATCGGAAACGAGAAAATCTTCGCCTTGAATTCCAGCGCTTCGGAAACCGTGACCACATAGACGACCGCATCGCGGTCGAGCTTCACATATTCCCGATAATTCGGAGTTTCCCGCAAGCCCGATTCCACGCAAAAATTCCGGATATCTGCAATGCGGGATAACAGCCGGACCAATCGCGGATCGGCGGTCGGGTCGGCGATCACCTGTTCGATCGGCTTTCCACGGTTCATCAGGGCCAATTGCCCCCGCCCCGCCTGATAAAGGTATTGGATCGAACTGCATGCGTTCAGGAACATTGCCAGAAATGGCACCATGAAGAATAAGACCCTTTTTTTAGAAATAAAACGCTCCACCGATGTTCAGAGTCAGGTTGTCCTGCCAGGAACCGATTGAACCGCCTGTGAGATAGGACGTCGCTTCCGCCTTCAGGGCCAACTGCTGGGAGACTTTCATCTTGAAACCCAATCCGCCGATCACGGAAACCTGATCAAGTCTCCCCGGAGGCGCGAACAAGCCTCCATTGTACGACCCGGTGGCATCCCGGTTCAATTGCCCCACCCCGAGCCTGAAAAAAGGACGGAATGCCGAGCGATCATCAAACAGATGATAGAGGATGTTGAGACTATAAACCCGATCACGGTAAGTCGTGTCCTGCACTTCTTTCACAAAGGTATTCGTCGTGGTATCGCTATAGGAGAACTGAATCTCGCTGTCCTGGGTGATATAGTAGCCGAGGCTTGCACCGTAGGTGCGGCTCCAAGTGAAACTTCCGCCGTTGTAGTTGCTCCGGCTCCAGGCGTAACTTCCACCCAGCTCGAACACTCCGGCCTCTGCCGTTCCGGCGAACGCAAGGATCGCCATCATCAAAATCCTTCTCAACATCATCTTCGACTCCCTTCCCTGGAGTTATTGCAAATTCGTAATCGCTTCCAATGTCTCGTCAATTCGTTTTTTCTCGATCGCCTTCTTGCGATCGTATCCCGGATCCTTGAATGCCGCACTCATCGCCGCACTCGCTGGCTTTCTCGATTCGTCGTGTGACTTCCAATCCTCATCCGAACCGTAAAGACGATCCTTCATCAAGGTGATCGCACGTTCCGCTTCTTTCTCGTCGATCGACTTTTCTTCGGCTTTGGTCTTTCCCGAGTAGGATGCCAACTGGCGTTCGGCAACACGCTGGCTTTCTTCTTCAATGTCTTCCCAACTTTCAAGATCGGCGACAAAGGACTTCGAACGGGATTCAACAGCGCGTTCGACAACAGCCAGCAACTCCACTGTCTCATTGGAAGGAATCCGGAAAGCTGCGACTGCCGGCTTCACGGATTTCGCATCCATGATTTCCGGTTCGGTCGGAACAATACGCGATTCACCGATCCACAACTTACTCATTTCTCCTGCAGAAACGGTCTGTTCCGCATCGGGATGAAACTTGTTCTTCAACACGACCTTGCGATTGAACGAGGAAAGAACGGTCTCTTTCGCGGTAGCATCATAACCGAGCAGGATCACTCCGCCATTGAATCCGGTGATGGAGTTCGGCGTATGAAGATCAAAACCGTGAATTCCCTGAGGAGCCGTCACCAGCACGCGTCCGCGATAAAGTTGATGCTTCACCGATCCGACCGTTGCGAACTCGAAGAACGTCCGATCGGCGATTCGCACGCGGGTGAGATCCGGCATCTCGATCCAGACCGGTTCTTCATTCGTGATCACCATCGAACCACAATCAACGAGTTGGTCCTCGTTCATGCGGGTTTGAATTTTACCCTTGGGTGGAATCAGTTGGGCTTTCTTGCTGGCCAGAACCACGCGTCCGCAAATGCCGTCTTTATTCGAGGCCTGAACGGTTTGGATCTGAAACAAGGCAACCAAAGCGACCATCATCCACTTATTCATGGCCACCACCGTGTGCATCTCCGGAATGGGCTTGCGCTTTATGGTGAGAACCGTGTTCTCCATGTGCTTTTTCGGCACCGTGGGGAGCGGATTGGTGATCCTCGTGTTCCGCATTCGCGTGGTGTTCCACCACTCTCGGTATCGAGGAAGGCTTGCGCTTCCCATTGATCAACGAAGCTTCTTCGGATTGCGGATGATAAGAAATCAACCGAGTCAGCAGCTTCTGGGAACCGTGACCGTCTCCCACCGACTTCCTGACCAGCGACTTCCAGAGGATTGCCTGTCGGTAGAGACTTCCCCCTTTTTCCGCGTTTTTTTCCACGCGATCCAGATAAGAAGATGCGAGTTCAAAATGTTTCAGTTTATACCAAGAGATCGCGGTG
>JBEIKL010000033.1:0-18253 GCA_040379745.1 Bdellovibrionales bacterium | reverse complement strand
CCATTCTCAACGTGTTTTTATTCAAAATCACAGAAGGGTCTTTTTTTCCGGTCAGCGGCACACCGAATGCGATCGCGCGATCAATGCTTACCTCTGGACAATGCACCTGAAGTTGCAACCCCAGTACACTGAAAATCTTTTCCATCACATCAAGCGTAGGGTTCGCCTGGCCCGATTCGATCTTCTGGATCGTTGGTAAACTCACACCGCTTTCTTGCGCCAATTCGACTTGGGAAAGCTTGAATTCGCGCCTGAGTTGTTTCAGTTCAACATTCACACACTTATTATAATACACATATTATAATAAGTAAATTTCATCATATCTGAATAAATTCAATAAATTAGGCAACCACAGGTAGCGTGCCGGTGAGAATTCACCTCTACGAACTATACGCGTGGTTCAAACCCTCCACCAACTCTCACTATTCCTGGTCCGTAACGCGCTCAGATTGGTGGCTCCAAAGAAACACTGTTCTCTCTTATGTGATTTAGCACGCGCTGCCAAGTTTCTGGATTCTCGCATTTTTCCTTGAGGCTCCGAAACCGCATTTCCACGCTCACTGGATCAGGCGTACCCACGAGGATTCCAGTAAGATAGTTCCTCTCAAGACAACGCTCCCAACGTTTTTCCTGTTGGCTGAATGGCAAAAAGAGCACTCTACGCTCTAGGGTGTTTAGACGCTCACCGTTAGTACTAAGAACAGTGAAGTTCGGCGAAAATCCGCTATTCTCAATCGAAATTCCCTGTTTTGCCGAATGGCGGATGGCTTCGCGGACTTGGAGAGAACGATAACGATCCAGTCTACCCTCCCGCTGCTGAAGTGCACTTGGACAGTGAGGAACGGACCAGTGAATAATCCGCCTGCAGTAGCGATGGAAGTCAATGCCCTCTTGCCCGATGGAAGTGGTTACCAGCGTATAGGGCGCGAATGGTGAATTGAATGCGGCTCTGAGGTCAGAAGTACCAATTTTCTTGTCGGAGCCACCGTCCGTTTCGACCCTTGAGTCGGAGTATGGTCTGATATAACGACTTTGGTTCGTCTGTCCGCGACCTAATGTGACCACCTTATGAAACTCCTCCATGATCTCCTGAATTGGATCATCTGCATCGAGGTACTCGGTGGCGAGAAGGTCAAAATACTCATCAAGGGTGGAACTTAAGTCATGTTCACGGCAGTAAATTCTGGCGAATTCGACCTTCTCTTTGGAAAGACGGTATACTTTGTCACAAATAAGTTGTGCCTCTGGTGTACTAAAAAGTCTTAGAATAGCTTCAGATCCATGTATGACGGAGGATTCAAGCGTATCTAAGTTTATCTTCTCGGTGAAAAGTACTTGTAGTTTACCGAATGCTTGCGCAAAGAGCACTGAGGGCGAGTCCGACCGCAAGAGGTCTCGTATTCCGCTTTGGGCATGATTGCGCAAAAAACATTTAAGCTCATAGAATGTTGCCCCCTTGATCTCGTCAAAGTCGCAGCCAAAAAGCTCAGCACGTGCCCGAATCCTACACTCTAGTTCCTCCATTGATTGAGTGCGAAGTTCTGGTGTAGAACGAAGCAGATAGTGGTCGATTGCTAGAAGCTGCCAAATGAAATCACGCTTTTTGGAAACCGCTGGAACGTTTGCAAGGCTGTTGCCTTGAAATAAGGCGTCAAAGCGCCTCTGGAGATTGGGCAGTTTACATTGTTCAATCGTATCGACTGCCACAAGCGGAAAAAAGTGCACCCAAGCGCGAGTCTTATCGGGATTCTTCCTACATTCTTGCCGATAGTCAGGAAACCTGCCATAGATACTGCCGCTGAAAGCATCGGAATTGAAAGCTCCCTTGCTGAATCGTGGACCAAATTGAATTATGTCAGAGATTTCATGTGGGGTGATTGTGAACTCCGAGAAGATCAATGTCTTTGCGACACCATCCTGAAGGGAGTTCTCTCGCGGACGAAGCCAGAGGGGCGGATATTTCTCGTTAGATCGACTGTTCTTTGCCTTGGAACGTTCTTCAGTTGCCAGCATATGATCCACAGTTTTCTGAAGCTCCTGGATCTTCCAATGTTGAGTTTTCAGTAATTCGCGGCCTTTTCGCTTTGGAAGCGAAGCCCAGTGCCGCTGAACTGTTTTATAATCCCCCGCCTCAACGAACCGCCTGCTGTCAGCCCAGAGTGCTGAAACCGGGGACTTTACTTTAGGTTCGGCCAAGTGAACTAAAAGATCCGTCTGCCTCCAGTACTCAGTGAAGTGGGAAAGTTCCTCTTTGGCCTCTTGCTTGACTGAAATGGGACGTTCGGTTCGAACGGTCAGCTGTAGGAGGCTTTTTTCGAGAGGAAGACGAGCATCCGCAACCATTTGCCAATCTGATTTTCCCAAAAGTTCGTTCTCAGACGCTCGGTGCACCGAGCGCAAGAAATGGCCTTGTTGCTTTTGAATGTCCTGAAACAGGGCTTCACCATTTTCCTTACCAAATGCGATGTAAGCCAAACTTCGCAGATCCTCGTGGCCGGCCTGTCCTTCGAAGCGAACAACGAAGGGTGTTGCTGAAATTAAGATCGCCGCCGATCCTTGACGAGTACCCGTGCGAATTTGATTCAGGAGTTCAGGTAGGATCATGGCAGTAGTCGATGACTTTTTTAGTTTTTCAGGATTCCAAGAGGGATCTAAACAAAGGCCACTGTAACGGTGCCACTCATCAAGCACGACATCGGTTACCTTCATGACCTTCATGGATGCGTGGGTAACATGCCTCCTAAAGATACGTACGAATGCGCTTTTAGGATCGGCTTTCGTGCTGCGGTTCCTGAATTCTTGGCCAATAGCATCGAAGTCAATCTCTCTTCTGACTTTCTCGATCAATTCTCGTCTGTTTCGAACATGAGCCTTAACTTCCTCGTACCAGAACTCAAAACGTTTTCGAGATCGACCACCGAGTAGAAAAAACCAACGAGATGGTTGTACCAGTTCGTTACCAACTAGCTGCGTGAATTCAGAATCGCGGGCAGCACCAAGAAAGACTGCGCAGAGAAAGGCTCGCTCAGAGAGGGTTCCTGTCCCCGAGAGCTTGAAACTAACGTCCGAAGTTAGTCCAACGATATGGACGCAACCCCCAGTTGATTCTCTCGTTTTTGAGAGCTTGACTTCACTATCCAAAAGTAATGTTGAGAGTCGTGAGGGGTACCAGATTACCTGTCGACCAGGTTTCATAGTCTGCGAACGTGCCAGAACATAACGATGGATGCGCTTTATGTTTTGTCGTAACAGGGCATCCGAAGGGGCGACATAGAAGAGAAATGTTTTTTTCTCAACTCGATTTAGCTTATTCAGTCGGCGAGCAAGAACTTCAGCGACAATCCAAGTTTTTCCCAGGCCCACTTGGTCTGCGATTGAATAGATGGGCCGACTCTTCAGTGCCTTGGTGACGTGGTCAGCTGTCTTCTTTTGGAAGTCTTCAAGAGTTGTGGACAGTTTTAGCTCGGGCTGCTTCATACTTGTGACTCCCCTAGGTGTTCGAGCACGCTTTGGAGGGCGACCTTAAACTCGTCCAGTAGCTTACTTTCAGGGTGATTTTTGACCTCTAATTCATTCATTTCAGACAAAATTTCACGCGCTCTTTCAAGTCCGGACCTGTAGTGATCGGGCTTGGTATCGCGAAGCATGGCCATACGATAGACGAAGCGATCCAGGGTGATTGAGGCAATAAGTCGTTCTAGATACGACTTGGACCTACCTTTACCTTGCTTGATGCTGGTGGCCCCAGAGACATTGTCGATCATTTCAGCTAACGATTCCAGATAATCCACGGTGGTCATCTTCAGTCCCGCGGGAAGCATTCGGGATTTTCGAATCGCATCTAGAATATCTTCCGGAATCGGGACGATTTTAGTTGTCACAACCGAGTGATCGCGTTTCCAACGAAGCGATATCCGTATTAATGGTGATAGGTCCGAGTCTTTGACGTGCTCAGGAATCGTTGCATTGAGTTTGGAGGCGAATCCAATCTTGTCCGGCTTGTAGACACCAATCAAAAATAAACTCTTCCAAATCTCACTTTCGGCCTGTGAAAAACTTTTAAGGCCTTCCTCGTTTTCAGAAAAATCGTCCACCTTTTGTGGACTCGTAGTGAAACCTTCGATCGTCAATTCGTGCCACGGATTCATGGTTAGTTTGAACAATGGAAGATCGAGCTTAAGAGTCTCCCTAAAATCACACCATGTAATCTCGAGAGCATCGAGCCACTCTTGGTGTAGGAGTTTATCCGAGTCAGTTTTCTCTTCGGACTGGTCTTCGGATTCGAACGGAAAGCCAGAAAGGCTATATGGTTTCGATTTCAAGTCGTATTGCACTAGAATTTCCGTGTTAAGAAGTGAACTCGGGCCGAGGCCGCTCGTCGTAAAGTTGGCAGAACCAAAGAAGAGGACTTGCTTTCGGCCCGTATTGGCAAAGTAATACTTCATGTGGAGCGGGGGCTCAATTTCTCTATTCTTGTCTGCTTCTCCAAGTGCGTAGATGGAATATTCAGACCCAATGGCTAGATCTAATCTAGAAGGGGGCTTTGTTGTAAAGTCATTTAAGGCATGTGTCTCTGTGCCGAGGCAGCGAACCTTAAATTCCTTGCAGCCCTTTAGATCGTTAAGGCGTTTGCATTGCTGTCTAGAGAGCCACGGACTCACAATCCCGATTGAATCAGCGTGCTTGAATCGTTGATAAAGCTTTGGCCAGAGGTAGGAAGCTGGGTTACGTCGGTCCTGCCAGTGAAACCCCACATCCTCTACCCCAATCAACCGCGGTGGCCCGAATCTCAGCTTGTTGATCAAATTTGCGATCTCTTTGATTTTCGTGACACTGCTTGTTTTTTTAACCTCGCCGATAACAGCTTGGTTTAAGAAGTTAGATAAGCCAGTGGTAAAACGCTTATATGGCGAATTGACCACGAGTGGTAAGACAGTGCCAAACTCTTGGGCAAGATCTAGGGTGAAATTTCTAGAACCTATATAACACTTTCCATAGAGTGGTAGCCGCGTATCCCATCGGGGTCGATAGATGGCAAGTAGGAGTTTGGGGTGAAACGAACCACGAAGGGAACCCGAACGACTCAACCGCGAACCGGCTTTTTCAACCTGGTGCATAATCAGGTGTTCGAACTCTCTCATCTTGTCGACACCTTGAATCGAGTCGTGTCCATTAATCACGAAGATTGATCTAGGGATGATTCCCTTGACCGCACGTCCAATATCGTCCTTTTTTAGGCGAGATGTATCTATCTCCGCGAACTCCTTACCAATGTCAGGCAAACAGAGCATCAATAGCGCAGATGCTACAGCTGGATTTAAACTATAAGAAAGGCAAAGAAGGTGTTCGAGCGCGTAGCCTGGCTCGGGTGCAAATTGCTCTAATATCGGTAGCGCGTCTTTGGTAAGTTCAGCAGTCCTTCTCGTCATGTCGACACCTTTCGAAGGTCGTTGAAGAAATTAATCGCCGAGCCGAGCCGAAATGTTATTTCGGAGATTTCTGCGTCTTGTGTTCCTTGGTCCTTTCGTTTTGAAAGTGCTTCACGCGATTGATAGCCATCAGGGCCTGGTTGATCTCGGTAGTTCAAGAGGCGCTTCTGAACCTTTCCGCGGGCTCTTAGAACCGACTTTTCGCGTTTGATCAATAGTTCAATGCTTTTTTTGCAGGGCTTGCTCGTTATTGTTTGTGAAGTCTCTAGTTGGGCTGCCGTGAAACTCTCCAAAAAGTTTAAGAGTGGTGCGTTGCGGGCGTAAGCGATTTCATCGAGAGCCTTAATAAGTTTTTTAAGTCGGCCCAATCGGCTCTTGATCTTGCCCCAGTTGTAGACCTTGCAGCTAGATTCAGTCTTGCCGGTGACGAGATCTTGGTAGATCTCACGAATTGGAGTACATACGTAAATCGCTAGACTTGCAGCTCGGCATCGATTTTTAGCGGTTCGATCTCTTAACATCGACTCGAGTATCGCATAGGTCTTTGCGTCGTTCTGAAGCGCAGATTTCCATTGTCTCTCAAGTACCAGACCCCAGAATGGCGTTGAATCCTTAAATCGGCTGAGTAGAAAAGACCGCGCATCGTCTTCGAGCTGGAACCCGTTAAAATCGTTCAACCACTTACCCTGGCAAACTTCGCCAGGATGCCCAACGTGTGGACCCAGTCGCTCCCAGATTGGCCGAATTTCGGTTTCCAAAATCAAGTCAATTTGTTCTGCCCATTCGGTACTCCAGGGCGACTTTCCCTGAATCAGAAGTTGAATTGCTTTTTTCTTCGAGTCGATGCCATCACCATAGAGGTCGAGCTCGGATAGAGAGTTCCAATATATGGCGTTGGGGTAGCGGGCTGCGGTGCTGAGCAAGCCGCGACCACCAATTAGCTTCGGCGTCGAAAAAGTACCATTTCTGAGACGGTAGTTGAGATTTCGAGAGCCGAAAATTCCAAGGCCGGTGCGTGCTTCACCATATTTAAAATAAAGGGCAACAGCAAGAGCACTTTCGATTTTAGTGATAGTGGCTCCCAGGTCTCTGGCTCGAGGCCCATTTAATAACTCTGTCAGTGCTTGTAGCTGGGACTCGTTTAGGCGGTCCCTCGGAGTGTCACCCATGATGCGGTGGATATGCAGCTGGACTGCAAGCTGAACGACAGCGGGGGACCAGAGGAGATATTTTACTCGAGTGGTCAGGGTTGAGCACCAAGGAAAAAGGGTCTGGGCAATCGAGTCAAACAAGACACCAAACCCGAGTTGATCGACTGTACCTTCTGAAATGGGACCATCTAAGACGCGCTTCAACTCACGGACCTCGGCAGCGCTGATTGTGATCCGGCCAGGTAGATCAGGGGCTGCGAGAACGAGGGGCAAGGATTTGCGCTTCATGGGTGTAAAAAAAGTATAATCCGTTTTTGAGCCCAGCCAACTGCGAATGTAACAATATTTCAATTTTAGGAGAAAGCTCCGAGGTTTATCGGTTTGGCTGACTTACTCTTCCGACTTCAACCTCAAGCTCCTGCCCGAATGGTGGAGCCGGTGGGAATTCACTTGAGCACGATTCTTCGAACCGTGTGCGTGGCTTAAACTCTCCACCACCTCCTACTCCGACCACCTGCCCTTCAGCACAGGTGGCGGAACCAGTAGTGTGGGTTATCCGGGAAGGGGGGAATCTATTACATCAATGCAGTCGGCACATCGTCCACATCTCAGGCAGCCGCTACAGTGGGAGTCGACAGAAATTCTGCTGTTCCGAGTTGGATTGCCCCTCAATGAAATAGGAGCAGTGATGGCTTGATCGAAGTATCTACACCATAAAAAACTCCAGCATCGATCGGCTTCAATGAAACCAGCTTTTTTTGAGAATTTAATGCAAAAGGTGACTTTGAGTCAACATTCGTTAATTCCCTACGATCACTGAGGACAATCACCGACAGAAAATCCTTCAAACCGCTCTAAAACCGGTCCTGGCATTGGCTTGGCTTTTGCTCAAGTCCAACGGCATGAATCTAACAACAACTTCAGAGCAAAAAACCTTAGTCATCATCGGTGCAGGCCCTAAGGCCGCTGCCATCGTGGCGAAAGCCCATTGCCTGAAACGAATCGGAATGCGCGTGCCTCGAATCACAATCATTGAAAAAAATTGTGTCGCCGCAAATTGGACAGGAGAACACGGTTTCACCAACGGAAAATTTCGTCTGGGAACTTCTCCGGATAAGGACATTGGGTATCCTTATCCCGCTCACCCTCGGCTCAATTCGACTCAACAAAAAAAACTCCAGCAGCAAATGCTTCAATTAAGCTGGTCTCAGTATTTAATTCAAAAAGAATGCTATAGCTGGTGGATCGACGCCGATCGCCCCGCCCCGACTCACAGTGAATGGGCAAGTTATATCAATTGGGTCCTGACTCAAACCCGCGAATCCCATCAATACCTGAATGGCGAAGTAAAAACGATTTCCTTCCAATCTCTTCAACCGTGGGAGATTCAATTTCTAAGCATAGAAGGCATGCGTTCCTTGAAAGCCGACGGTCTCATGATCACGGGGCCCGGAGACATGCAGAGCATGCCGGGATATCAAGCACATCCCAATCTTCTCAATAATGAAACATACTGGAAGAATCTCGAAGCAATCAGAAACCTGTCTCCGAAAAGAGTTGCGGTCGTCGGTACGGGAGAGAATGCGGCTTCGATCCTGCAGCACTTGAATGAAACCATCGTTTCTTCTGACAGCAGAATCGATCTCTTCTCAACGAGTGGAACCGTACATTCACGTGGTGAAAGCTTATTTGAAAACCAGGTCTACAGCCATGTAAATGCGGACATGTGGCAAAACATCAGCTTAACTAAAAAAAAGGACTTCATTCAACGAACAGACCGTGGCGTCTTTTCTCAACGAGCGATGCAGATTCTTCGACAATATTCAAATATTCATCCGCGCCTTGGCAGAGTCCTCTCAAGCGAAGTCAAGCAGGATGGAAGAATTCAGCTAAGCTATCTCAAGAATGAAAACGCTAAACTCGAACAAGAAAGCTATGACCTTGTCGTTTTGGCAACCGGTCCGAACCCGATTGGATTCCTTGAACGACTCATCGACGAGCCCAGCCGAAGGCTCATTTGCCAGAATTCAGGTTTTGAACGCTTTCAAGAAGGCGCAATCGAGAAATCAATCGATTCAAGCCTTGCCATCAAAAACCTATTCCCGCTTCTGCACCTTCCAATGCTGTCTGCACAAATCCATGGGCCGGGATTTGCGAACCTAAGTTGCCTCGGCACTTTGAGCGACTGCATTCTTGAACCCTATATTGAATCTGGAGCCTGATCATGCAAAACCATCCCACACATCGCTCTCAATACCGGATCGAACCAAATTGCAGTTCATCCGCACATAATCACGATGAACCGGAAACCGTTTCACTCTTGTCCGGCCAGGCGGAACTCATTCTCAACGGCAAATCCCGCCGACTCGTCATCGCAGATTCCGTGTGCATCCCGTCCTTTGTCACCCATCAAATTAAAAACCTTGGATCAAATCCTTGTGTATATCAATCTGATTGGAAACGCCCAGATATGTTGAACCCATCCCTTACCCCCAAAAAACATAATTCCGTGATTGCCATCAGTGCCACTCCGCCCACACCTAATGGAGATCTGCATCTCGGGCATTTATCCGGCCCCTATCTTGCCGCAGACATTCTTGCGCGCTTTCAACGCATGCAAGGAACGACTGTTCGATTCTTTTCTGGCTTGGACTCGAATCAAAGTTATGTCGATCTGAAAGCCTCACTCACAAACATGCAACACCTTAACCGAGACAGTGAATGCATCGAAAAGAGCTTTTCTGATTTCGGCATCTCTTACAATCAGTTTTATCGCGCACATCAAGATGAAAACTATCCAAAAATGATTGTTGGTTTTTTTCAAGATCTGTTCGCGAAAGGCGTTTTGACCGAAGAAAAAACAGCCCTTCCCTATTGCGGCAGCTGCGACCGGCATGTAAGCGAAGCGTTTATACGGGGAGCGTGCCCACATTGCAATGCTGCCTGTGACGGGCACTCTTGCGAGGCATGCGGACTACCCAATCAAGGCGTCGACATGCACAAAGCGACCTGCAAACTCTGCAATCAGTCTGTCGAAGCCCGCCTCACCAACACTCTTCAGTTTCAATTCGAGCGTTGGATGCCGGAACTGGCTGAATACTGGTGCCGCCTTGAACTCTCGCCGCGCGCACGCGATTTTCTCGCGCACTTGAAACAATCGAAGGTACGAAGTTACCCTATTGCACTTCCTTCATTCTGGGGCATCGAATGGAACGTCCCGCTCAGAATCACTGCATGGGCAGAGATGGCAGCCGGCTATTCAAACGAATTAGGCAGAAACGGGCAAAATCATGAAAAATACGTGCAATTCTTCGGTTTCGACAACATTTTTTACCATTTGGTCTTAATTCCAGGGCTTCTGATTGCAAAAGACTTGAAGCAACTGCTGGCAGATCAAATCGAAATCAATGAGTTTCTTCAGTTAGATGGCCTTAAATTCTCTACCAGTCGTAATCATGCGATCTGGGCGCAAGAGTTCCTTCCGAAAACCAACATCAGCGCCCTTCGCTCCTATCTGCTGCAACAACGCCCAAGCAAGGAACAAAAAAACTTCACCCTCGACGATTACTGTAGTTTTCAATCTAATTTTGAAAGCCTCCATGAAAAAATCTTGAAAAACATCAATAATGCTACGACCTTCACCGAACAGAAGGATTTTGAGACAGAACTGAGTCCTGAATGCTGGAAAGCGATTCAAGAAGTAGATCATGCACTTAAAAACATGACCACTGCCCTCAATGAGAGTCCGATCTGTTTTTCGACAGTGGCAGAATCACTTTCATTCATGCGAAACTGGCTGAAACGAGCCCCGAATCCAAGCAATCTTTATCTTTGCATCGCTAGCAGTTATGCAAAGGCGCTTTTTCCGGTAGCACCTGAACTTGCGTGCAAGATCTGGGATGCCCTTGGTTACGAAGAAGATCTTTCGCAAGAAAAATGGGACGACGCTCCCCGTTTCATCAACACCCCTTATCTGCGTGCGCCACGAGTAATCCTGGCAAATTCCGTTTCACCCGTCATGTCGGCAAACATCACGGATCAATACTGCGTTGCCTTGAATACGGCAAATACCCGAAAACTCTGGACCCTGATTGAAGGAGATGTACTGATTACCAGCACTCCTCCCTCTGAAGAAATCATTCAATACGTCTTCAATGAACTTGGAATTCGTCGCGAATCAGTATTACTCGTCAGTCCGGAACATCAAGAATACCGGCTTCTTGTCCAAAACCTGCTGCATAGCCCGTCAACCTTGGACAGCATCCGTAACTGGACTCAGGCACGTGGCATGCGTAATCTCTTTCCCTTCGTGCACGACACACTGGCAGAAAAGCTTGCGGCGGAACTAGAGCTGAATTGCGCGACCGGAGTAGAAGGAGTAAGCGAAATTGTAAAAGAGCTAAATTCAAAAAAAGGGTTCAAGGCGTTCTGCTCGCTCTTGACGATTCCCACTCCGGAATGGATTTTTCTCGATGAAAAATGCTCTGACACACAGGTTGAAGACTTCTTCAATCGTCATGAAAAGGCTATCTTGAAACCAAATCGAAATACCAATGGCTTTGATACCCGGGTCTGCACGCGCCAGGAAGCACTGAATGTTCTGGCACGCACGCCCGGACGTTTCATTCTCGAAGAGCTCCTCTCGGTTTCCTTAACGCCAAGCGTGGAGCTGTCTCTTTCTGTTAATCCGACTTCGGTAGAATACATTTCTGAAATGGATTGCAATGACTTCACCTGGAAAGGGGACATCATTCCAGCGCAGAAAACTTCTACCGAAATCATCAAGTATATGGAAGAAGCTGCAATTCGCTTCGGACGGGAACTTTTTAAATGCGGTTATCGAGGTTCTTTTGACCTGGATGGCCTGGTGACTTCCGACGGACGCTGGACTTTCACCGAATGCAACATCCGAAATACCGGCGGAACCGCACTCCACCGACTCATGCGAAGAAAATTCGGAAAACGCTACCACGAAAACCACATTTGCATGTCTGATCGCATCCCGCGCGGTCCTCATTCATTTAAAGATGTCGTCCAACGCCTTCGCTCTGCGGGCGTGCTCTTCAACGGCAGCGAAGGAGCATTTCTGACCACCGACGGAAGCGCTCCCGATGCGACGATTCGCTATTTTCTAACCGCGCAGAATTGGGCAAAGCTGCATGAGATTCAAAACAAATTAACCCAATCCCTAATTTAGGTGTAAATCATGGAACCACAAAAACGCGACCTGAAACATCCGACTGCCCAATGGGCCGAAATCGACTCTGGAACCTTCATTCAACTGGGAGAAGTCTTCACTGTTGAGCGCAGCGACATACAACGCAGCTTTCTCGATCTGATTCCCTTTAGTCCTGAGCAAGATTTCACCTTTTATGAACTCTGCACCGGTGCGGGTTGGCTTTCGCGCACGATTCTCGAGCATTTTTCACGTGCGCGCGCTATTGGTATTGATACTTCCGAAGCGATGTTGGGCGAAACCGCAAAACAACTGCGCCACATTCCAACGCATCGCTGGAGGCTCGAACAACGAAACATCGAAGAGTTTCTGAATCCGACTGGATTTACTGAAAAACCCGATTTGGTCGTATCCAGCCTTGCAGTCCATCACCTTTTTTGTGAACAGAAGCAACAACTGTTCAAGTCTGTGCAACAGACCTTGCGACCTGGCGGAGCATTTTTGATTTTCGATCTTGTTCAGCCGCGTAGCTTGATGCAACAGAATCTGTATGCGCGTACATGGAACGAGGTCGTTCAACAACAAGGCGAAAACTGGAAAGGAACACATGATCCCTATCAGGTTTTTCAACAACAGGAGTGGAACTACTACGAGCACTTGAACGATCCAATCGACCACCCATCCACTCTCTTTGAGCAATTGAACTGGATGAATCAAAGCGGCTTGAGACGGGTGGACTGCTTCTATCTTAAGGCCGGGCACGCACTTTACGGCGGGTATGTATGACACAAACCCAAAACAACTGGGTAGCCCAGCATTATGCCGATCATTGGTGGGCCAATGCGGATACGATCATCGATTTTTGTCGAAGATATGCAGGAACATCGGTTCCCAAAAAAAGCGGTGACTTGCTCGGGCTCGACTTTCTCAATATGGGCAGTAGCGAAACGGCTCGCATCGCAGAGCACCTGCATCTCAATGCACACTCTGTGGTACTCGATGTCGGCTCGGGGCTTGGTGGACCGGCAAGAAAGATCGCGGCGGATTACCACTGCAGTGTCAAAGGCATCGATCTCACCCAAAAACAGGTCGAGTCGGCCATTCAATTGAACCGCATGCTTCAATTCGCGAATTCGGTTCAATTTCAGGTCGCAAGCGCATCGAAGCTTCCATTCGAAAATGAAAGCTTCGATGCCGCCTATGCGATCGAAACGCTGAACCATATCCACAATAAATCAGATGTCCTTCTCGAAATCGCGCGCGTGCTCAAGCCTGGGGCGCGTTTGGTCATCGAGGACTACTTCTGTGAAGCAAAAGACAACTCACTTCAATCGATTTTTCCACAGGGCTACCATCCCTGGTTGAGAGAGGAAATATTGAAAGCCACGCGGGAAGCTGGTTTTCGCATTTTATGCAGTGAAGACCGCTCACAGGAATATGCCTGCTCCTACCAGGAATTTCATGATGCCTTTAATCCTTCCACCGCCTGGTTCAAAAAATTGAAAGCTTCAATGCAAATCTGGATGCATGATTCTTTGCCTCTATACAAGAGAATCAATCGTTTTCTGGGATGGGCGCGCTTCATGCTTCATCATCGAAAATCCGTAAAGCGATTTTTTAACGGAAATGTCGAAGCTGTACTCAATTTTGCACGAATTCAGGCCCATCTTTGCCGTGAAAATAAATTGCAATACTCCATACTGGTTTTGGAACGCGCATGAAGGACCTCATTCACAGGGTGCGCATCTCGAAACAAGGAGTGATTCAAGTGCGGGAATACGGAAACTGAGAACCACTCTTGGTTCATGCGGGAGGTCCAGGGCTTGACCCACGCATCTATCACCGATGGGGACTGGCTTCGAAACACTTTCGCATTCTTGAAGTCATTCCTCGAGGGACCAGCCAAGAGTCAGAAAAACACCCCCAGTCTTATCGCCTACATGCATACGCGGCAGATCTCGAATACATTCGCAAATATTTTCGTCTTTCGCAGGTCAATCTTTGGGGCCATTCCCACGGCGGTTTCGTAGCCACAACCTATGCGGCACACCACCCTCATCGGGTTTCACGCCTGATTCTTTCCCATACCGCCTCCAGGCGCCGTCATTACCATGGTGTCACGCGAACATGGGCAAGACTAAAACGCCTTGAACCGCACTACTCTGAGTCCTATTCCTCTTACCGGACATTCGAGACGCTTGCCTCGAAAAACGCGGAACTATCTTCCGCATGGCTTCCTTTTTTTCGTTTTTACCTTAAAGACGGATTTAAAAAAACAAAACACCATCAATATTTTCGACATATCTCGAAATACCGCTGGTACCAAAAACCCTATCGTTATCACTTGAATCACGAATACGAATCGTTCGACATTTCATCACTTTTATCGAGAATCCGCGCTCCGACGTGGATACACACCGGCGCGTACGATTACTTCACGCCGCTTGCCGAGGCCAGATTCATGCAAGAAAAAATCGCAGGTTCACGCTTAAGCGTCTTTCAGAAAAGCGCACACTTTTCTTTTCTGGAGGAGCCCGAAACTTTTCAAGACGAACTCAAACACTTCATGGAGACAGCATGAAAATAGGACTGAAAGAAAAAATCTACGGATATCATTTTTTATCCGAATTCCTGATCGGCGTATTCTTCACCTGCGCCATAATCAATGTGAACCGCATGGGCTTGAGCCTGAGGGAATCGAGTTTTGCATGGGCAACCTATATGGCGGCAATTGCCTTTTTTGAACTTCCAACCGGCGTGATCGCGGACCGGTTCGGGCGAAAAATGAGCTCCGATCTCGGTGTCGTCCTGATCACCTTGTCCACTTTGTCGCTGATGGTATTTTCTTCCGTTCCCGTCGTGCTTCTCGCGTTGCTGGTTTCAGGTATCGGTTATACCTTGCTTAGTGGCGCCAAAGTAACCTGGTTCTATCGTTTGAAGGAAATGGGATATTTCGAAATGGAATCGAAGTCACTCTTCCTGACTCTTGATCTGATCCGGCGCATAGGCTTGATTGTTTCCGCCTTTGTTGAAGTGAAGATCTCAGATTGGAATCCACATGCCGCCTGGGCAATCGCCTCGGTCTTCGGTGTACTTGCGCTCATTTTCTCTAGATTCATCCAGGCCGATGACACAAAAACACTTTGGCAGGCAGAGCCTTCAAGCCAAAAGTCTATAGGCCTGAAAGAGACACTGCTCGGTCTTCCCCATCGAAAACCCTTGATCATCTTCTACTGTGCGGGCCTCTTCTTCGCGCTCGCATTCGGAATCATGGATGTTTTGCTGCAACCTCACCTGGATCAGACATTCAGCGTGAATGCCTTGGTAATCACGACCGCAAGTATGCACGTGATCGGATTGATCATGAACCGCGTTTATGTGCGTTGGCTCTCGAATTCGAGCCATGAGATGGTCGCCTGCGCTTGGGTCATGTTCTTGTTGTTTCTGTCGTACTTTGCCGCCGCCGAAATGCAGAACTGGAGCCTGTTTCTACCGCTTTGGTGCATCGGTTACGCCGGTATGGGCTGGTTTTATCCCACAAGGGACCACTTCATCACCCGGGTGACCCCATCCCGCTTGCATGCAAGCTTTCTGTCGATAGACAGCATGCTGGAATCCTTTTTTCGCGCAATCGTTGCGTTGGTGATCGGTTTCTCGCTTTCGACCAACCATTCTTATCAACCCTATTGGCGCGTAGGAATGTTCCTCCTTGCAGTCGGGGCCATTCTTTACTTCTATGGAAGACAATTCGAAACTCCGAAGAAAGCACTTCTATGAAACCCTCCATACTATTATTGGGGGCGGGAATGATGGGGCAAACCGTTGCTCATTATCTTTTCAAAAAAAAAGCAATCTATGATTTGATTTGGGTCGATCTCGAAAAAAAGTCGCTACCTGACTTGAATCTAATCGAAATTCAGATCGAAGACGTACGTTCACCTTCTTTGAGACTGCAGGAACAGGTCAAAAACGCATCGTTGATCATCGCCGCAATGCCGTGGTATGTGCTTCAGCCGGTTTTTTCTCTTGCATGCGAAGCAAGAACTACCGTCATCACGGTTTGTCGCCCCCATTACTCAGAGATGCCGGCCTGGAATCAGCGTTTTCTGGCCGCAGATACCTCCATGATTACCGGTGTGGGATTGGAACCGGGCTTGTGCGAGGTTTTTTCTCGTTACCTTTTACAGAAACTTCCTGACGCCGACCAACTCGAAGTTCAGTGCGGAGGAATTCCCAAATCCTACAAGCCGCCATTTGGATATGCGCGGGTATTTGGAGGAAATGCGCTTCCCTTCGAGGACCGCCCCACCTACACCGTAGAAAACGGTCAGATGAGATCCGTGCCTCGCTTCAGTGGCATTGAAACCTGGGTTGAACCCAGCATGGGCGAACTCGAGGCTTGGCATGATGGTTTGATTCCATGGGTATACCAGCAAAGCCCGTTTTCACGCTTGACCCGATTTTCACAGAAAACCATTCGATGGGCAGGCTATGCGAGTAAAGTGCGTCTGATGCATGATCTCGGTTTGCTAGAAAGCAAAAAGAAAAAGACAAACTGGGGGGAAATCTCAGGCGAAGAATGGATACAGGAATTTTTCAAAAATGAAACCACACTCGGTTCGGATGAACGCGACATCGTTCTCTTGAACATACGCGCCCAATCCCCAAAAGGCCAAAGCGTCTCGCTTCACTTTCGGGACGAGCGCCCTGCAGGATCCCCTTTCACGGCCATGGCACGCATCACGGGTTTCACTGCGGGTATCGCAGCTGAAATGATTCTTTTGAAGCGCCCCTCCCCTGGCTTGAATAGCATGGACCAATGGCTTTGTGACCCCAATGGTGTTGAGACATTGCTGCGATCGCTTCAGGATTTTGGAATGCAATCTTCCATATCTGCTCCTATTTCGATAAATCTAATCAATTAATCCGAATAACTACCGTCTTGCTTTCGCCATCTAAACTCCTGATGAGGGGGATGTTGGCAGCCACTCTCAATCTTGCTGCCAACATGCGCTAACTTAAATGATCTACTTCTTGGTCAGATTTGAAAACAGTAAAAAGCAAAGATCACTCTATTCAGCGGGCACTTTCAATAACTTGGATATATTAAGTTAAAAAATGATCGGGCCAGTTTGTAGTCACCTTGGCCATCAAGGCCTCATCCCTTCGGGCAACACTCACTACGTTCGCGATTTGCAAAAATGCCACCATTCGCCCGTCACACGAGTCGAGTTCGGGCTCAATTCCTTGGCATTTTTGTGAACCCACATAAGCACGATTCTTCGAACCGTGCGCGTGGTTCAAACCCTCCACCAACTCTGACCATTCTTGCTCCGCAACGTCCTCAGATTTGAAGAGGAAAGAGAAATGGTGTAGCCGGTAGATTGCAAATTAAAGACATCCGGAAACACCAGAGGTGCGCCAACTTCTGTCATTCCTGAGCGTGGCGCGATCGATGCATGTTTGCGATCCCGAAGCGAATGTGAAGCTCGGCAAAGAGAGCGTGCCATTCGATTTGCCCGAACTTACCAATTCGGCAAACAATTGAGTAGCCACAGTCGATGGCAACGAAGTATTGAAACGAAGATCAATACTGGTGATATTTTCAGGCAAAACGGTGGCATCAAATGCGGTCAATCCGTTATCTGGCAATTCCAATTTGGTGAGTGAAGCGGGAAGATCCGAGGTATTGAAAGTTCCAAGTGAATTCGCATTCATCGACAGCGTCAACAGGCTATTTAAATTTGCTAGGCCGGAAACTCCAGTAAATAAATATTCCGCTCCTACCCCCAGTCCGTAAACCGAAAGCGAGGTACATCCATTATCTTTGAAGCTAATGGTGTAGGTACCTGCACTCGAATATAGATGTCTGTAGCTAGTCTGATTGCTGACCAAGGCATCTGTGGGACTACCATCACCCCAATCGAAATCACGTAATTCGCCGGAAAAGCTCAGGTCTACCTCCCAGTCTGGATCATTTACCTGAACCGTCAAACTGACAGGGAGATTTGACAGAACTGATGAATCTCTTCCGATTCTTTCATAAGTGCTACAAGCGCTCAAAGCGAGACCAAAAAGTATAACAAAAACACGCCCGATCCAGTTCACTGAATTCATTTTTAAAGTCTAAATTAATTCTGATGCAGATCAACAAATTAAAACTTCAGAATGAACTAACAGCATCCTCTTGACCGAAAAAAAAAGACCCAAATGAAATAGTGGAGCGGGTGGGAATTCACTTCGGGCAACACTCACTGCGTTCAGGTTGTGCAAACCGTGCGCGTGACTTAAACTCTCCACCTGCGCCAACAATTTTATTCTACTCAGTGTCCTCAGATTTGAAGTGCGGTTTTTGTAGGTTAAAAGGACGGGTCCAGGATGGACCTGTCCTAAGGACAGGAGGTCCGCCCGGAAAAAACCGCAGGATAATCCAAACCCATTTCTCTTATTTTCCTTTTTTAGGAAATCGAAAGAAAAAAAGCTTCCGCAAGCGTACT
>JBEIKL010000032.1:0-18367 GCA_040379745.1 Bdellovibrionales bacterium | reverse complement strand
CATCGAGAAAACGAATTTCCTCAAAATCGACATTCTCGGGCAGATGAAGCGCAAGCTTGTTGCACCGGAGGAAGCCAGCTCGGATGAGCGCGGTCGCGGTAACAGGATTCCGGTTCGTCGCAACTACCAGATGCTGTGGTCATTCAACGGCGAGTTCTGGAATGACGAGATCGGGGATTATGTGTTCGCCCTGGAATCCGAATGTGAGAAGGAAAACACAAAATGAAATTCCTAACGATTCTCCTTTGTTTGATTTCCATCAGTGCGCACGCTGGTCAGGATTACATCTCCGTGCAGACACCGAAAGACCGGCAGATCGAAGCCATTCGGAACGAGGAGATTCGTACCTGTTGGGAAGCGTTGGCTTTGAGAAAAGAAGACGGCCAGAAAGCCGAACTCTATTTGCGTTTGGCGAAGTCCTACAAGGAAGCGTTTGAGGCTGATTTTGCGTTGGAAGGCAGACTTCTTGAAAAAGCGTTGAAGACCGATCCGAACGCACGATTCAAAAGAGAGCGCTCCAATCAGAACCTGAAGAAAGGTATCGAGGCGGCTGAAAAGATGCTGAGCCTTCCGAAGGTCAGCGTCGAGGACAAAGTACAGGCGCATTATTTCCTCGGTTATAACTATGGCGCGTTGGACGACAAACAAAAAAGTCGTGAAAACTATGAGGCATTGGTCAGGATCGCCGCTGATTCCAAGCTCGCGTTTGATGCGTTCCAATCTCTTGGAGATGATGCGTTCAAGGCGAGCGAATTCGATCGGGCTTTGAAGTATTATGAGCAGGCGATGTCCAAGACCAAGGATGTTTCCCAACGGGCAAGGCTCCTTCATAAGATTTCCTGGTGTCACTACCGCATGAAGCAGTATCCGGATGCGATCGCCCAGATCAAGAAAGCGATCGCGATTGCCAAGGCCGGGGACGACAAGTTGTTCAATCCGAATGAAGAAGGCTTGCGTGACCTTTCCGTGTTCTATGCCAGCATTGGAAAATCCGAAGAGGCGATTGATTATTTCGAGAAAACAGTCGGTGAAACCAAAGATGATGAAGCCAAGTTGATTTCCGTTCTGGAGAATCTTGGAAAAGAATACAACCAGGCGGGAAGAACGGCTGATTCCCGCCGTGTGTTTGAAGTGCTTCTAAAAAAAGGTCAAGGGAGTGAGATCAGTTTCCGCGTGCTGGTTCGATTGATCGAACTGGATTTGCTCAAGGAGAATTACGAGACCGCGATTTCCCGTTTGAATCAGTTCCAGGCTCCGAGCAAGAAGGACGCCGAAACCGATGTCTTGATTCTGAATCTTCGGAATCTTGTTCGCGATACTGCGGTTAGAAAGCATGAGATCTACCGTAAGTCGCTGAAAAAGGAAGATGCGCTTCCGGATCTTGAAATCGCAGAAAAACTCTATCTTGTTCAATTGAACCGATTCGTGAATTCCAAAAAGGAAAACAGCGAAATCCGCATGTACCTTGCGGATGTCAGCGAGAAACTGAAGAAACCCGAAGCGGCTGCGGCCTTGTACAAGCGAGTGATCCAGGACAAGGATCCCGAATATGCCAGTCTTGCAGCACAGAGATGGGTGGGGAACATTCACCTGATTCTGGTGAAGCACAAGAAGGAAAAGCGCCAAGTTGGTTCGGAACCATACGATCTGGAACGGGAATACATCGAGGCCTCTGATCTTCTTGAATCCTCGATTCCAAAATCCAAGGAGTCACTCGAGGCGAGAATCAATTCAGTGAAGATCCTCGCGGTTTATCCCTCTGAAAGGGAAGCCGCGATCGCACGTGCTTCCAAACTCACCAAGAGTGCTCCTGAAACCCGTGAAGGTGTTGAAGCTGCGATCTTCTGGTTGAAGCTCGAACCCACTGCACCGGTCGTCACCACCTTGAAATCAATGCCGGTATTGCTTGATACCGACCGTAACTGGAAAGGTGAATTGGCGAAAACGATCAGTGAGAAAACCCTGGCACTCCGACTGGATGAGGCGGATTCCCTCATCACCAGTGGTAGTCATCTGGAAGCTGCGAAAAAATTCGAGGCACTTGCGGTCGATTCCAAAAACGATCCGAAAGGCGAGGATTACTATTCCAGTGCCATTTTCAATTACGCTCAGGCGGGTAGTCTTACCGATGTCATCCGAGTCAAAAAGAGTTGGATGACCCACTTTCCGAAAAGCAAGAAGGTGGAAAAAGAGATCCGAAACCTGAGTTCGATTTTCTTCATCAGTGGAAAGTTCGTGGAGGCCGCTGAATTGAATCTCGATATCGCCAAGCAATTTGTCAGTTTCAACGCTTACATGGCTGCCGCATTGTTGTTCGAGGGTAGCAAGGAGTATGCGAAAGCGATCGACGCCTATTCGAAAGCGTTGGGAGTGGCGAAAAACGACGAAGAGCGGGCGAAAGTCCATCAGGGACGATTTGTGACCTACAGTCTGATGAAGGACGGATTGGGCAGATTCAACGCGATGAAATCCTGCTTTGATTTGAATTCTTCGATGAAAGCCGATTGTGGAAGTCGATTGGGAAAACATTATCTGGAGAATGGCGATAATGCCCGTGCAGCCGACGTTTTCAAGAAAGTGGTTTCGATTCGTAAGCCGAAAGGGGTCGATGCCTTTCATGTGGCTTATGCACAATACAAACTTGCCGAGTTCGAAGAGGTTTCCATCAAGCATCCGCCTCTTCAGTTGCCGATGGATCAGTTCATCAAAGCGTTCAAATCTCGCCAGGATGGTTTGAATCGTATATTCAATGCTTATCGCAAGGTCACCGCACTTTCGGGACCGTGGGTGATTTCTGCGATCGAACGCGGATCGAATTACAAGCTCGCTCTTGCAGAGGAGTTCGAAACGGCTGTTCAGAAAATGGGCAAGAATCTGCCTGAAGCCGAAACGAAATACCTTCAGGAGTTGTCAGTCCAATATCGTAAGGATGCTCTTGCTGAAACAAAGCAGGCATTCACCCGTGCGATGAAGGACGGCATCCTCTCGAAATCCATGCCGACCATCCACGATCGTTTGGTGGATGAAGGTGTACCCGGGTTCTATCGTTCACAGGGACAAAGACTGGGGTTGCGAATCTACGGAATCGAGTCCAATGGCGGAAAAGAGGGAGCGGATGCTGCAATCAAGCGGATCCGTGAAACCCTGTTGAAGCCGGGAACGAAGCGCAAGCCGGAAGAAATCGCAAATGATTGGATCAATTACGGAAATCTATTGTGGGGAATGGGCTATCCGTCCCTCTCTGGACTGGCCTACGACAAGGCAATTGAGATCGGTGGCAAGAAAGTCGAAGCCATGGTGAATCTGGCTACGAATGATGTTCTTTTCAACGGAATAGATGATTGGCTTTCCACGAACATCGCTTTGCAAACCTGGAAAAACGTTCTGAAAAGCCAGAAAAATAACGTTTATGCGATTTATAACATCGGTCATCTTTACAATTACTACCGCATGTTTGATTTGGCCGAACGTTATCTGAAGCAACTCGACAACAACAATATCGCTGATGTTCATGAAGGTCTTGCAGTGATTCAGCAGTCCTTGGGGAATTTTGCCGATGCCAAACTCCACTTGGAAAAAGCGGAAGAGCTGGGCAAGCGATCCGGTCGGTTTGTTCGTCGTTATCTCGAAGCTGCGCAAAACGAATCCGAGCCGAAAAAATGCCGATCTGCACTTTCTTCGATCGATCGTGGCCAGGGATTGAACGGTTTCGAGCAGTTGTCCGTTGAGCATCTGGAGAAGAGGTGTGCGAAATGAAAACCTTCCATGCAATGATTCTGATTCTGATTTCGGTCTGTACGAACGAGGCCGCATTTGCGCAGACATCTGCGCCAGAAGGTAAGAACGCCAAGATCGTCATCGTGAACAAACCAGTCGATTTCACGCAGGGAATGCTTGTTCCGGGCTCTGAAAAAGGTCCGGGTGGAATGTATCATGGCGAGGCGGGTCTTCAGCAGTTTGATCCATTGACGGGCAAACGTACGGATTTCCGCAAGGAAATGCTCAGGGATTCGATTCAAAGTTACTGATTGGGGAAGCGGGGTTAAGGATGACGACAACGAACGTGAATGAAGGCGGTTTGCAAGGGCAGAAGAACGCGATCAAGGCCGGTTTCGAGCTGAATCGAAACGGGGAGACGAGTACGGTTCTGATTCGCAAGTCACGCGTGGTGGTCGGATCGGTCGAAACCGCCGATTTGAAATTGAACAGTGCAGAAGGGGTATCCCCGATTCATGCCGTGATTGAAATCGAATTCGGCGCTGATGTCTCGACTTGCAAGGCGAAGATCCTCGATCTGGCCAGCGGTACTGGCGTGTTCGTGAATGGTCAGCGGGTTGTGCACGGTGATCTGTCTGCTGGCGATGAGGTGCGGATCGGAAGTGTGAGTTTCCGCTTCGGTTATCAGAAACCGCAACTGCGCGAGGCTTTGCCGGATCAGGCCTTGTTGTTGATTGATGCGGGAACGGTCGAACCGATTTTCGATTATCGCCCGGAAGTGAAAGACACTCTGGAAGCCGTTTATTCCTGGAACGACGCGATTCTCGACGTGGATCACTTGGCCACGGAACAGACCTTGGTGATTCCGTCCGTTTATCAAAACGGTGTGGAAGTGAATCTGGCCAACAAGGTCGGTGTTGCTTGGTCATTGGTTTTGACCGCCGGCATGAAGGGAATGGTTTACATGAATGGCGAAAGCCAGACCGTCGAAGCCCTTCGGCAGTCGGGAAAATCCGTGCAGATCGGACCGAACGATTTTGCAAAAATCGAATCCGGTCCGGTTTCGGTTTACCTCAGTCAGACCGTGGCGCCTCCGGTGTTGAAGCGCACGACCAAGTTGGTGACCGATCCGTTTTTTGCGAAAACCCTGGGTCTTTCGTTCCTGTTTTCCGCAGTTGCACTCGTTGCACTGTCATTGCTTCCTGCCGATTTGATTGTACAGGACCCGGAACAAAAACCGCTTTTGCCACCGGAAGTGAAAATCACCCTGACCAAGGAACAGATGAAGAAGTTCACGGTCAAGGCGGGCAATACCCTGGTGAAGCCGGAACCAAAACCCCAGGAAGTCGCGAAGAAGGAACCTGGCGGAGCTCAGGGGAAAAAAGAAGGCAAAACGGGTGAAGGTGCGCGCAAGATCGGGCCGGAAGGTGGCGGAAAGAAAGCCAGTGGAGACACTTCGAAAACCGCATCCTCATCGCTATTGAAAGCGATTAGCAATCCGAATCTCAGAACCAACACCTTATTGGCTGGTGGTGGTAGCGGGGGAACTTCAAACGGTCGCGGATCGTTCGACACCAAACAGAACAATGGTGCATTCCTGACCGGCCCCGGAAGCGGAGGCGGAGGCAATTCGGCATCCGGAGGTGGTACCGGATTGCGTGACCGTGGTGGACGGGGTGACAAGGGTGTCGGAACCGGAATCGGAAACGCAACCGGTAACGGCACCGCTCCCGGTGACATCGTGATCAAGCCATCCTCTGGTGGTGGCTATCTGGTTTATGGTTCCATCAACCGTGAAGCGATCGAAGAAGCCATTCTTTCGCGCAGGGATGAGTTCATCAGTTGTTATCAGAGCGAATTCGGCTCTGGAAAGGCTATTGCTTCAGGTAAAGTGATGGTCGCATTCGTCATCGGTAAAAAAGGATGGGCTTCGGAAGCGGCGATCAAATCCAGCTCCTTGAACAATCTCATCGTTGAGCGGTGTATTGTCGCGGTGATGAAGCGTATTCCGTTTCCTGAACCCGATGGGGGGCAGCCGGTCAGTGTGACCTATCCGTTCAACTTCGCCAACGCGAGCAAATAAGGGGAAATCATGGAAAACACGAACACCGTTCAATTTGAAAACGATCAACCCGAATGGCATATCGCCAGTGGGGAACAGTTCCAAGGGCCGTTCAAGATGTCCGAGGTTTACCAGAAGTTGGTGGCTCAGGAATGGAGTTGGGTTCAATTCGCTTACCGTGAAGCCGATGGTCACTGGATGCGTTTGTGTGACCTGATGATTTTGAAAGCCTTGCAGCCGTCGATGCCGAAAGGGAAGCCGGTCGCGCCGACTCCACCTTTGCCGAAAATCGAAGACCGTTACCAGTGGTTTCTTTACCAGAATGACAATCAGACCGGACCGTATCCGACGGCCGAGATCAAGCGCCTCATCGCATCTGGACAGGTGTTGGAACAAGCACATGTGTGGAGAGAGGGCTTTGAAAACTGGCAATATGTGAAGGATGTGAAAGAACTCTTCTCAGTGCCGGTGGCTACACCGAAGGCTCCGCCGGTTGCACCAGCACCGGCTCCGGTAGCAGTAACCGCATCCGCACCTATGGCGACCGAACAAAAAAATTCTGAAAAACGTGGCCAACCACGCCGTCCTCTGGTGGCGCAAGTTTATCTTACCAATCAATCCGAAGTGATCACCGGTCTTTGCCGTGACATCAGTGTCGGTGGAATGCAGATGCAGACCGATCGCATTCCCGGTGAAGTCGGTGCCACCATCCGCTTGAACGTGGTTCCGCCTTCCTCTACAGGGTTGAAGCCCTTTGTTGCCGAAGGCGTGATCGTCCGCATTCTCGAAGACCGTCGTGGATTCGCTTTCCGCTTCCAAAAACTCGACAGTGAAGCGAAGAGTGCGATCGAAAGTTACATCGCCCTATGATGCCTCAGGGATTCCCGCCGTTTCCGCTTTCATTCGAATATGAAACCGAAGTGCATGAGTCACTCGACGGTGAACACTCGGTGTTCTTCAATGTCTTCCGTAAGCGTGGAGTGGTTCCACAGCGTGCCCTGCTGATCATTCACGGTCAGGGTGAGCACGGCGGGCGCTACCAGCATTTCGCGCATTATCTCGGCGAGGAATACGACTTGATCGTCGCGCCGGATTTGCGCGGACATGGAAGATCGGAAGGCATCCGCGGACATGTCGAGCGTTTCGATGAATACGTCGATGATGCCTTGTTGGCATGGGAATGGATCCGCAAGCAGGTTCCTGAAACTTGCAGTTTGGATTGGTTCGGTCACAGCATGGGTGGCTTGGTTTCCTTGCGTTCGTTTCTCTATCGCCAGGATTTACATGCTTCTCACCTGATCATTTCTTCGCCTCTCCTGGGCCTGAAAGTTCCCGTTCCGTTTGTGAAGTTGGCGGCTGCGAAAGTGTTGTCAAGGGTGTGGGGTTCGTTACAGATGCCCACCGGATTGGACGCTTCGTTTGTCAGTCGTGATCAGAATGTCGTCGATGCCTATTTGAAAGACCGCTTGAATCATGAGTTCGCCACTCCTCGTTTCTTTTTCAGCATGAAAGAGGCGATGGAAAACCTGATTACGAGTGATCTGCGCTTGCCTTCGGAGACGCGTCTGCTGTTTCAAGTGGCGGGTGAGGACGAGATCGTGGATGCCGAGGCGACGCGCGGTTATTTTTCCGGAATCCGGTTCGATGACAAGAAGCTGATTGTTTACCCCGGTCTGTATCACGAGATCTTCAACGAAACCGTGAAGGAAAACGTGTTCGATGACCTGAAAGCGTGGTTACAGCGGAAATGAACGCACGTACAACCCTGTTGAGCATGATCTTGGAGAAAAGTTACCGTGAAGGCGATTTCACGCTTTCTTCCGGCTTGAAAAGTTCATTCTACATCGATCTCAAACCGACGATCCTTCATCCGGTCGGTGCGCAGGCGATTGGTCGTCTGGCTTCCGAGTGGATGACCGGATCCGGCTTGAAGTTCGGTGGAGTGGGTGGATTGACCCTGGGAGCGGATCCGATCGTGATGGCGATTTCACTGGGCATGCTGGAGGCAGGAGTGGTGCTACCGGCAACCATGATCCGCAAGGAGCCGAAAAAACACGGCACTTCGCGATTCATCGAAGGGGTGGAGAATTTTTCACCAGGCACTGATGTTCTGGTCGTGGAAGATGTGGTGACCACCGGTGGATCGGCGAAGAAGGCGATTGAGGTTTTACGGAACGAGGGTTTCCGTGTTTCGCATGTCCTGAGTATTGTCGATCGAGAAGCGGGTGGTGCAGCTGAGTTTGAAAAGCTGGGAGTGACGTTCCACTCGTTCTTCACCATTTCGCAAATCCGCGAAGCATTCCGTTCCTGAAAAACAAAAAAGCCGGTTCCTTGCGGAGCCCGGCTTTTTCGATTCGAATTTCAGAAAAAATTATTTCTTCGCAGCGGCTGCTTTTTTAGGAGCAGAGCCTTTGAGGGGAAGGGCTTCCGGAAGGATTTTCTTCGCCAACAAAGTCAAACGGCTGATTTTGCGGGATGCGCGAGCCTTTGGAATGGTGCCTTTTGAAGCTGCTTTGCTGAGTGCTTTTACAGCAAGCATGTATGCTTCTTTAGCTTTGCCCATGTCTTTGTCTTGAACCGCTTCAATCGCCTTTTTTACAGCAGATTTAGTTGCGGATTTTACGGCAGTATTACGAACCTGACGTTTTTTTTCTTGTTTTGCGCGTTTCAGCGACTGTCTTTTATTTGCCATTTTAGCTCCTTCACCATCATGAATACCTGATTGATATGTTGCGTTAAAGCGTTACACAGGAAGATGGTTCACTTATGTTTGTATTAAAATATTCTAGGAATGACAAGGAGTTTCGTACTAAAATTTAATCCATGCCCGCATCGAAAACGGTGGTTCGATTGTGTAGTTTGTTGACGGTCTTTTACCTGAGCTCCTGCGCGACCACTGGGCGTCCGATCCGTCATCCGGCTCCGCTTTTGCCAGGAATGTCGGCAAAAATCGAGAAAAACACTGAAATTCCAAAGAAAAAACAACCACTGACCGCGACTCCCCTTGAACCCGAAGTTGCCAGCAGTGATGAGTTGACCCCGGAAGACCGTGCGGCTGCCACTGAAGCGGGTTCTGTTGCCGGTAATGACCATTTCGAAGAGCCGAGTGTGGTTTCCTCGGAAGCCGATGACGAAGAGGATGTGGAGATCCGTCCGAAGAAAAACAGGGAAAGTGCGGTCAATATTCCCCATGAGTTCAACGAAAAAGTTGCCGTATGGATCCATTACTTTTCCCAGAAGGATCGAGAACGGTTCCAGGTGTTCCTTGATCGCGGCGAACCCTATCGGGAAGCGGTCGAGAACATTCTCGAGGAAAACAAGGTTCCCGCGGACCTTTATTATCTGGGTTTGATTGAAAGCGGTTTCAACTTTCGGGCGACGTCGCGCGTGAAGGCGGTCGGAGTGTGGCAGTTCATGAAACCGACCGGAAAAATGTACGGACTGGAAGTCGATTCCTACATTGATGAACGTCGTGATCCGATTCGTGCGACCGAAGCCGCCGCAAAATATTTGCGTGATCTCTACCGTGAATTCAAGTCTTGGCATTTGGCGATGGCCGCTTACAATGCAGGCCCCGGTCGTATCCGCGGTGCAATCCGCAGGGCTGGTACGGATGATTTCTGGGAGTTGGTGAGAAAACGAAAACTTCCTTCTGAAACCATGGAATACATACCGAAATATCTCGCCGCGAGATACATCGGTGAGAATCCGGAACTGTTCGCATTCTATGTGAATGAGGAAAAACGCTATCCCGATGTCGAACTGGTGAAGGTTCCTTCTCCGGTCACATTTGAAACGGTAGAGCGCCAGGCAGGAATGCCACAGGGCACGCTCTCTTTCGTGAATCCTCACTATCTTCGCAATTATACCCATCCAGGTCGCAAGTTTGACGAAATCTGGGTTCCGGAAAAATTCGTTTCTTCAGTGAGTCGTCAGGCGCAATCATTGACTTCGTTGCGAATCACGGTACGGCCTGAACGTCAGATCGCTCAGCGTGACGGTGGCAAGGTCACCACCTATCGTGTGAAAAAAGGCGATACTCTGAAGACCGTTGCGGCCAAACGAGGACTTTCTGTCGCTTATCTGAGCCAGGTGAACGGTTTGAGCCGCAAGGCGAAACTGGTTCCGGGGCAGATGTTGAAGTTGTCTGCTACAAGTTACAAACAGAAAAAGAGTCATCCCCGTAAATCCAACCGTCGGAAGAAAAATTCATGAAAACAACAGATGCATTGAGCGGTGCTTTGAATCCGTTAAGGGTGAGTTTCGTTCTGGTGTGGTTAATGTTCAATTCCATCACCGCATCCGCCCAGCAGGCCGAGCGAACCAAGGCGGATACCAACCGCGAAGTTGCCCTGACTTATGCCCAAGTGTATCTCGAACAGAAACTGTATGAAGAGGCCGAGACGGTACTGCAGACCAGTCTCAAGAATGATGGTCAGGACGGTTCGGTCTTGAACTATCTTGGTCTGGTGCAGTTGCTCGAACAGCGTTATGCACAGGCATGTTACTCCTTCCAGACAGCCAGTATCGTCTTCAAGGAAATGCAGGACCAGATCTACGCACTTTACAATCTTGCGGACTGCATGCACCGCGGGGGGCGGCGTGAAGATGCGGTCCGTGTTTTGCGTGATCTCGAGCAAAAGGAGATCGGAATTTCCAATTCCGCGGAAAGAGCTTTGGAATTGATTGATGGTGGTGTGATCGGAATGAATGGAGCGCTTCCACCTTATGCGAAGAAAGCACGCGGCAGATTTCGTCTGGGAGGAACCCTTTCGAGTGGTTACGACACCAACGTTTTGCTGATTGAGGAATCCATCTCGACGGGAACTCCTTTGAGTGATCGTGGAAGTTTTTATGTCACGCCGGGTTTGCAACTCGGTTATCTCGGGTCCGTGCGCAGAACCGTGATGGATGTGCGGTTGGTTTCTGCATTCACGAATTATTTCACGCAAGAAGTGAATTCCTTCAACAACCTCTATAATCGACTGGATGTGCTGTTCGGTTCAGGCAATTCCCGTTGGGGGCTTTTCGGGGACATGGTCCTGTTGAACAATAGCGGATTCGGAGTTTACAACTACGATGGTGGTCTGACTTGGCAATGGACCCGCAAGTATGGCGCTAATGATGTGATGACGATCGAGACGCCGTTGCGCTATCAGAAATTCATCCTCACCGAGGGCGTGACCGAAGACAATGACCGGACCGGTGCGGATCTTCTGGTTCGCGCCAATTATCGCTCCCAGTGGAGTGATTCGGACTATTGGTCTGTCACCGGGAATCTCGACAACCAGTATTCCATCGGGAAAAACTATCGTCTCACCTCGGTTTCGATTCCGCTCAGTCTCGGGGTTTCCCTGCCGTTGCTGGATCGTCTCGGATTGGTCAATACCTTCAACGCGGAAGTCGGTGGCCAGTTCTATTGGCAGAATGACCTGGGAAGACGGGATTGGTGGGTTCGCGGTGGTGCCGGATTGATCGCACCGTTCTTCAGGGACTGGAGCTTCATTCTTGATTATTATTTCCTGAAAAACAATTCGACCGTGAATGCAGCCACTTACAGCAAGGGCGTGTTTTCCATCCTGTTGAGCAGGGATTTTCTATAATCGTGGTATAATTGGGATAAGGGTCGGATATGCGTTTAACCATTTTGATTGCGATGTGGATGAGTGGTTTTTCCCACGCCCAAGGCGTCGGGAAAATCGTCGGTCAGTTGGGCATGCTGGACGGAGAAATTCTGGTGGACAACCGTGTGGTCACGAAGAACTCCCCGATCCGCGAAGGCTCGACGATCGAAGTGAGAAACGGCAAAGCCACGCTCTTGCTCGGCACCGGATCGGTGTTTCATCTCACAGCGAATTCGAAGATGGTCGTGAATCAGTTTGGCGTACGCAATGACTCGAAAAAAGAGGGAGGAGACGTCAGTCTCCAGTTCGGCCGCACTCGCGCATTGATCCAGAACAAAGGTTCAGAAACGAAAGACGTACGCATCATTACCCGGATGGCGACCATGGGTGTCCGTGGCACCGAAGTGTTCGTCGATGTCCCGAAGGATGTGACGATGCCGGTTCAGTTTTTCACCATGGAAGGATTGGCGAAGGTCGAAATGAAGTCGGCTCCTCCGGTCGAGCTGAAACAGAATCAGGGTGTTTCTACAGTTCAGTCGAACCAAGCCGGCGAGGTGAGTGCCGCTCCTCCGAAGCTGTCACTCAATGATGTCAAACAGGAGATCAAAAGTGCTGCTCTTGAGGTTTCCGCCGCCAAAACTCCGCAGGAAATGAACAAATCCCTCGGTGAGTTCAATCGTAATCCACCGCCGAACATTCCATTCCCGCGTTTCGACCCGATCCAGGATCGCATCGTACCCCTGAAGGTGCAGTTGCGCTTCTGCAATGCCACTACGGGATGTCAATGACAACCCCTCCTTCAGTTGCAAAACAGCGAATGAAATGCGAACCTTGAATCATGCATAAATCCCTTCGGGTGCTGTCGATCTGTGGTTTACTTTCCATTTTTTCCGGTTGCGCCACGACACCCGTCGATTTGCTCTTTTCCTCCGGGGTTCCTCAGCGGGCTTATCAATCCCCGAATCCCGAACACGTGACCATTGCCGTGGTCGGAATCAATGACTTTCACGGGACGCTGATGCCACGCGAACGCAAGTTGCGTTCAGCATCGGGCGAAACGATTGTCCGCAGTGGCGGAGCTTCCATCCTTTACTCGATGATCGATGTACTCAGGAAAGAGATGAACGGTCGTGTGCTGATTGTCGATGCCGGCGATGAATGGCAGGGAACACTGGAGAGCAATCTCGTCAAGGGTTCCACCGTCGTCAGTTTTTTCAATCATCTTGGCGTGCGAGTTGCGGCGGTGGGGAATCATGAATTCGACTTTACGGTGAACACCATGGCCCAGCGATTTCAAGAAGCGAAATACCCCTATGTCTCAGCCAACATTTTCGAGAAGAAAACGGGTCGTCGTCCTGAGTGGAAGAATTTCTTCCCCAGTGCATTGTTTGAAGTCGACGGCATTCGCATCGGCGTGATCGGTCATTCCACCGAGAACACTCCCGGTACCACCCGTTATGATTATGTAAAACACCTTGAGTTCCGGAAGCCCTTTCCAGGCATCACCGAAGAATCGGCGAAATTGCGCAAGCAAGGTGCAAGCGCGGTACTGCTGACCACGCACTCCGGTACCTTCTGCCCACGTAAGAAAATTTATGACTGGCAGTTGCTCGCGCCTACGGATGATCAGGGTGCTTGTGCGGTGGATGAAGCCTCAACGCTTGCATCCCAGGCGCCAGCGGGCGTACTCGATGGGATCGTGTCGGGCCACACCCATCAGGTGATCCACCACTGGTTGAACGGCATTCCAGCCGTGCAGGGTGAAGCATACAATCAGCACTTCAATATCATTTATCTCACCTTCGACCGTCGTTCCGGCCGGTTGTTACCCGCAGAGACCCGGATCGAGGGGTTGATCCCGATCTGCGAGAAAACCTTCAAAGGATTGCATCATTGCGATGTTCGCAGGCTCTCCGAGGGGCAAGCGCCTGAATTGGTCATGGCTGAATTCCACGGAAAGAAGATTGTTCCCGATGCGTCCGTTGAAGCGTGGTTGAAGCCGATCATCGCCAGTACCGAGAAATTCCGATCGGAAGTGGTTGCAGAAAGCGTGCTTCCCCTCAGTCACTCGATGGATCAGGAAAGTGCGCTGGGTAATCTGGTGGCCGATGCGATGCTTGACCGATCCAAAGCGGATTTCGCCTTGGTGAATTCCGGTGGCATTCGCATGTCAATCGATGCGGGACCGATCACTTACGATGGATTGTTCAAGGCATTGCCGTTCGACAACATGTTGAATGTGGTCACTCTGAAGGGGCGTGATGTGAAGCTGCTTTATCGCATCGCCACCTCGGGTGCCCATGGTGTTGCCGCCTTTGCCGGACTGAAATTGAAGATCCGAAAATTCGATGGAAAGATTTCGGGCAATGACCTGAACAGTGATGGTCGTATCGACACTTGGGAAAACAACCGTCTGATCGAAATCAAAACCGCAGATGGCAAGGATTTGAATGATGATCAGTTCTATGCCATTGCCACCTATGATTATCTGATCGGTGGTGGTGATGATCTGTCCTGGTTCATGAAACGCATTTCGGAAAAGGATGTTTCCAAGAAGAATTCCGATTATTGCCGGGACATCGTGACCGCATACCTGAAAAAACTGAAGACGGTCAATACGCGTGAAAAACCGTTGATCGATCCGGAACGTCCTCGTCTCGTAATCGAGAAAAACTGGTCACTCTTCCAGTAAAAGCCTGAGTTCATCCTGATTCACGCCGAGTTCCTCGATCGATCCTCCGGATTGTAGGACGGGATACATCACATCATTCTCATTCTCGACGTTGTGTCTCATGCCGAGGAAGTGCCCCAACTCGTGAGTGAGGTTCTTGCGTGCACTGTTCGCCCATTCCCAACCCGAGCAGTCGCCATGACAGAAATGCAATTGGGGGTTGATCATGATCATGGCGTTGTTGATTTGATTGTTGTTGGACATCACGATGGTTTGACCAACGACGTTGCTTCCGGTGTGCCACGGGCTCTGGAAGAACACCACATTGGCAAGAATGCGTCCTGGGTTTTCAGGTGTGCCTGTATACGGTGCGGAACCGTCCCAGACTCCCTTGTAGTCGAAAAGCTTACGTCCCGTCTTCTGTTCCCAGAACGACATCGCATCGATGAAGTCGTTTTCGGCATCGACCGTGCCTGCGATCCGTTGATCCGCATAAATCGGAATCGGAAAGTTGCTCCAGCGGGTGGCTCCGTTCTTGGCGCAGCCGGTGAGTGCGCCGGAAAGAATCAGGAGTGAAAACAGAAATCCATTTCGTAGGGACAAGACCGGCCATCCTTGGCAAATCATAAATACCTCGCTTCTTAGTATCGCAAGGTCCGGGCCAGGTTTGGAAGGGGGATTTGCGATGAATTACATTGATAAAGTGTAAAACCGGGGGGTTTTGCGGGGATGCTGGTGTCAATTCAGGACTGAGGGGCGGTGTTGGGTGGAGTCAAAATGACGTCAGGGTGGTGTGAAGATTGGCGGACGGGTAGGGGGATATTGATTATTAAATACCGTTTGAATAATGGACTGAATTGCATTAGTATTGCGCGAAACGGAAAGGCCTTTCAAATGAAAAAACGTGCCCTAGGATCCTTGTCATTGTTTCTTTTCTTTCTTCATTCATCCTCATCATTCGCTCAAGTCAGTTGGGGGAAGATCATTTCGGATTCGGGTGTTGAGATTTCGGTCAAAAACGAAAGTGATCAGATACAGGTTTGTACATTCCCATTGAGTGTGTCCCTCCTTGATTCCCAGCTCATGATGAAGGGTTCAAAAAATTTTGAATTTCGGGATTACATCATTCAGCCCAGGATGACTCAGAACTTCAGAATTGAAAAAAACAACATTGCTCTTTCAGGTCAATTATCACTTGGTGAACTATTAATAAACGATACGGATAAAGCAAAATGCCGTGAATTGAAATTGCAGTTTTCTGAAATCCGTAAATCCGTTGAAGGTGCGTTGCGGAACTCCGATGTCGATTCAGCGCTTCTCTTTATGCAGTACGCGGATGAACCGAAGCGGATCAAAGTCGTCGATGCAAGTCATTCGAATTTCAATTCCATGGATGCAAAAAAAATCCTGGATTTGAATTTTATCGATAGTTTCAAATCCACTCTGGATCAGAACAATCCCCATGATGATGCGCAAGAGTGCAAAATACGGAAAAGTGTCAAGTGTGGATTCAAGTATTTTGAAACGGATTCTCCGGCCTGTGAACCCTTGAGATTCAATGAGAGAAGACATCCGTTGTGTCATTGTAAAACCCGGTCGAGGGATTTCTGGAAAAATGGCAAATGCAAAACCTGGAATACCTGCAGACGTTCAGAGTTCGGAGTGGAGAAATACAAGGTTTGTGAACACGAGTCTCACGGCATTGAAGATGCCAAAGAGTGTTTGCTGAAAAAGAACTCTAGTGGAGACCTCGTCCCGTGTTCACTTTGATTTTTTCGCTTTTGACTCAAACTGTTGTTTTCACGGCATACGCCGATGATTTCCTCGATCGGTATCCGGATTGCAAGGTGCTGGAGCAAAAGCATTGCGATCAGCAGTTTGTGATGATCGGCCAGCGCATGGCCTGTTACCGACAAGTCATGACCCTGGCGAACAGCTGCATCACCCGAGTGAAAAAACAGGTGAAACAGGGAACCGCAGATTTGAAAGCCCTGGAAACCAGGCGTATCGGTGAGTTGAAGCGAAAAGCCAATGAAGCCGTTCAAAAAGGTTATGAAAAATACACCGGGAAACGACTGGCAGCTACCGACGAAATCGTCATTGAAAAAACTGCCGCTACTGATCAATTGCGTACTTACGTCGGGTATCTGAATCGACAGATCTTCCCTTTGTACGAGCAGGCGATGCCTCGTGCAGAGAGGTTTGTTCAGGAGATCAGCAAGTTGAACTCGGCAACGTCATTGCCGGATAGCATGCGATCGGAGTATCAGCGGATTGATCGCGATTTGGAACGATTGATCGTGAATCATGGATTTTACTCTGCTGAATTCACCCCGTTTTTCCGAGCGTTGAAGTATCCCGAAAACCGCAGTTCCTTTTTGGCGTTGCTCGAACCCCTTCAGCGTTACTCCATCCAGGCACAATCGGTGCGGGATGATTTGAAGCAATTGGTGGACCAGTTCCAGAATGACCGCAAGTCATTCAATCCGAAAGCGATGAATGCCTCCAAAGTCAGCAAGTTGGAAATCCTTTTGCAGAAAATGAGTCAGATTCAGTTGTTGAAAGGAAGCCAAGAGGACTTTGATTTCTATCAGCGCCTTTGTTTGACCGAAAGCGGTAACGAACCCAAGCGATGTGAATTGGGAGATCGTCCATGAAACGGTTATTGGTGTTCTTCTTTTTTTGGATGGCGATGGTTTCGGGTGCTGCCCATGCGGTCGAGGTTCAAATCCGTTGTACGAATCTGAATGGCAATGGAAGCTGTGGAATCCATAACGGCAGTGCCGAGATTGTGACCACCAATGGTTGTTCGGTTCGTATGTATCAGACCGCCGATTGCAGCAACATGCAATGTGTATGGCTTGGTCATCTGAGCGCTTCCTGTCTGAAGGAAGGGATGAATCAGGTGAACTTCACGGTGGGAACCATCACTTCGGATCAGCAAATCGATATCCTGAGAGATTACGATTTTTATTTCGCTGGAAATCACCATTTTCAATTCCGTTCCAAGCGAACCGGCTCAAAACAGGATTCGGTTTCGACGACCATCCATCTTGAGCTGAACGAAATCGATCCCGCGCTTTATCGTGAATGGCTCGCCTTTCGCAATGATTATGAATCATTTTTGAGTGGAGCATACAGTCCGAGAAAATCCTGGGAGAAAATGCGGAAAGAGGCGCGTGAGTTAACCGAGCGGATCAGGAGGCTCGAACAGGATCTGAAGACCATCCTGTTGCAGGATTATGAACAAATGGATCGGGATATGCTTGAGCGTCTCGGGGTTCTTGAATCCGAATTGAAGCTCTTGAACTCACGTAAGTATGAGATCGATGAGTTTCAGAAGCAGATTGAAAACGATCGATCCAATCAAGAGCGGTTATTGCAAACCCGGCTTGCATCCATCACGGTTCGTGCCAGTGCTTATGATGCCGAATTGCCGAGAATGCCTACGGTACCAGTCTCTTCCAGTGATGTATCCGACTCTATCTCCGCAATGGTGCAGGAACTGAGAAACGAAATTGCGCACATTGTTCGTGATTTCGAACTTTCGGTACAACAGGAAAATCTTGACGGGTTTCAGCGGTCGATCCGTGACTGGAAGAGGGTCGCCGATCTCGTCACCGCGATGATGGATCAACCCGGGACACTGAATGGGTTGGAGCGGGATTTGTTGTATCGCGAACTCACGGCCGGCTTCAAGGTGATCTACCGGGACGGGTTGACCGGTGATGGTTGGACTCGGAAGAATCCGATCCGAACCTCGGTACGTGCATTCCTCGAACAACAGGTGAAGCAAGGAAATGTGGCTGCAATTCGGATCAAGAAATCCGTGAATTTCAGGAAAATCCCGGATTCGATCCGGAATGATGTTTTGACTTCTTTGGATGAGGCGCAAGCGCTCTCTGAAAAGATCGATCGTTATCATCCTCGGACCGAGCAACAGCAGCAGGCGAAGAGAATCGCGGAAGCAACGCTTTCCGCTGGTTTGGAAAAGGTGGATGAGGCGATTCAGCGGGATTCGAAGACCGATGTCCAGGCTGCTCGAGATTCATTCTCCATCGGTTCCTTGGTTCTGGATGTGGGATTGGACTTGATTCCGGTTGTCGGTGGTGCCAAGGCCGCCTACGAATTGTTCAGTGGAAAGAATCTGGTTTCGGGCGACCCATTGACTTCGGTGGAGTTGTCCATGACCGCTGTCACACTATTTGCGAATCTGACCGGTCTCAATCTGGCGAAGCTGGTTTGGGAATCAGCGACGGAAGCTGTCTTGCGCATCGGTGGAAAGCTCGGGTT
>JBEIKL010000031.1:0-18754 GCA_040379745.1 Bdellovibrionales bacterium | reverse complement strand
GAATCCCACTTTTGAGCAAGAGGACCTTCCGGTGAACCGGATTTCAAATCGATTTTACTCATTACATGCCTCCTTGAGTGACATAGATGTAAATCGGCATGATCAAGAAGCCGACGGTGAGAAGAACAGCAATGACGAAGCCCAGGCAGTGGATCGGCTTGGACCAACGCGGGTTCAGCATGCCAAGGGACTGGAAGGCACTCCAGAAACCGTGACGGAAATGGAAGCCCAGGAAGAACATGGTCGCAACGTAGAAGATCACGTTCTTGATGTCCATGAAGGTTTCAACAATCACACGATAGATATCGAGGACGTTCTCACCATGAATGTTGGTGGTATAGCCATCCGCCATATTCGGACCGAAGCGGAATTGCTTGAGGTGCACGATAATGAACACGAGGAGCACCATTCCGGTGATGATCATGTTGCGGGTGGTGACGGTGTTCTTCGTTGGTCCGCCTTTGGACTTCGGAGACTCGTAAGCCACCGGTCTGGCTGCCTTGGACGAATACGTCACTTGAATGGCGGTGATCACATGTAGGAGGATGGTCAACCCCAGACCGATCTCGAGAAGGAGCTTACCCACTCCCAATGCATCCAACTTTGCGGCATACGTGTTGATCGCATCACCGGAACCGGTGAAAAGTGTCAAATTTCCGAGCAAGTGAACAATGATGAAGAGGACGAGGGCAAAGCCCGACGCAGCCATGAGATATTTTCTACCGAGGGTAGAAGAGAAAAGCCGTTTCAACGGTACCATGTGGAACTCCTGATTGGTTGTCTTGTATAGTCGATAATATCTCAAAGAATGTCGATTCACCACTTGATTTCATTGATTTTGTCTCGGTACTCTTAAGGTATATGCTGATCGATCAAATCAATTTGAACCAACTCCGAGTTTTTGAATCGGTTTACCGTAGCAAGAGCATGACACATGCCGCAAGGGAACTCCACCTGACCCAATCCGGGGTCAGCCAGCACATCAAGGCACTGGAAGATGTTCTGGAGCTCAAGCTTTTTGATCGAATCAAGCAAAAGCTGGTTCCGACTCCTTCCGCAAAGGAACTGTATTCTCATACAGCCAAAAGCTTCGAAGAGATTGAAACCATTCTGAATCGTTTGAAAAAAACAGATAAGGAACTCGCCGGCCATGTATCGATCGGGATGCCGATCGAATTCGGAAACAACATCATCCTGCCGATGCTGACCGAGTTTCAAAAGAAGCACCCGAAGGTGCGCTTCAAGATCCGTCAGGGTTTTCCATTTGAAATGAACCACCTTTTGATCAACGGTGAACTGGACTTCGCATTCGTTGACTCTTTTGCCATGGATAAGGGCGTGAAAACGGAAGTGGTTTACGACGAGATTCTCGAGCTTTGTGTTTCTAAAAAACTGGGCATTCCAGACAAAAGCACGACAGATTACAGCTACTATGAAAACCTCCCTTACGTGGATTACCAAGAAGAGCAATCGGTCCTGAGCCTCTGGATGAAGCACCATACGCACGCCAAGAATCCAGACCTGGATGTGAAAGTTTATGTGATGGATGCTCAAGCGGTGGGTCGACTGGTTTCACAAGGCGTCGGTGCCGGCGTTCTTCCCCACCACTTGATCGAAAAAATGTCAAAAGCAGGTGAAAAACTGCAAATTCTCGAAGGCTCTGGAAAGCCTCTTCACAACAAGATCTCGATGGCTTTTGTCGGTGAAAAAACCCTGACTGCGAGCTCACTGGCGGTATTGGATTTCCTGAAAACGAAGCTCAAAGACTTCAAGGACTGATCATGCCGATCTCGATCGAAACAAAATTCCAGCACGAGTACCTCGAGGATTATGAGGACGGCGAGTGCATTTTCGAAGAGGGCGATACGGGCCGTGACCTGTACATCATTCAAAGTGGCAGCGTGCAAATTCGAAAAAAAGCATCGTCAGACGAACTCGAGCTGACCACCTTCAAAAAGGGCGACTTTTTCGGTGATATGGCTCTGCTCCAGAGCCTTCCTCGCTATGCAAGCGCTTATGCCGTCGGAAAGACACGATTACTAATTCTGAAACCGGCAGGGTTCCTGCTGAAAATCCGCCGCGATCCGACCTTTGCGTTCGAGATGCTCCAGCAATTGAGCTTCCGCGTGAAAATGACCAATGACCGACTTCTCGAAGTGATCAATCGACATCACATTCCAAAAGAAGAAGTGCAAGAAGTTCTGAACGCTCTTCGTGGCGCCGGAGGCCCGAATCAAGCCTCGTGATCACTACCATCCATACGGACAAGCTCGTTGTTATTTCCGATCTTCATCTTGGTAACCCGTTTTCAAACTCCAAGAAGAAGGTCATCCCTTTTTTGAAATGGGCCATCGCTGAAAAATACGACGTGGTCATCAACGGCGATGGACTCGAGATCGCGCAGTCGAGTTTCACGAAAATCGCATTCGAAGTGCCTGAATTCCTACGCGCCCTGACCGAACTGAAGCGAGCCGGACGTGAAGTCTATTATGTGACCGGAAACCACGACATCGCACTCGAACATTTTCTCGAAGACTGGGGCATGATGAAGGTATCACCCTTCTTGAATGTTCACTGTGGCGAGATCCGCGTGCGCATCGAACACGGTCATATCTATGATCCGTTCTTTGTGAAGTACCCCGTTCTTTACGATCAGCTCACTCACTTTGCGGGATTTTTGCTCAAGATCAATCCGAATATCTATAAACTCTGGATCGCTTTTGAGAAGTGGACGTCGAACCGTCGTGCAAAAAAATCGGGAATCGTCGGGGAAAAGCCACATTTTCGGGAAGCCGCCGAGGAACTTGTTCATCGCGGATTCGACGCGGTCATCTTCGGCCACACTCATCATGCAGGTGAAAAAAGCATCGGTCACGGTCATCGCTACTACAACACCGGATCTTGGATGCTGACTCCCTATTACGCAAAAATCGAAGGTGGCAAGGTATCCTTGCTCGAGTGGAAGATCTAAACTTCGAATTCGAATTCGGCGAGACGCTTTTTCGCCGATTTGTATCCGGCTTTCACGATCTCACCCAGCTTGTTCGGATTCAGGGTGAGGTGTTCCGCCAGGAAAGTCTTGGTGTCGGTCGGGTCGGGATGGATCGGAATCAGATCGATGTCGCGCTTTTGGTGCAGGTCCTTTTCGAGGAGCTGAATGATGTTTTCAGTGATCTCGTCACTGACTCCGGCTTCCTTGCAGTACTTCGCGACTGAAATCATCGCCGTCTTTTTTGAAAGATAGGACTCGTACATCGAGTTGATCTTCTGCTCAAGAAGCGTATAAATGCCCTGGATCACGATCGCCGGCAAGCCGAGTTTGGTGAGCGATCCCACTTCGCGAACCCATCGGTAAGGCTGATGCGTGTAACTCTGGAATACCAAATCGGCTCCAGCATCGACAGCGATGTGGGTGGAAAGGGTTTCCCGCGTTTCCCCGTCGATATAGTAATATTTGTCACCCGATTCATGGATGATCGGATACGGTGCGAACACCACCGGAAGGGCGGCACTGGCTGCGATCGAATCCGAGATGGAAATTTTCTTCATGTAAAGGACATGGGGATCATGTGCCGGAGGCGGATACTCGCTTTTACCGAAGACGACTTTGCGGGCTTCGTTCAACTGGGTGCCGACAATGAAGAGTTCGGGGCGGTAATCTTCGAATCGGTTGGAAGGAAGAACTTCTTCCCGAAGGTATTGTTCCAATCCCTGGGTAGAGAAGAGCCCGGTCATGCGCAACCACTTCAACTGCAGTAAGGATGGAAATCGTCCATCAATGAGAGAGCTCATCACGTTCTTGATTGTGGCGAACTGATTGGCCTGCTCGCTTGCCAGTTCAGGGCGGATCTTGAAAACCTTCATGTACTGCAGACGTGGCAGGGTGCGCGGGAAAAACTGAACCTGCGGATCCTTGCCGGTGCCAATGAAGGAAGAGGAGATGTTCTCAAGGCTGTACCCCGCTGCAAGCAGGGCCGCAATGAACGAGCCTCCACTGGAGCCTACATAGGTCTGAATCGTTTTAGAGCCAGGAGTCACGGAGTTCTGATCGGTCTTAAGGCCCTGACAGAAGTCGAAACCGGCTTCTTTCAGCGCATATGCAACACCAATGTGGAAGGCTGCCGCCTTGGTTCCGCCCCCGGATAGGACCAAAGCGATCTTTTTCTTCTTCGGAATCCTTTTTTTGGGAGTGGCGACCATAGAATTATTCCCTTATCCGATCAAGAGTACTTGAATTTTAAGCATTGGGAAATAGAATGATGGAATGGTGAGCAGTCTGGATGAACACAATTGGATCCCCTTGGTAGAGTTCTCTGTTCAAAAAGGGATCAGCCTTTCCACGCTTCGTCGCTACATCAAGTCAAATAAGATCGCTTGGAAACTCATCGAAGGCCGTTACCTCGTGATGGATGATGGCTCATTCGTGGCTCCCCGCAACCCTACAAACGAAGTGAATCAGAAGGACGTCGAGTCCCGCATGAGAAGCCTCGAATCCAGCCTCATGGCCGCAAACGAGGAGATCGCAGAACTCAAAACGTTGTTGGCTTTCTACGAGGAAAAATGGTCTCAACTCTCACAAAAGTAATTGTTCTCTTCTCTCTTTTCATCACACTCACCACCGGCAAGGCGCAAGCCAGCCCGGAATATGACCGTGTCTATCAACTGGAAAGTGTGAGCTGGCTCAAGGCCAGTGACAACGTCGATGGAATGTTCGGCGATTTCATCGATGACCAGTACACCAAATACTTTTCCGGTCACGATCGCTTCCAGGTCAAGAAATTCGATTCCCTGAGCGGTGTCCTCGAGAACTCGAAGGCTCCTTATGTCTCCCTCATCGACAATGTCGAGATCATCCGCAAGATCTCGAAGAAGTTCCAGATCGAAAGCCTGATCCGAACCAAGGTCTACAAGGAATCCCTCACCTATCGTTTTGTGCTGGAATGGGTTTATGCTCCGAAAAGCACCGTGCTCTCTTCGGTTGAATTCCGCTTTGCAGATCCGGGCAAGGAGAAAGGGCTGATCGACAGTGAGCTTCCGAATGCCCTTCGGAACGCATTGGACCAGCTGATCCTTCAACTTCCATTCCGCGCGCAAGTCACCGGTATCGAAGGCCAGGTCATCACCGTGAACATCGGTCGCAGCAGAAACGTGAAGCCACGCGAGATCCTGACGATCTATACCCTGCAAGGAGTGAAAATCCACCCGAAGTTGAACACCATTGAAGAGTGGAAGTGGCAACCGGTGGGACGTGCACAAGTGGAACAGGTCGAGGAATCCATGAGTTTTGCGCGAATCACCGAACTGGAAGAAGGGGCAAGCGTGCTTCGCTTCCAGAAAGTGCGTGAAATCCTTCCGGCACCTCCGGCACCGGTACAAGTGACGGAAAAAGGTGAAGCACCGGACTCGCCTCGCATCGGGTGGATTGCCGGTGGCGTTGGACTCGGAAGTTACATTCGTGAAGCATCCGATGGCTTGAGTAAGCGTATCGGTGGAAACGGTCTGGGTGGCGTGATCGATGTCGAGTCCATGATCTGGTTCAATTCGCGCTATCTAGTTCAGGCATCTCTGAACGGTGCGTTCATGGGCTACAGTCCGACCGACCTGAACAACAATAGCACCGAACTCGGTGAAAGTTTCAGTGGAACCTTCAGCCAGTTACGATTGGCCTTGGGATATTCACTGTTCCCGGCTCAGACCATTTTCGACACCATCGGCTGGGTGCACTTCGGCTACCGGACCACGAACTATGCACTGGCAGGAAACGATACGACCCTGACCGGTGGATCCTCGTTCGACACCCTTTTCCTCGGAATCGGCGGAGAGCTGCCGTTCCGGAAGCTCCTGACCGTACAGATGAACTTCGACATCGGACTCCTGAATTCCGCAAACCTGCGCGCACCGGCATTCGGCTCGCCATCCACTGTGACCGATCTGATGTTCGAGGTCGCGACCGTGTTTCATAAGAGCGAAAAGTGGAACCTGAGAATGGCGCTCAAGCTCAACTCCCAAAGCATGGATTTTACTACGGGTGAGGCCATTTCCCAGAAATTGCTGTCCGTCGGGCCTTCTCTTCTGTATTATTTCTAGCACCTGAACAGGCTGGAGTTTTATGGATAAGAAGAAGATTCAGAATCAGATGCGTGAACTCGCAGTTGATATCGAAAAACACGATTACCAATATTACGTACTGGACGAACCCGTCGTCAGCGATGCCGAATACGATCAGCTATTCCGCAAGCTTCAGAAACTCGAAGAGGAACATCCAGATCTCGCTTCGAGCGAATCCCCTACATTGAGGGTCGGAGGCAAAGCGCTCGATCAGTTTCAGAAATCAAAACACGGCATTCCGATGTTGTCGCTGGCGAACGCCTTGACCGAGGATGAATTCACCGCATTCGACGAACGCGTTCACCGTTTCATTGATTCACCATCCGAAACAAAACTGGAGTATTTCGCAGAACTCAAATTCGACGGACTTTCGATCAATCTTGTCTATGAAAATGGAAATCTCGTACGTGCGGCAACCCGTGGAGACGGCGAAGTCGGTGAAGATGTCACCCTGAACATCAAAACCATCCGCTCGATTCCACTCAAACTGAAAACAAAAAACCCACCCGAACGGATTGAAATCCGTGGCGAGATCATTCTCTCGGTCAAGGACTTTGAAAAGTTGAATCGTGACCAAGTGAAGAAAGAGGAGAAACCCTTCGCGAATCCGAGAAATGCGGCTGCGGGCTCCCTGCGCCAACTCGATTCGAAAATCACGGCATCCCGCCCCCTCACCGGATTCTTCTACGGTTTGGGTGAAATCGTTGCTGGAAAATCCGGATTCACCCTGCCGAAGACGATCTCGGAATTCGAAGAGCTTCTTCAGGAATGGGGACTTCCGGTCGGGAACCACAAGAAGATCTGCAAGGGCGGGGACGAAGTGCTGAAGTTCTACCGTTCGATCGGCGAAATGCGCGAAGACCTTCCGTACGAGATCGATGGCGTCGTGGTCAAACTGAACTCCTTCAATCAACAGCAGATAGCCGGATTTGTCGCTCGCTCCCCACGGGGAATGATCGCCTTCAAGTATCCTCCGAAGAAAAGCACTACGCTCGTCGAAGACATTCAAGTTCAAGTCGGCCGCACCGGAGCGCTCACACCAGTCGCAATCGTGACTCCGGTCAGTGTCGGTGGAGTCTGGGTAAAGCGGGCAACCCTGCACAACCAGGACGAGATCGACCGAAAGGACATCCGCATCGGTGACCATGTCGTGATTCAACGCGCGGGGGATGTGATTCCCGAAGTCGTCGAAGTAATGAAAGAAAAACGCCGAGGTGATGAGCGAAAATTCAGGATTCCAGATCACTGTCCGGTGTGCGGGTCAAAAGCAGTTCGTCCCGAAGGCGAAGCGGTCACCCGGTGCAGTGGCAGGAATTGCATTGCCAAACTGAAGGAACGCGTACGCCACTTCGCCCAAAAAGACGCCCTCAACATCGAAGGTTTGGGCGATCGGATCGTCGAGCTTTTGGTCGATGCAGGACTCGTAAAACATCTGCATGACCTTTTCACCCTTGAATTCGATGACGTACTGGCGCTGGAAGGATTTGCCGAAAAATCGGCACACAATCTTCTGAATGCGATCGAGGCTTCGAAATCTCCGGAACTCTATCGCCTGATTTTCGGGCTGGGCATCCGCCACATCGGTGAAACCACGGCGAAACTCCTTGCCCAGAAATTCAAATCACTGAAGAAACTCCGGGATGCAACCCAGGAGCAACTGATGGAAGTCGATGGTGTCGGATCAGAAATGGCGAATTCACTCGTCGAACACTTCTCACACGAGGAAGTAAGCGGGGAAATCGATGAACTGTTAACCCGCATCTCTCCGATCGAACCGAAGGCATCGACCATGCCACAGGTGTTTTCCGGAAAGGTTTTTGTACTGACAGGCACACTTCCGACACTGGATCGCGGAGATGCGACCCGGATCATCGAAGATCATGGTGGAAAAGTATCCTCCAGCGTTTCGAAGAAAACCGATTTCGTATTGGCAGGTGAAGAGGCCGGCAGCAAGTTGGAAAAAGCACGAACACTTGGCGTAAAAGTGATCGATGAAACCGAGTTCAGATCGATGGTTTCACACTGATCCGGGCAGGATCAATGATCAAAATTCAGCTCTTCGGATGAACTGAATCCAAGCATCTTGTTTCCAAGATCGCGCACGATGTAGCCGATTCCATATGGAACGGAATACGGTCTGCGATCCGTGCGATTGAAGTCATGTTCGAATCCCATCTTGTGAGTCCACTCATGAACCAGGTTCATCGCGATTTGATTGAATTCCGCCTGGTTGAAGAACTTACGATTGATGTGGATGACACTGGTGTCCCGGCTGGTATACCCAAGTACGTTCTTGCTCTGATACCACTTCGGCTTGTAAAGAATCAGATCGAAATCCATCATGCGATCCGCTTCTGTTTGTACTGGGTACCGTTCCGCGCCCGTCATCAGGTACTCGTATATCTGTTCATTGGACAATCCGTTATTCTGTACGAATTCAAGTGATCCGTTGAAATTGAAATTCAGAACCCTGTTTTTGAATGCCTTGCTGTTGATGATCAATTCCACGAGTGCTTTTGCCTGCATCAATTTGTCATATTGAAGATCGGTAAATTTTTCCGCGCTACGGATATTCACCAGGAGTGGAGTCGGAGTTTGCGCCAATGCTGAAACATGGATCGTCAAAAACAAAAACAGCGGCTTGAAGAACTTCATGAAAAATCCCTTTCAAATCATGTGGTGTCAATAAATGTTTCGGAGTGGCTGAGGATTGACTTGAATGAAATTTTGACTAACGCGTTGTATCTTCTGCTATATTCTCTCCATGAAAAACAAGACGCAGTACAGCTGTCAAAGTTGTGGCTTTTCCACCTCGAAATGGCTTGGAAAATGCCCGGAGTGCGGTGCATGGAACTCACTCGTGGAAGAAAAAATCGTGAACAACAAGGACAACTCCATTGCTGCCGTTCGCGATCAGTTCCAGATTCCCGGCAAGCAAGGTGGAAACGTCATTCGCATCGGAGAAGAGAATCCGAACACGCGAGCTGGTTTTTCGAATCGCACTCTCACCCACTCTGCAGAACTTGACCGGGTTCTCGGAGGTGGCATGGTACCCGATGGATTTGTGCTGATCGGCGGAGACCCGGGAATCGGAAAAAGCACGATTCTTCTGCAAGTGGCGGATGGTTTTGCACAAACCAATGCAGGCAAACGCATTCTCTATGTCAGTGGAGAAGAGTCGCTGGAACAGATCCAATCGAGAGCAAAACGACTGAAGATCAAAAATACCGATTCGATTTTTCTCGCGGCCGAAACCCAACTGGAAAAAGTTTTCAATATCGTGAAGGATACCGATCCCGCTCTATTGATCATGGATTCACTTCAGACGTTTTCGACAGGTTTCATCGAATCGGCACCGGGTACCGTGAGTCAGGTCCGAGAAGTGACTTCCCGACTGATGAATCTTGCCAAGTCTGCCCGAATTGCCGTCTGGCTGGTAGGTCACGTCACAAAAGACGGAGCGATTGCAGGTCCTAAAATTGTGGAACATCTCGTGGATACGGTTCTTTATTTCGAGGGTGAACAGGGTCAAACGATGCGACTTCTTCGTACGGTGAAGAACCGCTTCGGAAATACAAATGAACTCGGGGTATTCGAAATGACTTCGGAAGGCCTGGTCGATGTGGCCAACCCATCTTCGCTTTTTCTCAGCGAACGGTCCCAAGCAGCAATCGGTACAGCCATCGTTGCAACAATGGAAGGATCACGTCCGCTTCTGGTGGAACTCCAGGCACTATGCGTGCCTTCACCGTATGGAACCCCAAGAAGAACCTCCGTGGGCATGGATTCACAGAAACTTGCCATCCTGACTGCTGTTCTCGAGAAACATGCGGATTCACCGATCCTGAATCATGATCTTTTCTTCAATGTTGCCGGGGGACTGAAACTTTCAGAACCGGCGTGTGATCTTGCATCGATGGCTGCGATCCTCTCTTCGATCATCGAGCGACCGATCCCCTCATCCACTGTTTTTCTGGGCGAAGTCGGACTGACCGGAGAAGTGCGAAAAGTCTCGCAAATTGAACTCCGGATTGATGAGGCAAAAAAACTCGGATTCAAGGAAGTGATCTTGCCGGCTTCCCAAATGGATCGTGCAAAAAAGACCAAAGGAATCTCACTCGTGGGTATCCATCACGTGAATGAGCTCCGTTCTAAAATCTGATTGATTGGGGACTGATCGGAGTCAGGAGTCGCTCCGGATCTCAATATGAAAAACGCCGAGATCGGTCTTGAACGGGAGAACCACGGTTTTTCCGATGGGGGTATTGAGCGTATTGTCCCGAACCACGGTCGGAATCGCTTTTTGGATCGTATGCCCCTGCTCATTCAGGGTGACTTTGGCCTGACCGAAGATCATGTTCAACAACTCGGCAACACCATCTTGCAGTTCCAAAGTGATTTCGGGAAAGGACTCCTCGAGCATCCGTTCCATCATTCCCAGGAATACCGGTTCGGGAAAACAGAGGGAAATTCGACCAGTGAAAGTCACACTGGCGATATCAATGACTCCTGCGATGGCGAATACTGGTTCCGTTTTCATACCCTTGAAAAAAGGAGACTCATGGAATGCGTCGGTCTTGCATTGCACTTTCAAGGTCTTCAGAGTCCCCTCGATGAACGGCCTGAAAAAGGAGGCATCGAGTTGGGGCATGAATCAGGCTGCGGAAATCTTCTTGTGTACGACTTCGAGCTTTTCCTTCAAGACTTCTGCAGTGAAAGGCTTGATCACATAATTGCTCACGCCTGATTTAACGGCTTCCATGATTTGGTGCTGTTCCGCTTCTGCGGTCACCATGATGAACGGGATTTTCCCGAAACGGCTGTCTGCACGAACCCGCTTCAGAAGATCAAGACCACTGGTGTTTGGCATGTTCCAGTCAGAAATGATCAAACCAATAGGTGGATCCGCCTGCTGGATCGCTGCCCACGCAAGAGCACCATCGGCGGCGTCAGTGATTTTTGAAAATCCCAACTCCTTACAGGTTTTGGTGACCAATTTTCTCATGGTCATCATGTCATCTACTACCAACACATGTGTATCCGGACTGAACATATCTTTACCTTCCTTTACTCGTTGCCGATGATCCTATTATCCGTTATTTCATTCACTTCCAAAAGCTGTTGAAAATCTGTCACTCCAACGCATCCGATCATGCTGCGTTGACCTGACTGGATGTTGACTGTTCCGACTGATTTTCATTCCGGCTTTCAAATGCTTCTTTCAGGGAAAGCATCGTTACGGTTTGATCATTGATGATCAAGCCACCGAGAACCCCTTTTCTGGATTCCATCAGTGGTGACGCATCACCAACGGCCTGAACCATGTCAATGATTTCGCGTACCATGAAACCGATCATTTTGCCGTTCTGCTCCATCACGAGAACATTGAACTCATCTCGATCAATCGCAGAATGGCAACTTTGCGAGTTGAAGTTCAACATATTTCCAAGACAGTACAGTGGCATCGTTTCATTGCGATAGATCAGAATCGGTTGTTGACCGCTGAACTGAATGTCCTTCTTGAAAACCTTCTCCAGTCGGTTCACCTGAGAAAGTTCCACACCCCAGACTCCTGGAACTCCTATATCCAGCAAGAGCACATCTCGGACATTCAACTTGGTTCCAGAAGAATCGTCTCGTACTTCATTACGCACTGACTTCATTTCATCAGCTCGGATTCCCTGCATTCCTGCAAGGCCGGCGATATCCAGAATGAGTCCAACTTGGTTTTCACCAAGAAAAGTGGCGCCCGCAAAATGAGAAAGTTCTTTCATGTGTTTTCCGAGCTTCTTGACCACGGAATCCTCAAGATCCAGTACCTCATCGACACGAATTCCAAACTCAAATCCATTGGAATTGAGAACAACCAGATAACCATCATTATTCGACAGGGTTTTCGACTTGGATCGGAGGGAATCATCCACATGAAAGGCCCGACCAAGATCGACCAGTGGAAGGATGTGATCATTGATTTCAAGCACATCGGCACCGGCCAGCGATCGGACACTCCAGAGATCTTCAGAATTCTCAACACGATTCAAGGACATGACCTTCACAATCGCTTCCTGTGGAAGCGAATAGATGGAATCATCCGCACGAACGAGCAAGGAAGCGACAATTGTTACTGATTTCGGTACGGGAAGAATGAACTTGAAAATGGTTCCTTTCCCTTCTTTGGACTGGATATCGATCTTACCCCCGATTTTCATGATCGATTTCTTGACCATGTCCATTCCAACACCACGTCCTGACACATCCGTGACCTTCGCAGCAGTGCTAAAACCCGACTCGAAGATCATGGAATAAAGTTCTGAGTCAGTCATTTTCTTCGCTTCATCATCCTTTCGAAGATTCTTTTCCACGATTTTCTTTCGGATCAATTCACGATTCAATCCTTTTCCATCGTCAATCAATTCAACATGGATGGAATCGGAAATCTGTCTTGCCTTGATGTGGATGGTTCCGGTTTTTGATTTTCCGGCTGCTTCCCGATCGGAAGGCATTTCGATGCCGTGATCGGCACTGTTCCGCACCATGTGAATCAACGAGGATCCAAGAACTTCTGCAATCGAAGTATCAACCTTGAGTGATTCGCCTGTAATCTCGAGATGGATATCCTTCTTCAAGGAATCCGAAAGATCCCGAACAGTACGATGAAGTGGTCGGACAACATTCTTCAACTGTACTTTTCTCAGTTCAACAACCTTGTCTTGTAGACTGCCGTTGATTTTAAGCATTTCGTCAATCATTGTTGCCAGAAGGGCAACATCTCTATTTCCGCTGAATTGTTTTTCAATTTTCCTAACCTGTTTGTTGATCACATTACGGATGACTGTGATTTCACCACTCAGTTCCATGAACTGATCAAGAACATCAATACCGACCCTGACCTCTTCCTTCACTTTTGCTTCAACAGCCTTAGCACCGGCATTTCCCTTAGTGTCTCCGGAAGTTGCCGTTCCAACCGTTCCGGATGATTCTGCTGAAGGCGCATGGTTCACTTCAAAAAGCTGGAGAAGATCGTCCAAAGCAAATGAACTTACCGAACCATCAAGCATGGCGGAGAGGAGTTGCTTGATGATGTCAAGCGACTTCAAGCACACACCAACGGCTACTGAGTTCAGTTCACGATTCTCTTTTTTGAAGGGACTGAGGAAATCCTCGAACTTATGAGTAAAGCGGTGAACCGTATCGGGTTTGAAAAACCCACTTGAACCTTTGATCGTGTGAGCGATCGCGAAAATTCGATTGATGGACTCGACATCAGAACCGCCACCATCCATGGAAAGGAGGATTGACTCCATTTCTTCCAGTAATGCTTCCGCATCGGCAACAAAACCTTCGAGAAGTTCCCGGTCTTCCTTGAGCGCACTGATGCGATCACCGGTCACGTCCTTGAGGATTTTCTCGATGGTTGCGAAGTCGACCGGCTTGTCAATGAATCGTGATACCTTGAGTTCAACCGCCTTCAAGGCTTCTTCCCTGCTGATGTACCCGGAGAGGAATACAAAAGGAATGTCCCCAAAATGTTCCAGACATTTCTGTCGGAACTCATAACCGTTCATTTCTGGCATCTGAATGTCTGAAATGATCAGAATGATTTCATTCTGTTTCTCGGAAAGAATCTTAAGTCCTTCGACTCCTGTGCTTGCTTTCAGCACTCCGTGTCCGATTTCAAGGATCGATTCCTCAAGGAGAAGAAGAAAATCATCTTCATCATCCACACAAAGAACGGAGAATGGTTTGGTCTGTTTATTCATGGTCGATCAGCTCCTGATGGACTTATCGACAGTTCGAATTAAAAAACAAAGCCGAATGTGGGGTCAGCAGCTTGACGTCAGTGCGTCAATCTTCAGACATTCTTTGAATCGATCATGGAGAACATCAGGAGGAATCCAATGGTTCTAAATAGGATCACCAAGAATCCGAGGATACGGTGGGCTTTTCTCGGTCCTTCCCCACTTCGCAGACGGTAACCTGTAATCGCCTGCGGAATATAGAGTGCTGTCGCCAAACTGGATGAATAGATATGAACCTGATTCAGTAATGATAACTTGAAACTCATCGCAGTTGCGATGGCACTTCGTTCAAACTCAAGAATCAGTACCAAACACAAATCGAAAAGAATTCCTAAAGAAACCAACCTGACATGTATCCGTCGATCTTTGTTTCTGACTAAAAAACCAGCCAAAATCAGCAGATAATTGAACGTTGCAATCGTCATGTATCGGGTACCGATCCATGACGTGAACAACAATACAATGACACCCGGTATGAGAAAGTTTTTTAAGTTATTATTATTCACAATCACCGATGTTAGCATAAAATTAAATCGTTACAGTTAAATATTCCAAGGAACCCGGATTGAAATGAACACAATGGATGGCGTGATAGATGAATTCATCACTGAAGGAGAAGAGATCCTTCACCGTGTCTCCGATCTTCTTCAGAAGATCGAGAAGTCCGGCTCGACCAAAGATGACATCAGTGCAGTTTATCGTGATGTTCATACTCTCAAGGGGAACTCCCAATTATTCGGATTCCAGAAAATTGCAACCCTTTCACACGTGATGGAAGCTGTGCTGGACCCGATTCGAAAACTCAATATCAAGACTACACCTAAACTCGTGGAGTGTTGTTTTGTTTCGATAGACCTTCTTCTCCGGATGCTCAAGGGTGTAAAAAACGGGGATCCGGATTCAAATTTCGAAGCGGAACTGCACCTGAGAATAGCCCAACTGATCGAGGCATCAACACGACAGTTCGGAACCGCTTTCCAGCTGACCAGGGAATTCAATCCATTTCTTGAAAAAATGGGACTCACTACCACGAACGAAACCCTAGAATCGGTTCTTGAAGTCGATGCTCCTTTGGAAACTCCTGATGAGGAAGCCGATTTAAAGCCAGAAACCGAGATTCAACCAAAGATCGTAATCATTCCAAAAGAACAAAGGATAGCTAACAAACCCGTACCACAAGTTACTGTAACTTCAACGGGTTTTTCTTCAGAATCACAATCTTCATCAGGAGAACCACCCAGCTCTTCCGGTGCAGACAGCACCATCCGTGTTCCGGTTTCGCTTCTTGATAAACTGATGAACCTCGTGGGTGAGCTCGTTCTGGTTCGCAATCAATTCCTTCAGTATCGCAATCAACACGAAGATCGCGAACTGATGAACCTGAGCAAAAACCTTGATGTTGTAACATCTGATTTACAGACGGAAGTGATGTTGACCCGCATGCAACCGATCGGAACGGTACTCACCAAGTTCCAACGCCTCGTCCGGGAAATCGCTAAAGAACTGCATAAAAAAGTCGACTTGACCCTGGAAGGCGCCGATACCGAACTGGATAAGACGCTACTAGAGGCGATCAAGGATCCGATCACCCACCTGGTTAGAAACGCATGTGATCATGGTATTGAATTTCCGGAAGAACGGATAAAGGCCGGAAAACCTGACAACGGACATTTGCTGATCCGTTCTTACCACGAAGGCGGTCAGGTAGTGATTGAAATCTCCGATGATGGTCGGGGGCTCGATAGCAAGAAGATCCTTTCCAAAGCCATTGAGCGTGGAATCGTCACCGCAGAAACAGGTTCAAGACTTCAGGAACGCGAAATTTTCAATCTCATATTTCTTCCCGGCTTCACCACTGCAAAACAGGTCACTTCGGTTTCCGGCCGCGGTGTGGGGATGGACGTTGTGAAAACCAACATCGCCAAAGTGGGCGGCACGGTGGAACTCTCGAGCATAACAGGCAAGAGCACCACCATCCGTCTTAAAATACCGCTCACTCTTGCGATTGTTCCTGCCATGATGATCCGCAGTGCCGGAGAAAAATTCGCCATTCCGCAAGTGAAACTCGTTCAACTCGTCAGAATCGAGCGAAATGATCCGAACTATAAGATTGAATACCTTCAGGGTAGTCCGATGTTCCGTTTGAGAGATTCCCTACTTCCACTGATCCATCTGCGAAGCGTGACTGGCGAGAAAAAAATCGAAGACGCCGAGGTGACCAATATCGTGGTTCTCAGTGTCGAGAAGGAATACTTCGGACTCATCGTCGATGAAATCCTAGATACGACGGACATTGTCGTTAAACCCTTGGGACTGTTCCTCAAACATCTACCGATGTTCTCCGGTGCAACCATTCTCGGTGACGGTACGATTTCCTTGATCCTTGACGTCACGGGTATTGCCAATACATGCAAAATCAATACAAAAAAGAATCTCACCGACGAACAGCATCTCCGTGCAATCGAATTGAAAAAGGCCCAGACTGAGACGCAAGAATTCCTGTTGTTTGATCTCGGCAATTCAGTCACTCACGCGATTCCACTTTGTCTGATCAATCGTTTGGAAGAATTCAATTCCAAGGATATTGAACAGACCGGTAATCAAAGAGTGGTACGTTACCGCAATGCGATTCTGCCAATCCTTGACCTCTATGAAATGCTCGGTTATCCGAAGCGTACACCGTCTACCGGCAGGGGCAAGACACCGGTACTGGTGATCCAAAGATCCGGTAAACTTTACGGGATCGAGGTGAATGAGATCCTGGACATTGTGACTATCAACCAGCAAATTGACGACAGTATCCGAGATCGACCTGGAATCCTGGGCAATCTAATTCACCGTGAGTCCGTATTGGTGATTGTCGATGCACTTGGCCTGATCGAGCAAATCGTAACGGGTAAGCCGGCGACGAGAACCAGCAAAGCAATTGACGAGATCAAGGCGATCAATCGCGAAATGAAGAACAACAAGCCGCGCATCCTGTTCGCAGACGATGTGGTTTTTTTCAGGCGGCATGTTTCAAAAGTCCTGACCGATGCGGGTTATGATGTGACCCTTGCAGAAGACGGAAAAAAAGCACTCGAAGTCCTTGAATCTTCCGGGGATTTGAATTTCAACCTGATCATTTCGGATATTGAAATGCCGAACATGGATGGACTTGAATTCGCTCGGGAATTGAGGAAAAGACCAAAGTTCAAAAACACCCCGTTGATCGCACTCACCACCCGATTCAGAGACAAGGACGTGGAAGAAGGCAAGCGAGCCGGGTTCGATATTTACCTGGAAAAACTGAATCCGGAGAAACTTCTGAAGGAGGTCTCGGGAATGATTGGAGGAGCACCATGACGACAACGGGAAATACGAGACAATTCTCGACTTTCTACATCAATGACCTTTTGTATGGAATCGACGTGATGAAAGTACAGGAAATCACGAAAGCGCTACCTATGACGCGGGTTCCGCTCGCCCAGGGCTATGTAAAAGGACTGATCAACCTGAGAGGTCAGATTTCAACCGCGATCCAACTCAGCGACCTTTTTCATCTGGAACACCAATCACATGAGGAACAAATGAATGTGGTGTGCAAGATTTCCGATATTCTCGTATCGTTTCTTGTCGACCGCATCGGTGATGTGATGGAACTCGAAAGTGATCAGTTCGAGCCGGCACCGGACACCATGCCCGAAAATGTACGCAAATATCTGGAAGGTGTTTACAAGATTCCCGGAAACCTGCTGAGTGTAATCGACGTCGAACAGATCGTTGAGTCCATTACCAAGGTCGGAAACCCGGAGCAGATCAACAATACAATCAATCAATAAAACAGGAACAATCAAAAGGAGAAATTATGGAAATATCACAAAATAACAAGAAGAAGAATGGCAACGGTAATGGCGAGGGCTCTGACCTTTCACACATGGATCAGACATTGCTACTATCCATGGTGGAATCGGCACCGATCAACATCATGCTTGCAGACCGGAACGGAATCATCAATTACATTAACGGAAAAAGCCGGAAAACACTGGCGGAGATCGAAGAACATCTCCCGATCACCGTGGATGAAGTGGTGGGTTCAAGTTATGATATTTTCCACAAAAATCCTGCTCATCAGCGCAGAATGCTCGCCAATGAACGTAACCTGCCTCATCGCACGCAAATCAACGTTGGACCGGAGAAACTCGAACTTCTTGTGACAGCTGTGCACAATGCGGATGGAGAATATATCGGCCCGATGTTGACCTGGGAAATCGTTACTGAAAAAATCAAACTTGAGAACGAGATTTCCCGTGTTCAATCAATGATGGAGAACTCTCCGATCAACACCATGACTTGTGATCTTGATTTCAACATCACTTACATGAACCCGAAAAGCCGCGATACGCTGAAGACGATCGAGAAATCACTTCCAGTTGCTGTGGATCGAATTGTGGGAGGAAGCATCGACGTATTTCACAAGGCACCGGAGAAACAGCGTCGCATGCTCTCTGATCCGCGCAATCTACCCCATCGCGCGAAAATCCGTGTCGGATCGGACATCATGGACCTACTTGTTTCACCCATTTACGACAAGAATCGCAACTACCTTGGGCCGATGGTGACTTGGGATCTGATCACAGCGAAAGTACAGCTCTCCGAGGCTCTCGAGCAGACTTCTCAGCAATTGGCTTCCGCGGCAGAAGAACTTTCTGCTGTTGCAACACAGATGTCGAAGAACGCAGCCATGACTTCCGAGAAATCCAACACGGCAGCGGCCAATTCCGAAGAGGTTTCCAAAGGCGTGCAAACAGTAGCAACCAATACAGAGGAACTGGTGGCTTCAATCAAGGAAATTTCCCGCTCATCTT
>JBEIKL010000030.1:0-18915 GCA_040379745.1 Bdellovibrionales bacterium | reverse complement strand
GAATAAGAAACGGGATCCGTTGACTCTTCATGGAGGTGAAGCTTAGCGGATCCCGTTTATTTTGTAAATATAAATTATTTAATTAATTTATATTCCTCAATTTGCCAGTGCTTCCAGGGCCTGATTGGCGTTGATCACGCCACCGGTTTTGGAGAGTTCGGAGAAGCTGATTTGACCGCCACAGTCGGAGCCCTTGCACGGAATGTTCACGATCAGCCCCGGATAACGGGTGGTGTTGTTCAGGACCGCATCGAGGATTTCCTGATCTGCGTAAAGTGGAAAACGGCTGAAAAGCAAAGCCATGATGCCAGCCACTTGAGGTGTGGCCATGCTGGTGCCATTCAGGGATGCGTACTGATTGCCCGGTACGGTGGAAACAATTCCAACACCGGGGGCGAACACGTCGATCGTGGATTTACCGTAGTTCGAGAAGTAAGCGGGAAGGGTTTTGTCCTTCTGTTGTGCCGAGGCGCCGACTTCAATCCAGTTCTTCACTTCACGTTCAAATGGAGTGTTTTGCCCAACTTTTTTAAGAGGGAAGTTGTCAAAACCGGTTTCCGTGCTTTTTCCTGAGTTTCCAGAAGCATGCACCAGGATCACGCCTTTGGATTCTGCATAAAGCACAGCCTGATCGACGGCCTTTTTGAACGGTGAGAATTGTTTTCCGAAGCTCATGTTGATCACTTTTGCACCATTTTGAACGGCATAAATGATGGCGTTCGCCACGTCTTTGTCACGTTCGTCACCATTCGGTACTGTGCGGATCGACATGATTTTCACCAAGTCAGCCTGGCCGTTCATGCCCATGTTGTTCCCGCGTTGGGCAGCGATGATGCCTGCCACGTGTGTTCCATGGGTGGCGTCAGGTCCTTTTACATCTCCGTTACCGTATCCTGTTTCATAGAGGTCTTTCGGATTGTCGCCGACTTCTCTGGAAGATTCGTAGTTCTCATTGTAACAAATGTTAATCTGGACCAGATTGTCCTTGATCGCCAATTTGAGGCCTTCGGAATTGCGCATTCTCGAATTGAATAGTCCTTCAGCGAGGATTTTTGCTGATTTGACTTCTTCGTTTGAATCCGGAATTTTAGCTAATTCCTCGAGAGTTTCTTCTTTCAGGCCATTGGATTTCAACAGTTTGATTGCCAAAGAGATTTCCGACAATGAGTTCAACTGTTTTTGAACAGCCCGCTTCTCTTCTTGAAATTGTTTTTCGATTTTTTGGAAGTCTGCGGCTTCCTGTTCAGACAATCCTTCAGTTTTTTTCTTTAATTTCAAACGCGCAAACTCACGGGTGAGCTCGAGGGTGTTGGCTTCGATGTTACCCTTGCTGTTTCCAAGAAAATTCCAGCCATTCTTATCATCCACATAGCCATTGCCGTCATCGTCAACGCCGTCTTCACCGTCGATTTCTGCAAGATTTTCCCAGATTTTTCCCTTCAAATCTTCGTGATTGATGTCGACCCCGCTGTCGATCACGGCCACGATCACGTTCTTACCATCTTTGGGCATTTTCGGATTAGCATAGGCGCTTTCGGTCGCTGTTCCGGCTTTGCCGTCTTTTTTTGGGTCGAGTTGGCTCCACTGGTTGGGTTGCTCGCCCTTGACGGGATAGTTCAGAGACTCTCCCTTGGCATTGCGGTAGTCGAGGGCTTTCAGGATGACGCTTTCATCTTTTTCCGAGAAACTGGGGAAAAGTTCGGATTTTGGCATTTTTGCGTATGAAGTCTGGTTCAGGATCAGGAAGGTGGAGAGAAAAACGGAAAAAGTCGGTTTCATCATGGCGCACACCCTAGCATGGATTCCCGATGTTTTAAATCCGGAATGTGTAAAAAACAGGAATTCAACGAGACTGATTGACAGTTAAACTAAAATTGTGTAAAAAGCCGTTCATGAGCCTGTTTCAACACATTCTGTTCCTGCTGACCGTATTGAGCCTGGTGTCGGGTTGCTCCCAGTTGCCACCACCGCAGTTTTCGATCGAAACGCCCACCACCGAGGAGAAAAACCAGGTCGTGCGTGACGGTGCCGAAACACCGGTGGTGAAACCAACCGAGCCCGCGAATGAAGCGCCCGCAGTTTATGTCGGAGGATCCCTGAAGATCAGCCAGAAGGATGCGGAAGTCCTTCATGGAAGACTTGTGGTTTCCGAGTCCGCCGTAAAACGGGGTAAACACCTGGTGTGTGAAAAAACGTCAGAAGGTGCCACGGAATGCCGGATCGATTTCGATCTCGAAACAGGCACGCTGTCCGTGCAAAACGACTCGGCTGCTCCTGTTCAGACATCTTCGGAGTTGGATGCGGACTACCGCTCATCCCAGCTTCTTCTTTCCAAAACCGACCAATTGGGAGTCTTGTCCATCTCCGGACCGGCTGCACGTATCGTGTTCACCGGAATGACCCATCCGGTGGGTTCATTCGATTTGCAAGCGGATGAAACCCATTTGCCCGGAGTCCGTCGCAAGGGACAGCACATCGACTGTTACGAACAGTATTTGAAGAGTGAGCCGAAATATCCCCAGTACACCTGTTATCTTTACTTCCAGGACAGAACTACTGGCGAATTCCAGGTGATTCAGTAAACTGTGGGCATGATCGCCTACCCCAAACCTTCCGATATCGGTGGCACCCTGATTCGTCGGGTGGTCGCCCAGTTCAAGGAAAAGGAATTCTCGCTCCCTTTGCAAAAGCCACTCGTGATTGCGGTTTCGGGCGGGGTGGATTCCATGGTGTTGGCGCATCTTCTGGCCACGTATGGTCGTCGTGTGGTGAAGCAGGAACAGATCAGTCTTCTGCATTTCGATCATCAATGGCGTAAAGAGTCCTCCACGATTGAAAAGCAACTGGTCGAGAGCTTCGCCCATCAATTAGAAGTGGGGTTCGAGTCAGTGGTCCTGGAGACCCACCATCAAAATCCGATGAGTCGCAATTTGGAAGAAGACGCACGATTGAAGCGCAATGCGGTTTATGCTTCCCGCGCAAAAAAGGCGGATCGTTTTGCCTATGTTGCAACGGCCCATCATGCCGACGATGTGGTGGAGACCTTGATCTGGAGATTTTTTCGAGGAGAGTTGCTGGAGCAGCATGAGGGAATTTTGTTTCAGGACAACAATGTGTTGCGCCCTTTACTTAAAGTAACAAAAGACGAGATCCTTCAGTATGCGGTAGCAGAAAAGGTCCCGTTTTTGAATGACCCGAGTAACCAGGATCCGTCCCAAATGCGAGCGTTCATGCGGCAGGAATTGAAACCATTGTTGTTGAAACAGTTCCCCGGATTCCGGACTTCAGTCCTTGGCTATGCCACAAAGCGCAAAAAAACTCGCTGATCAGCGGTGTTTTGCAAACATTTCTTTGTTTTTCCAAGTGTTTTTCGATTCCAACTGTGCTGAAATGTAAGTATCTTCTAGTGTTGTCGTCGTGGAAAGGACGGATTCATGAAAAATTTTGGTAAAACCGCCGCGTTGTGGCTTTCCATTTTCATTATTTTTGCCATCTTGCTGAAAGAGGTTGGCCAGAACAAGCGCGAGCGTCGTGAGCTCAAGTTCTCTCAGTTCATCGAACTCGTCAAAGGCGGCAAGGTTTCGGAAGTCACCTTCAAGACGGATGGCGTGATCACCGGTACCCTCAAGGAAGCCGTGGATGGTCGTACCCAGTTTGAAACTGTGGGCGATACCGAAAACGCAAAAGTTTTTGAAATCCTCCAAACGAATAACCTCACTCCGAATTACGAGCGCGCCGAGAAGACTCCGTTCTGGCAACAGATGCTGGTGTCTTGGTTCCCGATGTTGCTGCTGTTCTTTGTGTTCTTCATTTTCATGCGTCAGTTGCAGTCGGGCGGTGGTAAGGCGATGAGCTTTGGAAAGTCGCGTGCGCGAATGATGACCGAAGCGAACAAGAAATTCACCTTCAAGGATGTCGCCGGTGCGGATGAGGCCAAGCAGGACCTTGTCGAAATCGTTCACTTCCTGAAGGATCCGAAAAAATTCACCAAGCTCGGCGGACGCATTCCGAAAGGCGTGTTGCTGATGGGCCCTCCGGGTACCGGTAAGACCTTGCTCGCCAAAGCGGTTGCGGGTGAAGCGGGTGTTCCGTTCTTCTCGATCTCCGGTTCCGACTTCGTGGAAATGTTTGTCGGTGTCGGTGCATCCCGTGTTCGTGACTTGTTCGAACAAGGTAAAAAGCATGCTCCATGCATTATTTTCATCGACGAGATCGATGCCGTTGGTCGTCACCGTGGTGCCGGCTTGGGGGGTGGTCATGATGAGCGTGAGCAAACCCTGAACCAGTTGCTCGTCGAGATGGATGGTTTCGAAGGTGACAGTGGAGTGATCCTGGTTGCTGCGACCAACCGTCCGGATGTTCTGGACCCTGCGCTTTTGCGTCCGGGCCGATTCGACCGACGGGTGGTGGTTTCCAATCCTGATCTCAAGGGCCGTGAGGCGATTCTTGCGGTTCACACGCGCAAAGTGCCACTGGATGGGAAGGTGGATCTTTCCATCATCGCCCGCGGAACTCCGGGCTTTTCCGGTGCCGATCTCGAGAACCTCGTGAACGAAGGTGCATTGATCGCCGCTCGCAATGATCAGAAAGTCGTGACCCTTCACGATCTGGAAGAAGCGAAAGACAAGGTGTTGATGGGATCCGAGCGCAAGAGCATGACTCTTTCGGATAGTGAAAAACGCACGACCGCTTATCACGAAGCGGGCCACACTCTGGTGGGCCGATCGCTTCCGGGCACTGATCCGATTCATAAAGTGACCATCATCCCGCGTGGGATGGCACTGGGAGTGACTCAGACCCTGCCGACCGAAGACCGCGTCAGCATGGACAAGGTCAAAGCCGAGAACCTGATCGCTTTCCTCATGGGTGGACGCGTGGCGGAAGAAGTGATCTTCAATCAGAAAACGACCGGTGCCGGAAACGACATCGAGCGTGCCACCGAAATTGCGCGCAAGATGGTTTGCGAATGGGGGATGAGCGATGAGCTTGGACCGCTGTCTTTCGGTCGCAAGGAAGAGCAGATTTTCCTTGGCCGCGAAATCAGTCAGCACCGTGATTACAGCGAGCAGACTGCGTTGACGATCGATCGCGAGATCCGCAATATCGTCGATCAGAATCACAAAAGAGCGAAACAAATCGTGTCCGATAACATCGAGGCACTGAAGCGAATTGCGGAAGCCCTGATCGAATTCGAAACCATTGATGGCGCTGAAGTCGATCAGCTGATTCGCGGAGAAAAAATCAGCCGTCCTGAAAAAAAGGAAGCCGATACCGAAACCAAGAGAACGCCGGATGAAGGCGGCGGTGAAACTCCTGTGACTCCACCGGTGCTTGCATGAACGAAATCGTTGCCAATTTGTCTTCGACGTTCCGGTACGAAGATATTTTTGACATTGCGATTGTTGCATTCATCATTTACCGCCTCCTCCTTTTCATCCATGGAACCAGGGCGGTCCAGATGCTCATTGGCTTGGGCATCCTGGTCGGCGGCTATTTCGTATCCAATCGTATGGAGCTGTTCACCACGCACTGGTTGTTCAGTAATTTTTTCGATTACTTCGTTTTCATCCTGATCGTGCTGTTCCAGGATGATCTTCGCCGGGTGTTGACGAAAATCGGTAAAAATCCGTTCCTGCTTTCCAGCGAATCCGAAAGTCAATTGGAAATGGTCGACGAGATCGCCGGCGCCGCAACGAAGCTTGCCAAAGACAAGATCGGCGCACTGATCGTGCTCGAGCTCGAAACGGGCTTGAAGAACTTCATGGACACCGGTTCGAAGATCGATGCGAAAGTGCGGGCCGAAATCCTGTATTCCATCTTTCTCACGAAGTCACCCTTGCATGATGGTGCAGTGATCATCAGTGAAGAGCGTCTTCTGGCGGCTGGTTGTTTCCTTCCGCTTTCGAAGAACCCCGACATCGACCCGCAACTCGGAACCCGTCACCGCGCGGCGATCGGTCTGACCGAGGAAACCGATGCTGTGGTCGTTCTGGTCAGTGAGGAAGCGAACGCCGTCCATCTCGTTCAATCGGGAAAAATCATCAAGAACCTTTCCGAGATCGAGATCCGTGATGCGCTCGCATCGATCCTGAACATCGATCTTCCGCAGGATACCGTCGGCAAGCGCTTCAAGGACACGCTCACTTTTTTCCGGAAACGGGGAAGGAACGGTAAATGACCGAGAATCTTGGACTGAAGGCATTGGCAATCCTCATCGCCATCACTCTCTGGGCGGTGGTATTCGGAACAAAGACGATCGAGATCTCGAAAGATGTTCCGTTCGAAGTCACGACCAGCGAGGATCAGGGCTTGGAAGACGTTCTTCCGGATAAGATCACCTTCCGTCTTTCCGGTCCGAAGGCGTTCCTGACTTCCATCACCAACCGTATTGAGGAGCCGATTCGAGTCAATCTCAAGGAGATGAAGCCGGGTCTGATCAACTACCGCATTTACAGTGATGCGATCAAATTGCCTCTTGGGGTGAAAGTGCAGTCGATCAATCCGACCGTGATCCCCATCCGCATCGAGGAACAGAAACGCAAACTCGTGAACATCGAGCTCCAGTTGATCGGCAAGGAGAAACTGGGTGATCGACTGGTTCGGGCGGAAGTGCTTCCACCACAGGTGCGCATCCGCGGACCGAAGAACCGGATCGCAGCCATCACCTCCCTGAAAACCTTTCCGATCGAAATCGGCAATCTTCAACACACCACCATTTTTCCGCTGACCTTCGATTTCCGTTCGTTCGGGGTCGAGCTGGATTCCGTGTTGCCGGAACTGAGTGTGGAGGTGCAGGGGCGTGGACAGGCGTTCCGAGTGAAGCATGTCCCGTTGAAGTTGAACGCCACGGCCAAAGCAAAGTGTGAGGAGTCCGAAGTCACGGTGATTGTCCGTACCGGTGTCGGCGAAAACATCAAGGTCGATGGGGATCAGGTGAAGGCGGAAATCGACGCGCGAGACCTGCCCGAGGGAGAATACCTCCGTTGGGTAAAGGTTCAACTTCCCGAACGTGTGCACCTGGTGCGCGTGATCCCTCCGTTCGCCAAAGTCGAGGTGAAGAGCCAATGAGCAACAAATTTTTCGGAACCGATGGAATCCGTGCGGAAGCGAATGTTTATCCGATGACCGGTGAAGTGGCGATGAAGGTGGGGCGTGCTTTGACTTACACGCTTCTGCATCATCCTGAACTGTGGCCCCAATCGCGTCACAAGACCTCGAAGAAAATCCGGATCGTGGTGGGAAAAGACACGCGCCGTTCCGGTTATATGATCGAGAACGCGATCTCATCCGGCATCTGCTCGATGGGTGGTGAAGCGATTCTACTCGGGCCGTTGCCGACTCCCGGAGTGGCGTTCATTGCGAAAAACATGCGCGCAGATGCGGGGGTGGTGATCTCGGCTTCCCACAATCCGTTCCAGGACAATGGGATCAAGATTTTCGGTGGTGAAGGATTCAAGGCTTCGGATGCGATTGAAGAAAAAATCGAAGAGTTGATTTTGCAACCGGAGATCATGTATGCAGCGACCCCGAAGGGCGCCGGAATCGGACGCGCTTACCGGATCGATGAAGCCCACGGTCGTTATGTCGTGTTTTTGAAATCCACTTTTCCACAAGAGTATGATCTTTCCGGAATGAAGATTGCGCTCGATTGTGCGAATGGAGCCGCTTACAAATCCGCACCATTGGTGTTCGAGGAATTGGGTGCCGATGTTGCCACCATGGGTGTTTCGCCGAACGGCGTGAACATCAACGAACGGGTGGGGGCGCTTCATCCGCAGGCGATTTCCGAAATGACTTATCATGTGGGCGCGCAGATCGGTGTGGCGCTCGACGGCGATGCCGACCGCGTGGTGATCGTCGATGAAAAGGGTGAAGTGATCGATGGCGATGCCGTAATCGGTCTTTGTGCCATGGAATTACAACGTCAGGGACGCTTGCCGAAAAATGCGATTGTCACGACCCAGATGTCGAATGTGGGACTCGAGCTTTCACTCGCACGTGCCGGAATCACCATGCATCGTGCGAACGTCGGTGACCGTTTTGTCGTCGAGAAAATGAAAAATGAAGGACTCACTTTCGGTGGTGAGCAATCCGGCCACATCATCTTTCTCGATTCCAGCACCACCGGTGACGGTACATTGGCCGCACTGAAGGTGATCGAGCTCATGAAGCGCACAGGCAAGCCGCTTTCCGAATTGAAAAAAATCATTGAATTGTTCCCGCAGACGCTGGTGAACGTGAAGGTGAAAGAACGCAAACCGCTCGCAGATCTGCCGACTTACTTGAAGGCGGTCGCTGCGGGTGAGAAAGAATTGGCCGGAAAAGGGCGTATTTTCGTCCGTTATTCCGGCACTGAACCGAAACTGCGAATCCTGGTTGAAGGCGAGAATGCCGATCAGAACCAGAAGATCGCCAACCGCATCCAAGAGGCTATCCACCATGACATCCCCTAATCACTGGCTCGTTCCCCGTTTGGGCGTGAACATTGACCATATCGCAACCCTGAGACAACTCCGCGGAACTCCTTACCCGGATTTGCTCGAGGCCGCACGCATCGTGGAAAAAGCCGGTGCCCATCAGATCACCGTGCATCTGCGCGAAGACCGTCGCCATATCCAGGATGCCGATGTGTTCGCATTGAAGAAACACCTGAAAATCGATCTGAACCTTGAGATGTCGCTCAGTCCGGAGATCGTGAAGATCGCCCACAAGGTCAAGCCGACCTGGGTTTGTCTCGTTCCCGAAAAACGTGAAGAAGTCACGACCGAAGGCGGACTCGATGTGCGCAAATACAAGACTCGCATCGCAAAACTCATCCGTGATTTCCATAAGAAGAAGATCCGCGTGTCGCTCTTCATCGAGCCGGACGAGAATGCGGTGAAACTGTCGCACGAACTCGGTGCCGATGCGGTCGAACTGCATACCGGTCGCTATTGCATGGGCATGCAGAAAACCTTGGGAGCGAAAAGTGCGGTTGTGGCGAAACGTGAATTCGAACGCATTAAGAAAGCCACTCTTTTAGGCAAGAAATTGGGAATTCACGTGCATGCCGGTCACGGTTTCGATCTCGAAAACGTGCGCAAAGTCGTTGCTCTGGATTTGATCGAGGAATACAACATCGGACACGCGATCGTCTGTCGTGCGGCCATCGTCGGTCTGGACCGTGCGGTCCGGGAAATGCTGGCGGCAATTCAGGCCCCATAGGAATCTGAAACATCACTGAGGAGAACCAACCATGAGCTTACTTCGAATCTGTACCAACAAGGAAATGCGTGAACTCGACAAGATCGCCGAAACCGAAATGGGAATCACTCCGCGTCTGTTGATGGAAAACGCAGGTCGTGCTGCGACTGAAATCATTTTGCGCGAATTTCCAAAGGCCGGAATCCATAATGAGATTTTGGTTTTCGCCGGCAAGGGCAACAATGCAGGCGATGCCTTCGTCGTGGCCCGCCAATTGTTGGGGCTGGGGCGTCGGGTACGGGTGTTTCACCTGATCAAAGGCACGGACTACAAGGGGGCGACTGCCGAGAATTACCAGGTTTTGGCGAAAATGAAGGCAAAATTGGTACATGTGTCCGAGTCCGCCGAGCTCGAAGCGTTTTTCGATCAGGCACGCGGACCGCATCTTGCGATTGACGGCATCATCGGTACCGGTTTGAAGGGAAATCTCGAAGGCCATTTCTATGAAGTGGTGGAGCTGATCAACCAGTATGTCGATCAGGTGGTGAGTCTTGATATTCCTACCGGAGTCAGTGGTGATTCCGGGTTGGTGCAGGGGATTGCGATCGAAGCGGCGATGACCGTGTCGTTCGGATTTCCTCGTTTGGGTCATTTTCTCCCTCCCGGAGCGAACTTCCGTGGGAAATTGGTGAACGTGGACATTTCCCTTCCGAATCGCTTTTCGAAAGAAGGAGACAAGTTCCTTCTTCGTGCCCGGATGATCGCGCAGAAAATCGCGCGCAAGTACGGTCGTGAAGATCGCTATGCGCACAAGAATGATTTCGGTCACGTCTTGGTGATCGGCGGTTCCCCGGGGCGTACCGGTGCGATTTCGATGGCCGCACTCGCAGCGATGCGCATGGGCGCAGGTCTGGTCACTGTGGCGACCTGGAAAGATTCGATGGATGAGTTGATGGGCAAGCTTCCGGTCGAAGCGATGACGATCACCATTCCGGATCAAGACAAGAATTTCGAGAAATACGCCGAGCAATTGAAGATGTTTTCGGCGGTGGTGATCGGACCGGGTCTGGGGACCCGTCCGGAAGCACGCAAATCACTCGAGTGGTTGCTGAAGAATTATCAGGGACCGATGGTGATCGATGCGGATGCACTCAACATCATTTCTGAAAACGATCTCCATTCACTTTGCATCCATCGCAAGGCTGCGACCGTGATGACTCCGCATCCGGGTGAAATGGCGCGACTGATCCGTCAAAACAAGGAAGAAGTCGTACAGAATCCGGTGGAAGCATTGAAAAAATGTGTTGAACTCACTCATTCGGTGGTGTTGCTCAAAGGTGCTGCAACACTTTTGTCTTCACCGGACGAAGTGATGTATCTGAACCATTTCCCGAACTCCGGTATGGCCACTGCGGGAAGCGGTGACGTATTGGCTGGAATGATTGGTGGATTGCTGGCTCAGGGGATGCCTGGATTTGATGCTGCACAAGCTGGTGTGTATCTGCACAGCCTTTCCGGCTCGAAGGCGGCCTCCAAGCTCAGTCCGCGTGGCATGATTGCCACTGACATCATCAAGAACATTCCACTCGCTTACCGCGAATTGCACCGCAAATATGACGAAGAAGAAGAGCCTCGCATGGCTCAATTGCTCTGAAGAGCAGTTGAATTCCCACATTCAGACTTGGATTGCATCCGACCCCTCCGCCTTCCGGAACACCATTGTGTTTCTGGAAGGTGAGATGGGTGCGGGCAAGTCGACATTTGCGAGAGTGTTGCTCTCCCATCTTGCGCAGAACTTCTCCAGTCAGGGGAGTCCGACGTTTCCGCTGGTTCAGGAATATCGATCCAAAGAGGGTGGACGGATTTATCACATCGATCTTTATCGACTCAAAAATGAAAGCGAATTGGAAGACTCCGGCATTCTTCATCAAATTGAGGAAAATGGGGCGCTCGCATTAGTGGAGTGGCCCGATCTTTTTCCTAACGCATTTGCTTACTGGAAAGATCGGACTCGACACAAATTCAGGACCGTGTTCACCGTCAAAATTCTTAACTCGTTGATATCTCTCGATTCGACACTTCGCGACTATAAAGTTGAAGCATAAGGTCGCAAATTTTCATCGCGTCGCGTTTCCGAATGATGCGGTGATATACCCAATATATTGTGGTCTGATTTTTTTCTCACACCACTAATTGACAATTTTCGCATCCACACTCAACCTGAACTTGTTGTTGTACTGCTGTGTGAATGCTTCAAATGATCAACTGAATTGTGCATGGGGATTACGCCTCTTCAGACCTCGATCCTTCACCCAGATGTCAATAAATTTTCGATAAAAATTTTGTATTTAGGAGGGGAACTAATGCAGGTAATCAAGCGTAATGGAACTAAGGAAGAAGTAAAGATCGAGAAGATCTTGCACGCCGTCAATCGCGCGTGTCGTGGTTTGACCAACGTCGAAGCGATCGAAGTCGCTAAGCGCACGATCAACGGTCTTCACGATGGAAGCACTACTCAGGAGCTCGACGAGCTTTCCATTTCCAACGCCGTGATGCTCATGGCAGAAGAACCGAACTATTCCAAGGTTGCCGCGCGCATGCTTTCTGAAAGCATCCGCAAAGAAGTCGGCCCGGACATGGCTTTCCGTGACTACATCAAGATTGCCGCTGAAAACGGTCTCTTGGGTTCTAACGTGATTGAACTCGTGAATGCTGATTACCAGACTCTCGAGTACGCCATCCGTCACGAGCGCGATGATCACTTCGAATATTTCGGAATGAAGACCGTTGCTGACCGCTATCTCCTTCGTCATCCGAAAACCCGTAAGCTGATCGAGCGTCCTCAGTGGATGTGGATGCGTGTATCCCTTGGTCTTTCCCAATCCGTGACCGAAGCACTTGAACTTTACGATATCGTGAGTCAGTTCCTGTACACTCCGGCTACTCCGACATTGTTCAATTCCGGTACCAAGCATCCGCAGATGAGTTCTTGTTATTTGTTGACCGTTGCGGAAGACAGCCTGGAAGGAATCTACAAGTCCATTGCGGACTGTGCGAAACTCTCCAAATTCTCCGGTGGAATCGGGATCGACTGGACTTCTGTCCGTGCATCCGGTGCTCTCATCAAAGGAACCAACGGACTCAGCAACGGGATTGTTCCGTTCCTGAAAGTATTTGATTCTTCTGTTCACGCGGTAAACCAAGGTGGCAAGCGCAAAGGCGCGGCTGCGGTTTATCTTGAACCATGGCACGGTGACATCGAATCGTTCCTTGAATTGCGTAAAAACACGGGTTCTGACGAACGCCGTACCCATAACTTGAACTTGGCTCTTTGGATCCCGGATCTGTTCATGAAACGCGTGGAAGCGGACGAGATGTGGTCCCTGTTTTCTCCTAGCGAAGCGGTTGGCCTGAACAACAGTTTCGGAGAAGAATTCGAAGCCCTGTACCACCAATACGAAAAAGAAGGCTTGGCGATGAAGCAAGTGTCTGCGCGTGAATTGTACGCGCGCATGATGCAAACCCTTGCTGAAAGCGGTAACGGCTGGATGTGCTTCAAGGATAAGGCGAATCTGCGTTCCGCTCAGACTGCAGCAAAAGGAAATGTCATTCACAGTTCCAATCTCTGTACGGAGATCCTGGAAGTGACGGATGCAACTCAAACTGCGGTTTGTAACTTGGGCAGCATCAATCTTTCTTCGTTCGTCACTGCACAAGGAACTTTCGACTTCGACAAATTGAAAGAGGTAACTAAGACTGCAGTGAAGTTCCTCGATCGAGTTGTCGATCTGAACTACTATCCGACTCCGGAAGCGAAAGGATCCAACAACAAGTGGCGCCCGGTAGGAATGGGGATCATGGGTCTTCAAGATGTATTCTTCAAGATGCGCATTCCATTCGGAAGCGATCAAGCGAAGATCTTGTCTTCGAAGATTTCAGAAGCGGTATATTACCATGCGATTCAAACCAGCATGGACCTCTCTGATAAATTCGGACCATTCGAAAAGTTCAAGGAATCCCGCTACGCGGATGGCGAACTCCAGGTTCAAGCTGCGAAAAAGCACCAGGCAATGATGCCAGAGTTGAATTTCAATTGGGATCAGGTTGCAGCCGATGTTCGCCGTCGCGGTCTTCGCAATTCACTCCTGATTGCGATCGCACCGACTGCAACCATTGCTTCCATCATGGGAAGCTACGAAAGCATCGAGCCGCAAGTAGCGAACGTATTCAAACGCGAAACCATGAGCGGTGAATTCCTTCAAGTGAATCGCTATCTGATCAACGACCTCAAGCGCATGAACATGTGGAATGCCGAAATGCGTTCCAAGATCATCGCGGCTGACGGATCCATTCAAAACATCTCTGAAATTCCACAAGAGTTGAAAGATGTTTACAAGACCGCGTGGGAACTTCCGATGAAGGATATGATCGACATGGCAGTGTTGCGTTCCGCATTTATCTGTCAGTCACAGTCCCTGAATTTGTTCATGGAAGATCCGAATATCGGAAGACTGTCTTCGATGTACATGTATGCATGGAAACAAGGAGTGAAAACGACTTACTATCTGCGTTCCCGTGCAAAAACCAAAATCCAGAAAACAACAGTAGAGACTCCTACAGCAGCTGTTGAAGCGGTTGTGTGTTCTCTCGAAAACCCTGAAGCTTGTGAGGCATGCCAATGATTCTGAATCCTGAACTCAATCTGACTTTGCGTCCAATGCAGTATCCGCAGTTCTTTCAGTTTTACAAGAACTCGATCAAAAACATCTGGACTACAGAAGAAATCGACTTCTCTGTTGATTTTCAACACCTGCGCGACCGTCTGAGTCCGCAAGAAGCCCACTTGGTCAAGCGCCTCGTGGCATTCTTTGCTACTGCGGACAACATCGTGGCTCACAACTTGGTGTTGAATTTCTACAAACACATCAACTCACCGGAATACCGCATGTTCCTCGGCAAGCAATTGTTCGATGAAATGTTGCACGTTGAAACCTATCTCCTTCTCGTGGACAACTACATCCCGGATCTCGAAGAACGTAAAGCGGCATTTGACGCATTCAAGAACATCCCATCCGTGAAGAAGAAGGCTGACTTCTGCTTCAAGTACATGGACTCCATCGAGACTCTCGATAAACTGGATACCACCGAAAAGCGCAAGCAATTCATTGAGAACCTGGTTTGCTTCGCTTCTTGCGTGGAAGGCCTGTTCTTCTTCGGTTCCTTCGCATACGTCTATTTCTTGCGCAACAAAGGTTTGTTGCCGGGCTTGGCGACTGCGACCAACTGGGTGTTCCGCGACGAATCCATGCACATCGAAGCAACGATGTCTGCGATCGACGTGATCAAGAAAGAATATCCGGAACTCTTCGACAAAAACCTCGAAGAGCGCGTCATGACCATGATTGAAGAAGCGATCGAAGTGGAAATGTCTTTCTGTGAAGACGCTCTTTCTCACGGTGTGACCGGTCTGTCGCCGAAACTGATGCGTGAATATCTGGAATACGTTGCCGATCAGCGCCTGACTCAATTGGGTTATGCGAAACGCTACCATTCCAAGAACCCGTTCTCCTTCATGGTTCTTCAGGATGTTCAGCCGTTGACGAACTTCTTCGAGAAGCGCGTGACTGAATATTCCAAAGGCTTCGATACCAGCAAGGCTGCCGTTTCCTTTGACATGAGCTTCTGATTTTTGGGGCTAGGCCACGTCGATATCGAGGCTGCTGGCGCTGAGGTTCTGGTTCGAATGCTCCACGAAAGCGATGATTTCCTCTTTTTGGGAAAGCATTGATTTATTCGTAGCGTAAACGCTGATCAGTTTATTGTTCTGATTGGGCACGAATTGCAAGAATTGCAGATCGTTGATGCCAAAAGCTTCGAACAAGTACGGATGTTCTGATTTCTTGAATTCCCCAAGGGTTCCGCAGGTGTCGATGAACTTTTGGGGAATTTTCATTTTCTGGAACAGATCATCCAAGCCGAAAAATTCACGAACCGTATGATCGGTATGCTGAATATAGCGATAACCCGATTCTTCTTTGATGAAGTGGATTTCCAATTTCAGTCCAAATACTTTCAGTGACTTAATAGTGCTGATCGCGGTGGTTTTGTCCGAGCTTCCTTTGAAAGAGACATTGGGTTTGCCGCTTTCCTGTGCTGGGGATGCTTTTGGAGTATCAGTACGGCGCGCTCCTGTGTTCTTGTTACCTGAGGAAAGCAATTGATCGATACTGGGCATTTCGCCCGAATCCGAATGATCCACATCCAGAGTGAAGATGTTGGAATGAGTGCCATCTGATTTGTTCTTGTTCTCCGACATATCAACTTCTTGTCGGTTGTTTCTCGGAAAAACTTGAAAAATGGGAGGTGGCGCGTTGAAGAAAGAGCCAAAACAAAACACTCCTATTTGTTTGATTGGCACTCAAGTTATTGAAATGATTGTATAAAATACTATTTTTTACATAACAATAATATAGTTGACTCGATGGAGCTGATAATGCTATAACCAAACGACGCTCGACATGAATGAGTCGAGTAATTCTTGTTTTATGTCGTCAATGGTTTGACGCGGAGGTATTTTTAAAATGCGTTTAACATCAAAAGGTCGCTACGCAGTACGTGCAATTCTGGATCTTTCTTTCAACTCTAACGGTAAGCCGGTTCGTCTTCAGGAAACCTCTGATCGTCAGAACATTTCCCTCCATTACCTTGAGCAACTTTTCCGCCGCCTTCGCAAGGGCTCGGTAGTGAAAAGTGTTCGTGGTCCGGGCGGTGGTTATGTGTTGGCCCGTTCTATGGATGAGATTTCCGTTAAGGAAGTTCTCACCAGCGTGGGCGAGAATATCAACCCTGCGAAAGACCTCATCGGCAGTGCCGATCTGAAGAGTGACACCGTTGAATTCGTGTTGACCAAGACCTACTTTGAAAACATGGGTTCCATCATGCAGGACTACCTCACCACTACTTCCGTGGGCGATCTTCTGCGCAAAGCGCGTGGCCAGCAGGAGCTTCCGAAATCCGCAGGTCAGCTTCTGAACAGAGGCGCTTCCGCGACCGGAGCGACACTTGATGTGGCAAAAGAACGTCCGCTATCTTGATCAGAATGCCAGTAGCGGCGTAAGCGTTTCCGTTCGTCAAAAAATCACTGAACTATTGGGGCAATCCGACCTCCTTCTGGCTAATCCGTCCAGCCTTCATCGGCATGGACAGCAGTCGCGTAACCTGTTGTTGAAGGCTGGAATGCGGATTGCGGCTACTCTGGGAAAGAAAGTCGACATCAATCAGCTGGTCTTCGTTTCATCCGGAACCGAAGCCAATCAGACCGTGATTCGATCCGCGGCCCGCACTTCCGATCTCGTCATCATTGGCGCCGGAGAACACAGTGCGAGCCATGACCTGATCGGTGAACTCTCCGGAAACGCACGTTGTGTTGAGCTTCCTCTTCTTTCCAACGGTCAGTACGATCTGGATACTTTGAACGTGATCCTGACCGATGCAAAGCAGAGTGGATGCTCGAAGGTGTTTCTCAGTCTTTTCTGGGCGAATAACGAAACGGGAGCAATCACTCCGCTTTCCGAGTTGAGCACCGTCCTTCGTTGTTCCGGTCTTTCGACCACTCTTCACCTTGATGGTGCCCAGGTTTGGGGTAAAATCCTTTTTGATCTTTTTGAAACACCGGCCGACTTCGTCACTTTTTCCGGTCACAAGATCGGTGCGCCAGCGGGCGTCGGCTTGATTTGGATTCGTCCCGGAACGGTTTTACATGCTCTGATCCCAGGATCCCAGAATGGCGGCCTTCGCGGGGGGACCGAAAACCTGCTCGGAATCGTAGCGCTTTCTTTTGCCTGTGATGAACTGAATCCACAATCCTTTGCGACTCACACCGATATCTTACGCAATCGACTTGAGACAGGGCTCGGCAACACGGTTCGTGTCTGGGCACAGGAAGCCGATCGGATCTCCAATACATCCCGCTTCAGCTTCATCGGCTTTGAGGGCTATGAGAACTGGGTCGAACTGCTGGATCTTCGTGGATTCGCCATCAGTCATGGCAGTGCCTGCAAGAGCAAGGTCATCGAACCTTCTCGGGTTTTGCTGAAAATGGGAGCCACCCGGGCGGAAGCCCTGAACGCCATTCGTGTTTCTTTCGGAAAGACCTCGAACGAGAGCGACGTGGATGAGTTTATCATGGCAATTCGGTCGATTTTGGGCGAAAAGAGAGGTCGCTCATGAAACACAAGATTCTCGTCGCATTGGATGGTTCCAATGAAAGTCTCGTTACTGCCTGGCTCCTGAAGAAACAGGGGCACCAGTTGCGCGGAGTCGTATTCGATGTGACTCATGACGGTGAAACCAAGGAAAAACTCGCTCAGGAAGTCCGTGACTTTGAACGCAAACTCGGCATTCCCGTCCAGGTCATGGATTGTTCCAAAGAGGCGCGTGAAATCGTCGGTAAGCAAGTTGACTTCGCTGTTTCCCGGAACGCCCGCTTCGACCTGAAAACCGTTTTCCATCAGTCTTTCCTGTTTCCAAAACTCCTCGCCATGAAAGATCATTTCCAGTTCGATCGAATTGCGACCGGTCATCAGATCAGTATTCAGTTCGAACCCTTGGAAAACCGGGTGAAAGTCGTCCGTAATCACATCCATGAAAAAGACGATGCGGCCTTGTTGGTCGGGCTTGGGCCGGAACAGTTGCGTTGCCTTGAGTTTCCACTCGGATCGATCCCGATTTCGATGATTGAAAAACTTTCAGAAGAGCTTCAGCTCAGTGGGGGCATGAAGCCCATCCGTTTTGAATATACCACCGAGCATCCTGGCCAACTTGAATTCATCGGCGAGAACACCGAAACTCAAGTCGGTTCCGATCTTTCGATCGAAGCCATTGGCTTTGATGCCTCCATCATTTTCAGCGAACAAATCGAGCAATTTGCTCCCAATCTTGAATCCTTGAGCAATCGCGTGATCCGAGAAGTCTGGCTTGAAAACGCGAGTTGGTTTTCCGGCGAAGACCTCGGTTTCAAGGTCAAACACTGTCTGATGTCCTGGCCTCAGGAGCAGTCTCCCTTGCCGGTGAAGCTCATGCAGTACGAGGGTGGCGGATTGAAGGCTGTTCTTGATCAGGAAGCCATTGATCGGTCGGCCGATCTTTTTCCGGGCGACCAAGTTTTGTGGTTGGAAGATCACACCATCTTGGGCGGAGCGAGGGTCGTGCGATGTCTCTGAAGTTCATGGTCAAGACCTTGGGTTGTAAGGCCAATTATTCAGACGGGCAGTTACTTGAAGTCGGTCTCATGAAGCAGGGGCTCTTGCCCACGCATGATGCATCCCAAGCAGACTATGTCGTGGTGAATTCATGCACCGTCACGAATGAAGCCGACGTTCAATCCCAGAAGATGGTGAAAGAGGCGTTGAAGAAAAACCCGAACGCGAAAGTGATCTACACTGGCTGTGCCGCCGAAGTTGATCCCGAGCTCGCACTCAAGATTCCCGGTGTGGCTGCCGTGATCGGTAACCAAAACAAGGACAAGGCCGCATCCCTCATTGCCGAATACATTGAAGCCGATGCGAAACCAGCTATCTTGGGCGGGGTCACGAATTATGACGAGTTGATTTCCCGCCATCCGACCGATCGCGAGTGGGCGATGCCCGACAGCGCGATGGATGAAGTATTGAAATTGAATCCGGACAACACGACTTATCGCACGCGCGTGTTCATCAAGATTCAGGAAGGCTG
>JBEIKL010000029.1:0-19123 GCA_040379745.1 Bdellovibrionales bacterium | reverse complement strand
GTGCATTTTTACAATTTCACCAACATGACTTATCCAGGCGGACTGTGGTCGTTCAGTTATGCCACGAACTCGATTCACCCGATCGATGATTTCTCGCGCTCACGAGTCGCAGCCAGTGGTATGGAATTCCAATACTACAATCTCGGCGTGCACGAAGGTGCGTTCCTGATTCCGGAATTCCAGAAAAAGCGCTTGTCGGCGTACCTGAATCCACTCTGACGGCTCGGACCAATAGAATCAGAGCCACACTATCGTTAAAAATAACGCAGCGGGCATCAAAAAAGCGCCGGACACCTTTTTTCATTTCACCCAGCGACGGATGGCGCTCAACAACTGCAGCGGAAGATCTCGCATCTCCCGGACTTCCATGAACGTCCCCATGCCGGTATCGGCGATGGTGCGCATGACTTCACGACCAGACGGTTCCTTACCGATCTTGACCGGATAGACAAACGGCAGCAGCTTTGCGATCCGCACCGGATCCACGCCTTCGGTATACCGACCATCGCTGATCAGGATCACTCGTGCTTGCCGGAAGCGGGATCCCTGAATCCAGTCACGGGCCTCGATGAGGCCTTTTGAAATGTTGGTGAAGCCTCCCGGTGGAATGGAAAGCACGCGTTGTACGCAATCTTCGAGAGAAACCGTTTCCTCAAACTTCTTGATCGAGTGAATTGCGGAATCGAATCCTAGAATCGCCAGTGCCTGCGCTGGAACACTCATTGCCACGGCCGCAACTGTAGCCCCGAGAAGAGCCAGTTTTTCACCCTTCATGCTGAGACTGGTGTCGAGCACGATCACCAGACCATGGTCCCGCTCCAACTTCACCTGGAAAACCGGTTCGTCGCGATGAAGGAGTGTTTCTTCGATATCGAGTTCCGGTGATTGCATCATCCCACCGCTGGAAGCGATTTCCTCGAAAGTGGCGGATTCATACCGATAGGGTTTTTGAACGGGCCCCAAACTTTGTCGAGCACGATCGATCACGGCGCGAATCGCGGTAGCGGAGAGTTCGCGTTTTTGCTTTTCTTCCAAATGGCCGAACCGCTGAATATCACGGTAACGGGTGGCCAGATCCCAGGACTCGTCCTTTTTCGGATTGGTTTGACTGTGCCCGTGATCGTCCATGCGCCGGCCTTGGGTTTCGGTACTCTCGCCTTCTTCCTCTTTTTCAACCACGGAATCGGCAAAAAGTGTGACCGAATCGGCGCGTGCATCAACGCCGGTACGACTCAGGGCTTTTTTTTTACCAGTGACTGAAGAGAAGTGAAGAGATCTTCGATCACTTCGTCCATCAGGTCGGAATAGGGCTGATTGGAGAACTTACCGGTGAGAAGTTCGATACGGTTGGCGAGCGCGGTCTTCAGAATGAACTTGAATCGATCGGCGTCGAGTTTCTTCGGGGCGTGATCGATTTCATGCTGGATCATCTGCGCAATCGCAATCGCCGCGCGAATGGATGCTCCACGCTTGATTTTCGGGTGGGAACGGGTCAACCCCACCAGCGCTACGGCTTGCTCGATCCGGGAACGGAGTTCATCCGAAATCTTTCCCGGAAGATTCGCCACGACAACCGCAACTTCCTGTTCTTCACTCATGGGCTGAATCGACACCCACTCCATCCGATCCAGAAGTGCTTCTGACAACGATGACGTCGCCACGAATTCACGCGGATTCTGAGTGGCAACGATTGCAAAACCGAGTTTGGCCTTCAATTCACCCAAATACGGAATCTGAATCAAACCTTCATCCATCGCCGGCAATAGTACGTTTTGAACCATCTCGGGCATCCGGTTCAATTCATTGATGAGCAGAATCGAGCCATCCTTCATCGCTTGATACAAAGGACCAGGCAAAAAGCTGGATTCAACAAAACCCTTTTCCAACGCCATCTTCGGATCAAACGAACCGACCAGTTTTTGTTCGGTGAAACGGCCATCGCCGTCGACACGAACGATCTGCTTACCGAGAGAGCGTGCGACTTCGAGAGCGAGCGTGGTTTTACCCACTCCCACCGATCCCTCGAGCAACACATGCCGCCCCGTCGACAACAACGAGGCGATCATTTGTTTTTCTGTTTCACGTCCGATCAGTTTCATGGATGTCCCGTTTTCCTTAGCGACTGACCACGTTGGCATTCTGATACATGAAATAAATCAGGATCAGCATCCCGATCACGATCGGAATCTGCAAGAGCGCGAAAAGAAACCATGGGCTTTTCTTCACGTCCAAGCCCAGTGAGTCCTTTTCAGGGTTTTTATTTTGAGTGGGCTGAGTGATGGAGTCCACAGCGGGATTTTGAGTTGCGGTTTTGTTTTCAGTTTGCATGGGCACCACCTTGAATCGAATTGAGTTTTGAATTCTTGATTCCGTAAAAGAAATAAATCACGAGGCCCACGATCAGCCAGATTCCGAAACGAAGCCAGTTCGTCCACCCCAATTCGGTCATCAGATAACCGCAACTGGAGAGCCCCAACAGGGGAATCAGAGACAGACTTTTCCGATAAGCGATGACCGCACAATATCCCATTGAAAAGATGAAAACCCAGAGAGGAATCTTGTGTTTGAATACTTCCCAGGACTCGAAAGCGAAGAACGTGCGGAACGACTCACCGTTGAACACCCACAAAGCAACCGTGGTAATCAAAACCAACGCAGGAAACAGGAACTTGCCATTGATATAAGGGGTATAAAAACGTCCCTCCACTTTCGGGCGATGCGGATCCATGCGGAGCACACCTGCACAAACGAGGATAAAGGCAAACAGCGTTCCGATCGAACAAAGATCAGTCACCTCGGTCAAGTTCATGAACATGCAAGGGACGCCCACAAAAAGACCGGTGACAATGGTGGAAAACGAAGGTGTTTTGTATTTCGGATGCATCCTGGAAAAGATTTTCGGCAATAGTCCGTCACGGCTCATCACCATCCAGATGCGCGGTTGCCCCAACTGGAACACCAAAAGCACGGTGAAGATCGCGACGATCGCACTCACACCGATGAATCCCGAAATCCAATGGACGTTCGCGCCTTCCGGTCCGAACACGTAAGCAAGCGGATCACCCACGGCGAGGTGATCATATTTCACGATTCCAGTCAGAACCAATGCAACGGCAATGTAAATCAAGGTACAAATGGCCAGTACGTACATCATCGCACGCGGCAAATCGCGTTGAGGATTCTTGCACTCTTCTGCGGTGGTGGAAATCGCATCAAAACCGATGTAGGCGAAGAACACCCCCGATACCCCTTTCAGAATTCCGGTAACCCCGTTCGGACTGAATGGCGTGAAGTTTTCCGGTCTTACATAGAATGCGCCGACTCCGATCACCATCATCAGCACCACCATCTTCAGCAACACCATGATGTTGTTGACCCGTTTGGACTCCTGAATCCCGATATAAACAATGTAAGTGACCAACACGGTGATGAGCATGGCGGGAACATCGGCAACGAGGTGCAAGCCGAAAAACTGAGGAGCATTGACCCAGGCCTGATACGCATCAATGGATGCGATTGAAACTCCCTTGGATGCAAGATCGGCAAAAGGCACACCGGTATCGAGTACAGCCTGAACGACTTCATAACCCCGAGATGCGGTCAGCAGATCCATCGTGATCCATGCCGGCAAATGGAATCCGTAGCCCGCCATCAATGAAGTGAAGTAATCACTCCAGGAAATCGCGACGGCGATGTTACCGATGGCGTACTCCATCAGGAGATCCCAACCGATAATCCAAGCCAGCAACTCACCCAGGGTTGCATAGGCGTAGGTATATGCGGATCCTGAAACGGGAATCGATGAGGCGAATTCAGCGTAACAAAATGCAGAAAAAGCACAGGCAATCGCTGTAAAGAGAAACAGGAAAACCACCGCCGGACCACCCGCTGCGGCCGCCGTACCGATGGTCGAGAAGATTCCCGCACCAATGACGGCAGCGATCCCGAGGGCAGTGAGATCAACCACGCCGAGGGCTTTTTTCATGCCACCCGCACCATGCACGGATTCAGAAAGAGTCGCTTGATCGCCGAGAATTTGCTCAACGGATTTCGTTCTAAACAGGCTTTTTAACGTGATCAAACGGGCTTCTCCTCTTGACTCCCCATGGTCTTTTATCGACAATGGGAGGAACCGATTTTCAATAGTCTGACTATACACTAGGAGACCGACAAATGTCGTTATTTATCAAAAAAGACCTGAAAAAACTGATCGCCGATGCAGGCGACCCGAATGCCGAAACCCAATCCGGAGAACTGAAGCGTCACTTGAATGCGTTCAGCCTCACCCTTCTTGGGATTGGCGCTGTAATTGGTGCGGGAATTTTCTCACTCACCGGTGTGGCTGCCGCAAATTATGCCGGCCCCGGTATCGTCTACAGTTTCGTCATTGGCGGCGTTCTTTGTGCTTTCGCAGGCCTTTGCTATGCAGAAATGGCAGCGATGGTGCCAGTGTCCGGTTCCGCCTATGCTTATTCTTATGCAACTCTCGGTGAGTTCGTTGCTTGGATCATCGGCTGGGATTTGATTCTGGAATACGCATTCGGCGCAGTAACCGTTGCGGCATCCTGGTCCGGTTACTTCGTCTCCCTTTGCACCAAAACCCTGGGCATTGCATTCACCGACACCTTGCTGAAATTTACCAAAGGTCCTTGGGAAATGGTCACTCTTGCGGATGGCAGCCAAGCGCACGGCCTCTGGAATATGCCGGCAACCTTCATCGCTCTCTTCGTCGGTATGGTTCTCTATCGCGGCATCAAGGAAAGTGCGGTCTTGAACAACCTCATCGTGTTTGTCAAAATGGCAATCATTCTTTCGTTCATCGCACTGGGATGGGGCGTGATCAATTCCCTGAACTGGGTGGCAAACCCGGATGTGACCGGTCTTGCGGCGCTGGTCCCTGCACGAGCAACCGCGATGCGTGACGGCGTGGAGATCATGAGCTTTGGTTGGCCGGGAGTTTTGACCGGTGCAGGCGTAGTGTTCTTCGCCTACATCGGCTTCGATGCGATTTCGACCACGGCACAAGAGTGTAAAAACCCTCAACGTGATTTGCCGATCGGAATCCTTGCATCCCTTCTCATCTGCACCGTGATCTATATTCTCATGGCACTGGTGATGACCGGAGTGGTTTCGTACAAAGATCTGGGCGTACCGGATCCAATCGCGGTCGGAGTGGACCGAATCGTGAACCTGCGTGGCTGGAGTGACGGAGCCCAGAAGTCCCTGTCCTTCGGCGTGAAGTTCGGTGCTCTCATGGGATTGACCTCGGTCATTCTCGTGTTGATGCTGGGACAAACCCGGATTTTCTACTCCATGGCGAAAGACCGTCTCTTGCCTTGGTTTGATCAACTGCACCCGAAGTTTCAGACTCCGGGTAAAGCCACTTCGATCACGGCTGTTTTTGTTGCTTTGTGTGCGGGCTGCATGCCGATGAGCCTCGTGGGCGAACTGGTGTCGATCGGAACCCTGCTTGCATTCGTTCTGGTGTGTGCGGGCGTGGTGATCTTGCGCTTCACTCACCCGGAAGTCGAGCGTCCGTTCAAGACCCCGATGTTCTGGCTGGTCGGACCTGCCGGTGTAATCTCTTGCGTTTGGGTCATGAGCGGATTGCCATCCGACACCTGGGTAAGACTCTTTGTCTGGCTGGCGATCGGTTTTGCGATCTACTTCGCATACGGCAAAAAGCACTCCAAATTGCGCAATCAGTGATCTTTCACAGCTAGCATCCGGATCAATTCTGATTCATTTAGAAAAGCACACAGAACAACTTGTTTTGTGTGCTTTTTTCATAACCAGTGTTTTTCTTTTCCCGATTCGATCAACGAACCAAAAACACGACTTTCACCCCTGTAAAGACCCATCCCAAAAAAATCGGATCGTGGGTTGCTCAGTAATTCCAGGGTTTTTCAAAATCCATGATGGTGTCGGTAAAGAATCGTTTTTCACAATCATCGATCGATTTCTTCACGATTCCGGTTTGGAATGCACCGTCGATTTTGAGCCACTTTTCAGCGAGTTCCGCAGGTATACCCGCTTCCTTCAACGAATCACGAAGCATCCCATGACGATGATCGAAAAGTTCGTTTCCGATATTCATGTGCTTGTGTGCTGGAATCGGAAATGCACCGAAGTAAGCCTGAGGACCACCCATTGCCTGAGCCATGAAATCCGTCTGCTGATTTTCAATCGTCTTTTGGTCGATGTGTTTGAAGAACTGACCGATCCATGCATCAGCATAGATCTTGTCGTAAAAGATCCGGTGAACTCGACGAATGGTTTCATGACCGCCGAGCTGCTCAAACAATGTGTTTAACTTGGAATCAGACATTTGAATCCTCTTCTTTTCATTATCCTTGGTCCGTCTGATCGATGAAAAGGAAATTCAATGGATGAGCTCCAAATCATTCTTGAAAAATTGTTGAGACAGCACAAATCGTCAACGAAGTGTCAAATCGAGTTGTGAATACTATAGATTATAAAAAGAAGAATGAAACAACGACGAAAAAAGAAGAATCAGTAGCGGCGGAACAATCCTACCATCACACCCTGCACCTCAAAGCGGTCGTCGCTTTTGATCGGAATAACGGGATAGTTCGGGTTTGCAGGATGCAGTTCCGCAATCACGGGAGCACTGGAATCGCCTTCAAAAAGCTCATCACGAGCGGAACTCTTTGCGATTTGCTTGAGGTTCTTTTTGTAAAAACGCTTCAGCGTTGCTTCACCATTCAAAAGAGCCGCAACCGTCTGACCATTTTTAACCGACCCAGCAGCGAGAGACGCTTGGGTCAGTTTTTCCAGAACCACCAGATCGTCTTGCAGAATGCCGTCCTCGATCATGGAATCACCCCGCACCTTCAAAACATAAAGATTCGGGGCACGCTTTGCGATTTCCGATTCGGGCATGAACAAAGTAAGCGGAACTTCGATCGTCTTGGATTGCTGATAAACCTCGATCGGATTACCGGCGGCAATGGACCCTAAAAGGGGGAGCTCGAAAAGGGATGAAGAGACTCCCCCCCCGGATTCATTTGCAATGGAGTGAGGCAAAGTTGTTTTGTTGGACGCGGTCGCACTGAAGAGCTTCTTGCTCTTGGACGTCCATTGAAGCGCCCGACTTTCATTCGGTTGATTGCGCTTCAAAAAACCCTTTTTTTCGAGCGCTTCAATGTGCTGTTGTATGGTTGCGGGAGACGACAAGCCCAAACCATCGGCGATTTCCCGACGGGAAGGCATGGTGCCCTGCTTTTCTAAATAGGATTCAATCCACTCTAAAACTTGTTTTTGCTTTGGGGTCAGCATCTGAAATCAGCGTACCGAACAAAATACGAACACTCAAGGACTTTGTTAAAATAAATCGAGACCGTTCCGAATGCGTTGCCAACGGCGTTTCAAGCGTTCGGGCCAAGAGTGATACCCGGGACGCAGGTCGTCGGGATCAAATCCCCACTTCTCCATGAACAGGCGACGCCCCTCCAGTTCATGCGCGGAAGGGATCAACTTGCCATCACCCCGCGTGCCCTTCACTGCATGCCAGATGAAACAATCGCCCACTTGATAGAATTTCAAACCAGCGCGATCAAACCGCACGCGCAAATCGATTTCCTCAAAACTGACGAAGTAGCGTTCATCAAAAAGGCCCACCTGATCGAGTGCCGAACGACGAAAAAACATCAGCATCGGAACCCAGAATTCGCGGTGTTTGCCCTCGTTCCAGCGACCGAACCGCACTGAACGCTTTAAGAGTTTTTCTTCGTTGAATTCTTTTTCGTAATAGAACGGACCCACCAGCGCCGCGTTCAAGCGATCACTAGCGCGCACCAGGGCCGCATCCCAACCCGGCATGTGCCAGGTGTCGTTGTTCATCACGGCTACATATTTACCGGTGGAGGCAAGAATGCCTTTATTGCAGGCGCGACCAAAACCCAGATTCTGTTCGTTGGTGATGATCGTGAACTTCCATCCTTTTTCTTCGAACTGAGGTTTCATCTCCAGCAAGTACGCAGGAGTTTCGTCGGTTGAATGGTTATCGACCACGATCAGATCGCGCGAAAGCTCGGAATGACGGATCAAGGAATCAAGGCATCGTTTCGTCCAATGCACTTGATTGAAGACCGGAATGACGATCGAAACCTTGCCGAAGTTCTCGTTATGCATGGGTCAGTTATACCTGAACGATGGGACGATGAAAACCCAATTTCAGAGCTGATTTTCATCAATTTTCGGCGTGATCCGAATCCCATCCTTCAACAGATCCCCCGGGAAGTTCACCACTGAATCGCCTTCGTTCAACCCCTCGCCCACCCTCACTTCTTCATTGTTCCGATTGAGGATCTGGATCCGGGTTTCACGCGCAAGTTGGTTTTCCACACGATAAACAGCCCAATCACTTCCCACCCTGAAAATCGCACCCGCGGGCAGGATCAACACATTTTCAAACCGATTGAGCAGGATTTTCACATCGACGTGAAAGTTGCTCCCTAGCCGTTCGAGTAAATCGAGAGGAAGATTTTTCAGTTCACCGGTGACTTCGGTCCTCTCTTCTTCCACACCCAGTGCTGAAATCTTACTGTAACCGGCACGACTGACCCGAGCAATCCTGCCATGCAGTTCTTCCGGTCCACCCCAATTCAGCATGGTGAATGCACCTCCCGCCTTGACCAGAGCTGCATCGGTCGTCAGCAACTCGGCCATCATTTCCAAGTTTTTGGGATCGACCACTTCCACAATCGGATCACCCCGACGAATGGGGCCTGCGCTCTCGCGGTAGACTTTTGAAATCACACCCGAGATGGGCGACTTCACGGGTTGATAGTGTACATCCCAATTCAACTGCGACACCGCTTGCCCCTTTTTGACCGGATCACCGACCTTGAGATCCACGCGTTTAATATCGCCATCGGCGAATGCCGGGACCGTGTAGCGATCTTTCGATCGGATGATGGCATCGGTTTCCAGATAGGATTCAAACACCCCGCGTTTTACGGTGACTACCTCCACGATCACTGCACGTTGACGGAACGTGAAATAAGCGATCATTACTGCAACCAGCGCCCCCAGTGTGATCATGAGCATTTTTTTGGACTTGATGATTTTCTCAGCCATATCCCTATTCCCTGAATTTCAGTGCTTCGACCAAAATCATTTTTGAAACCTTTCGGACAATCCAGATCGAACTGGCGATGAATGCAAGCATGATCACCAACAAAGACAACCAGTAAGTCCCGGGAAAAATCACCACCGGAAACCCGAAGGTTTCCGTATGCACTGCAGTTGCCGTCCAATGCACCAATCCGGTACCCAATGTAAATCCGGGTATGATCGCCAAAAGCATCTGTGCCAACGTCTCACCGACCAACATGCCGATGACAGAATCCCGTTCAAAACCCATCACTCGCAGACTGGTCATCTCCCACGCGTGTTCGGAAAATCCGATTCTGACGGAATTGAAAATCACACCCGCTGCAATCAGGAACGCGAACGTGGTCACCACGCGCATGAACAACTTCATCATCCCTGCAAACGTGCGCTGAATTCCGCGGTACATTTCCTTTTTCAGCATGACGGAATACACATTGGCCCTGTTCTTCAAGGCGACATATGCCTGTTGGATATGCAAAGGATCCACTTTAAGATTCGCCACATTGTACGAAGGCTGTTCCCGAAACACGCGCCAGAACTCATGCAAATCCACAACCGCACTTAGACCAAAGAGATCATCCGCAAACCCGGCGACCGGCAAGTCCAACTCTCGCAATTGACCCTCAAGAGTTTCCACACGGACACGATCTCCTACGCGAATCCCCCATTCCCTCTCGAAATAGCGGGTCAACAGCACCCCTCGCTCCGGAATAGCAATCGAACGCAACTGTCCATCCAGTTTTTGCAACATCTGCAAGCCTTGGGGAATCCCCGAAAGTTGGAGCTCTTTTTTCCGGTTTCGGAAGGTGAGACGAATAGGAATACTGCGGTAGCCTTCGACCGATACCACGCCCTCCATCGTTTGCAACTCTCGCAACGCAGATAACGGCAATGGACGCAAAAAAGACACACTCATGTCCTCACGCTGGATTCGCTGAAACTGGGTATCGAGCAAGTAATAAATCATGTCACTCCACGAATTCGCAGTGATGATGATCGCTACTGCCGCTGAAATGCCGAACACGGTGATCCACATCCGCAGCGGTTTGATCAACAGATTCCGCCAAAACAGTTTCATCTGCGCCGATTGCCGTTGCCACCATCCGAAGTGTTCAATCCAGCTTTCCTGATACGACGGTGGCGTGGACGGGCGCATCGCTTCGATCGGTGAAAGCCGGTAAACATTGCGCACACTCAACCACCCGCCGAGAACCCCCGGGATGATCCCTGCTGACAACCCCAACAAAACGGAAAGGGGGCTCAGGGAAAAATCGAGCGCTGGAAAATGAAAATACGAGACATAGGTCTTCAGCAAGGTCTGTCCCAGGAGCTTGCCACCCAATACACCGAACAACGAACCACCGAGCACGATCAGAAAAACCAGCTTCAGGTAATGTGACGAAATTTCAAGATCGGTGTACCCCAGCGATTTCAGGGTGGCAATCTGCGGGCGTTGAATCGTCACCAAACGCGACAAAATGGTATGAATCAAAAATGCAGCCACACTGATGAAAATCAACGGATCTAGAATGACGATTGTTTTTTGCTCGTTGATCTCGTCCTCCACAAAAAGGTTGGAGATCTGCCTGCTCCGATCGATCACGTCACGATTGCCGTAGGCTTTCAATTCGCGGTTCAGTCTGGCCATCACGGATTCCTGTTGGACGGTGTGATCGAGTTCAACGACGATGTTGTTCATCTCATGGCTCATCCGGGCCAATCGTTCCAATTGCTTTTGCGGCATCCAAAACACACCATAGTGACGATCATCGGGCAAAGGGGCTTGCGCACTCAGGGCATAAATGTATTCTGGCGAAATCGCGATCCCGACGATGCGCAAGGACTCCTGCCGCCCTTGAATGGTGGCCGTGATCGAATCGCCTGGCGATAAATGATGGGCACCGGCAAAAGCCTCGTGTACCACCACCTCGACCTCGCTTGCGTCGACGGGTAATCGGCCCAGCCGGACATGTAGACGATTCAACCGGGGTTGCTCGCCGGAAGGAACCGAAACAAACGTCCCTACTGCGGGTTCATCGGCATGGGGCACACTCAGCAGTCCGTCCAAAACGATTCGCCCTTCGATGGTTTTAATTCCGGGTATCTGGGAAAGCGACCGGATCATTTCGACGGGAGCAGTTTTGACAGAACCAAACAGATCGGCAAATCGGTTTGCGCGATAATAATCTTCTTTGCATTGAATCAAGGAACGATAAACACTCCACGAGGACACCAACAAAGAAACTCCCGCAATGATCAGGATGGAAATACTGATCGTTTGGGCTTGCAGGATTTTGAGTTCGCGAAAAACTTTCCGGTTCAGGAGCTTCATCACCACTCGATCTCCTGCAGGTTTTTTCTTTTTTCATTTTTGACGATGGAATGGATCAACCCATTCGCCATGCGGATCACCCGATCCCCCAAACCCGCAATCGCGGCATTGTGGGTGATGATCGCGACCAGGGTTTTGGTTTCTTGATTCACTTTGAGAATCGATTCGAGCACCTTTTTGCCCGTTTCGAAATCGAGCGCTCCCGTCGGTTCGTCACAGAGCAAAATGTCGGGGCGCTTTGCCACTGCACGGGCAATCGCGACCCGCTGTTGTTCTCCGCCGGAAAGCTGTGACGGAAAGTGCTGTGCACGTTCGGTCAACCCCACCATCTGAAGCGCATCCGCTACCTGCATGGGGTGCGGTGAAATATCGGTCACGAGCTGGACGTTCTCTTCTGCGGTCAGAGTCGGGATCAGATTATAAAACTGAAACACAAAGCCCACATGATCACGGCGAAACACGGTGAGCTCTTTTTCGGTCGAAGTCACCAGGTTGTGATCCCCGTAAAACACCTCGCCCGAAGTGGGCTGATCCAGTCCACCCAGGATATTCAGAAACGTGGATTTACCACTGCCCGATGGCCCCAAGATGACCACCATCTCGCCCGCCATCAATTCCAGATCAATGCCACGCAATGCATGCACGGGCACTTCGCCGGTGTGATAGATTTTAGTGAGTTTGCGTGCGGAAAACACGACATTGCCCAGTTGCGCCACACGGATGTGCTAGCAAAAATGGTACCCAAAAGGTGTCCGGCGCTTTTTTGATGCTTGGTGCGTCAAGAACGGCATTGATCGAACTGGGCTTCCAAGAACATCGCCGAACTCCAAGTGAATGGTACTTCAGCACGATAGATCGCATTTTTGAACGGAATCAGACGATTCGTTTTTTCATTGAATCGATAAACTTCATGAACTTGACCGAACTTCACGATCAGCAACTCCAGAGACTGCATGATCCGTTGATACTCATTGCAGTCGCCGACCGCTGCGGCAGCCCTAGCCCCCAGGGACGAAAGCCAGATCCAGTAAAGACGATCGTGGTATCCGCCCAAGCCGATGCTTTTCACGAAAATGCTTTTCATGTTGCTCGTGTAATTCGGCCATGTGGGACGCCCCGGAACCGGTCCCCAGAGCGGTGTTTTCCGAAGGCTTTCATATGCATCTTTGGATTCCTGTGGGTTCAGCACCTTTTCAGTGATGGCGAGCAGATTGGCATCGGCAGTGTATCGATCGTCGCCATCGAAGTTTCTCAGGATTTTCCGTTTTGAATCCCAAAAGTATTCCCTGAACCGGATTGCCTGGGCATCGGCTTTTTGCTGATAGTAAACCGCGCGATCGGGTTGATTGATCATTGTTGACCATCGAGCAGCCCCTCTCAGCGCGAGCACGTAAAAGAGATTGGTAAACGCCACCCTTCCCTTTCGATCCACACTGTCTTCCCAATCGGCAAATCCTTGCTGTTTGGAGATCAATCCACCTTCAAGGTGATTCTTTTCCAAATACTGAATCGATTTCTCCATGGCCGAAAACCAACGATTAGCGAACTGAAGATCGCCCGTTTTTTGAATGTATTTGCTGGCAGCCCAAGGGGCGGTGACATTTCCATCGATGGTGGTGATTTTATTTTCACTTTCATACCATCCCTTCAGTGGAGCCTTGAAGGATTGACGGATCCCTGCAACACCCAATACGGCCCTGATTTGACCGTCTTTGTTGTCGATCAGTCTGGGAAGTAAACCATCTTCGCGTTGAAACGAAAAAATGGCGGCCAACGAATCCCGAACCGGTTTCTCCATCCCGACAGCCAATGCACCGGAAGTCGACATCGATAGATCACGGATCCAAAGATTGCGGAACTGTTTGTACCCTGCCAATAGATACTGTTGATCTTCGATTTGTGCGGTGTTGGTGACCAATGTCTGTGTGGCGATTTGAATCGCAGTTTTTCTGATCTCATCGGCATTTCCATTTTCAACGCCCCAGAACATGATCACACCTCCTACCAATGCACGCACCGTCGATTGATTCATGCATTACGGATCGGCATCCAGGAAGCCTGACTGAACGGAAATGATTACCCAGCAAACACGAGTCTTCTTGAAATTGAAGCCCCCCTGAAGCATGACGCAGCAGACTTACAAAAGTGATCGGATACCTGTCACCTGCAACCTAACATTTTCCTGACACAAACAGCACCCAATAAGGACACAAAAAAAAGACGCATCGATGTTTAATGGGTGCATGTTGCTTTGCGATTTTCACATTCACTCGAACTTCAGTGACGGCAAACACTCGATTCCTGAAATTGTGGATTTTTACGGAATGCGTGGGTTCAGTTGCATCGCGATTACCGACCATCTTTGCGAAACAGAAAGCTTTTTGGGTTTTGGTGCAAGGGTTCTTGATAAAACACTGACGGAGGAAACATTCCCCCTCTATCTCGAAACCATCGGGAAAGAGGCTGAAAGAGCCGAGCGTGTTTACCAAATGAAGGTCATCCCCGGCGTGGAAATCACCAAGAACTATCTGACCAATCGACGATCCTCCCATTTCATCGGTTTGGGGATCACGAAAATCCCGAATGCCAATTCCCCCACCGAATGCATTCTTCGTGAACTCAAAAGAGAGGGTGCGCTGACCATTGCGGCGCACCCTGTTTCGACGAACAAATTGGAAATCCAAACCCGCCATCTTTGGGACAACCGAGAATCGCTCCACGATCTGTTTGATGCTTGGGAAGTGGGGTGTGGAATCAATTATTTTCATGAAGTGGCTCAATCCGGTTTACCAGTGATTGCCAATACCGACCTACACCGATTCAGCCAAATCACGGGATGGAAAAGCAAAATCCAATCTGAACTCAATCAGGAAGCGATTTTTGAAGCGATCCGCAACCGCAAGGTTGAACCCTACTTTTACGTCGAAGATCAGGAATCCGTTTGGAAATCCGGTGGCAAATATGACTGGTTTGCTGGTAAGATGACCCCACAAAAGGAAAACATCGATTATGTCACGAGTTTTGGTACTTGAAGACGAATCCGACGTTCGCGAGCTGCTGGTGCTACACCTGAAGCGCGAACAATATGAGGTAGAAGCTTTTGAAGATGCCGAAGAGGCATTGAAGGCTTTCAAACAGCGTTCTTTTGACTTATTGGTTCTGGATTGGATGCTGCCAAAAATGTCGGGACTCGATTTTTGCAAGAAAATCCGTACCGAAGAACGCGCCACGCTTCCGATCATGATCCTCACCGCCCGTGCTGACACGATGGATAAAGTCATTGGACTCGAAATCGGTGCTGATGATTATCTTACCAAGCCTTTTGAAATCAGAGAATTCACCGCTAGAGTCAGAGCCTTGCTTCGCCGCTCACAACCACACCCGATCGACGAATGCAAACATGGATCTTTTACCTTGAATGACGCATCCAAGCGTATCCATTACAATGGAATGGAACTGAATCTGACCCCGAATGAATTCAAGATCCTGGCAATCATGATCAAAAAGCCAGGATTCACTTTTGAGAGAACGGAATTGATCCATCTGGTGCAAGGACCGAACGTGTCTGTTGTCGATCGCACGGTAGACACCACTGTCCTCGGGCTTCGCAAGAAGCTGGGTACAGCCTCGGAACACATCCAAACGGTCCGTGGATTCGGTTACCGACTGAAAGCCTGATCAAGAGACATACCATGCCCACTAACGATAATGCTGAAGTCATTGCCGCTCTCAAAAAAGCTGAAAAAATGCGAATTGACTTCGTCGCGAATGTTTCGCACGAACTCAGGACCCCACTGACCAGCATCAAGGGATATACCGAAACCCTGATTGAAGACCTCAATGCGGGTATCGAAATCAATCCTGATTTTCTACAGGTCATCTTGAAGAACTCCAACCGCCTGCTTGCCTTGATCAACGATCTTTTGGATCTGTCCGCAATCGAATCCGGCGCTGATATCCTGAACATGGATGAAATCAGCATTCCGGATCTGACGGATCACGCACTCAAAACACTGCAATTAAACGCCGCAAAGAAGAGTTCACAGATCGAAACATCGATTGAATGTCAGACGCTTTACGGAGACGCCAAGCGCGTCGAACAAGTACTAACCAATCTTGCCGACAATGCCATCAAATACTGTCCGAATGGTTCCAAGATCAAGATCCATTGGTATGAAGCGGAGTTTGATGGCCACCCTCGAATCGTTCTGGAAGTATCGGACAATGGTCCCGGTATTTCGGAAAAATATCTGGATCGGATTTTTGAACGCTTCTATCGACTCGACAAGGGTAGATCGCGTGACATGGGCGGAACCGGTTTGGGACTATCGATCGTCAAGCACATCATGCAACGCCATAACGGTACGGTTTCGGTATCCAGCTCAGCCAATACCGGCACCATTTTCACCTGCAAGTTTCCGGTAATTGTCAACGTACAGTTCTAGTCGGCTCACATCACACGATCAGTACCATTTCTCCAAAGCAATGGATCGGAGACTTGGATCGGCTTTCGTCCACACCGGATGAGAGCTTGTTGCATGCATCATGAAATCAAATAATGGCAAATGCCTGCGCATTGCCCTTTTTTGACGATGCGGTTTGATCGGATTGAATGGTCCCATCAGACTGAACAACTGAATCGGATTTTTTCGGATCCAGTTCCAAGATCCCATTTCCAAGGTCAGTGGAAGGTAAGATCCTGTACCAGGATTGGTTTCCAAGAGATAATCCCAAAGATCACCATGCGTTGTATAATTTTTCGCTTGGGGTTCAAACACGTAGACATGATTGGACATCACCTGGTCCAAAATGTCATTGAATGCCTGAACCTGATGGATCATCGGAAACACGCGGGCTGTTTTGGCGTAAGGAAACCATAATTGATCTGAATTGCCGAATCCGGAATGCAGATCCAAAGCCAATACACATTGGGAGTGGCGCAATTCATTTCGCACCACATTCACCAAGGCTTTAGCCTCCACTTCCATTCCCTCTTCTGTTTGAGAAAGATTGCCTCGATACCAGGGCATTCGGGGCGATATGAAATGTCCGCCAACGAGAAAACTAGCATGCTCCGCTTCAATCGGTGCGTTTCGCATCAGATCCACACCCTGCCCATTGGACCGAGTATGATGGTGCATTCCCACCGGATTCATCAATGGCATCAGCACCATTCGCAGATGCTTCAAATGCTCTTGGAGCATTTCATCCCACCGGATCCGGGCAATCAAATGTCGGATCAATGAAATCGCAACATGGGTTCCGATCCTTTCGAGCCCGTGAATTCCACCACTGATCACCAATACCGGTGCAGTTGGATCCTCACTACCCACTGTGAACGATGGAATCTGATAGGATCGATCCCGATAATGGACTTCCGCGATGGATCGCACAGTACCGAAGCGTGACCAATCCTGACTGCAGACTTCTAGCTCATTGTATTCTGGAAACATGCTCTCCTAAAACCCTAGCATGAGAGGCTTGAGCGATGCACTTTCGATTTGATTCCGGTTGGATCCGGGTATCACCCAGATAAGTCAGGGTAGCAAGAATGTTTTTTTGACGACAGAGATTCCACAAGTGCGGCACAAACTCAATGGAGCCATGATAAGCAACGGATCGATGATTGTAATTCAGGTAAAAATCATGGATCTCGGATCGGGCATCGATCGCACTTTGAAAAAAAGCCGGTCGGAATGGCAAGACCATTGCACCATCCGTGGAAGTACCTTCGGGAAAAAGCACGACCGACCCACCCGACTCCAGAACAAGCCGAATCTGATCTGAATCGGAAGCGATGTTGCTTCGGTTCCGACGCTCGACAAACACACACCCTGCCAAACGAGTGATCAATCCCAATCCGAATGAATTCTTGACTTCAACTGATGTGACAAAAGTCGAGGGCGCTACGCAAGCCAGAACCAAGACATCCACATAAGACCAATGGTTGCAGATCAATAACCCTTTCAACCGCTGGCGGTGAAGGCTCCTGACCACCAGGCTGATCCCCAACCATCGAAGAATTCTGGAGGAATACCTGGCCACCAATTCTGCTTTCATTTCACGCCGAGCGGAATCCACTGTTCCCAACAAGAAACAGCACAGATCCATGATCAGCGCCTCCAGGATGAAGGCACCGAATATTCCAAAGCATCCTAGGAATCTGAACACACTCCGGCTCCTTTGTATTTTCTTTCAAAGTTATCCTTCAGTTCATCCAATTTCAGGATCGTGAGGTAATCGAGACAGTGAAACTCACGATCGTAAGCGGGCTCGGCACAAACCTTGGCACCAGCCTTGATGTAAGTCCTCAGAAGAGGCGGAATGCTCACTTCCTCAACGAAATCACTCATTTTGTCCTGAATCGTAAAGCGATACTTCGATACGGGTTCAATGCTCCATTGCTGGCAAAGATTGCCGTTCTTCTCGAGATCATCCAAAATGACCATCGATGCGCCATACGATTCGGTTTTGACACTGGAACAGCCAAAAAGATAGTCTGCCTTGGTTTCCATCGCATACTGAATCACCCCGCGCCACAACAAATGCAGGACCGCACCCTTACGGTGCTCCTTGGCAATGCAGGCACGCCCCAACTCAAGCTTGATTCCGTCACTGGCCAGGAATTCAGCGATTTTGAATTCATTGGATGAATAAAAATCCTGGGTGAACCGAGAACAGAGCATCCGGTAAGTACCGACGATTTCGTCTGTGTCACGCGCCTTGATGATCAGATGGTCACACTGAAAGTCATGACGATCGATATCCAGAGCCCCACTCGCTATCGGAGCATTGTATTCCTCGGCAAAAATACGACCTCTAAAGGCCAGTACATCCAACAGTTCGCTCATGCTATCTGCTGTCTTGATGATGTATTTTGAGTTTTCGACCGCCATACGGACGTAAGGTTCGAAAAAACGGGTTCTGTTTTCGGTGTGGTTCTGTTGTAGATTGATCATTTGCTTCCCCCTGACAGAAGAGTAGCAAATGAAAATATCTTAACCGTGGGATTGAGGTCAGCCGATTGTCAGATTTTTGTCAGGGCAATTTGAAAATGGGGCCAGTAGGAGTCGCCACACCTTGTGCATCGAATTCCACACCCACACTGTTGTCTGAAGATACCGGCACTGCCGGCCAAGGAAGCTCTAGACTGCCACCGGCTTTCAGCGTGTTCACCGCCTGCACAGTCCAGTTCACCATTTTCTCCGGGTCCCAGAAATCCAAGGCAAACCCACCTCGCCCCAGATCCTGATCCCACTTTGAACGATGCGCAGTCAGGATCGAGAGAAAATTCACCCATCGCTTGGTCAATGGCCCGCCCACAAAACGACGAGGCATGATCAATCTCGTTTTCCAGTTGGTTTCAAAGACCGGGTCCTGCAATCCGGCCAGTTCAAGGAAACTCGCACCAAAAGCCGTACATCCCGCACTCTCACCGTAAAGAGGACGAGCATTCAGTCCAGCATAAGTATGATGATAACCACGGATCTGGTATTGAAACCAGTATTGCATCAGGCGGTTACAGGTCGCATCCGGAATCTTGAATCGTAAAAAGTTGCTCCGGCCGGTTGCTTGCATTTGACGGATATCTTGTTCCGTTTCGCGCGGATCATCGAGTTTACCTTTGAAGTTTTTCAAAACGATCCCCAGTCC
>JBEIKL010000028.1:0-19396 GCA_040379745.1 Bdellovibrionales bacterium | reverse complement strand
TGTGTTTCAATAATTTCCAAAGGAAATCATCTTATGATCAATGTCATGCGCACAAAATTCGGTCCCAAAGTCATCGGCGGAATCATCGCCGTGATTGCGGGGGTCTTTATTTTTTCCGGAGTCTTTCTTCCGGGAAGCGGATCCCAGGCACCCAGCATTGCCGGTGAGGTCAATGGCGAGATCCTTTCCTATTCCGATTTCTCCCGCGCACTCAATCAGCGCATTGAATTCATGAAAAACATGATGGGTGGCAAGGTGAGTGAGGAAACTCTCGCCCAATTCAAAATCCGTGAAGCGGTGTTTCAGGATCTGGCTCAGAAGAAATTACTTTCTCAGGTTGCTAAAAAAGAGGGTTTCTACCCATCGTCCCAGCAGATTCGTGACTCCATCATGAAGATGCCGGTTTTCTTGAAGGAAGGGCGATTTGATCGTGAACTTTATCGGAACCTTCTGGCTCAGAACCAGTATTCACCAACCCGTTTTGAAGAGATGATTGGTGCGGACCTGATGGAACAGAATTTCCGTAACTACGTATCCGGTATCGCACGAGTCACCCCGGCTGATATCGAGCGTGCCCTTGAGGAATCCAAGAACAAGCGCAAGTTGAAATATGTGTTTGTGGACAATGAGACCCTTCGCAAGACGGGTAATCCGGCAAATCTTGATCAGCTTGCCGCAGAAATGGAGAAGAAATTGATTCCGGCCTTGAATTCCGGCAATTCATCCCAAGTGGCTACACTGCTGAAAGATAAAAAAGCGAAAATCCAGACTTCCGACTGGCTCAGTTCCCAGAACGACATGATTCAAGGCGTGGGTTCGCTTCGTTCCATCCAATCTGATCTTTTTGCCATGAAAAAGGGTGAGCCTGCGAAAGCATTCCGTATCCTCGGTGGTACTTTGTATGCATCGGTTTCCGATGTGGAGACCTATGATGCCGCAAAAGTGACCGAAAAAGAGCGCACTGAAACCGCAACGCGTCTTCAGTCCATGAAGCAAAATGAGATTTATAACGATTTGCTCAAAAGCTGGATGAAAAAAGCCAAGATCACCCGCAATGACATGGTAGTGGTCGGAAACGGTGGCTCGAACGTACCGGTCACCGCAGATCAGTGATGAACTGACGCACTCGTTCCACGAATTTCGGCCGTTGTTCAAATGGCAATCCATGACCACAGCCTGGCCATTCCTCGAAAATCAAGCGAGGGTTGGCCAGTTTATTTTTTGAGTTTTCGTAATCTTCTTTCAACCAGACTTTCGAATTCTCACCGCGTAGGGCGAGAACGGTAATGCCTGAATTGGCAATGTTCAGAACCCATTGCTCGATGGGAGCTTCGTCGGCCTGGTGAATGGTTTTGACCAGAGCCTGATGGTCAAACGGAAAAGACCAGGTTTCCGGTTGTTCCGATACTTTCTTTGCTACTGCGGAAAGATATTGTGCGATTGCCGGGTCAGGGCAGTGTTGAAACAGGTGGTTCCGCATGGTGGTCCGATCCGGAAATGTCTCCGGAAGGTCTTGGATGAAGTTTGCCAGTGGAGTTCCGATTCCTCCGCCCCATTTACTTTGAAGGCCGATGTCCACGGAAATGAAACCTTTGAAGATGGATTTCAGTGAGGGTTCATGCGCAAGAATGGCGTTGGCGGTGGCCAGTCCGGAGCGCACTCCCATGGAGTGTCCGATAATGAGCAAGGATTCGGGCTGGTATTTTTGTTGAGCTTGATGAAGTAGTTCGATCAGATCGCGCGCATAGTCAGAAGCATGAAAAGAGTTTTCTTCATTTGGGGGCAGGGGTCTGGATTGCCCGTGGCCTCTTTGGTCTGGTGCAATGCAGATGAAATCATCCTCTAAATTCGCTGCAATCGGTCGCCAAATCTGCCCAGTTCCTCCCATTCCATGTAAAAAAAGAAGAAGCGTTTTGCCCTTGACTGACGACGAATCTGCGCTGTGCGACATCCACTGGAAAAAATGAAGGTTCATGTTGACCATCTTTTTTAATCCGAATAGCATCCATTATCTACACCTATTTTGAGGTTAATTTCCGGGGGAATTCGTGAATTTAAATCTGCATCAGCAACCGGTTGCACAACATCAAAACGTTGATTTGACTCAGCTCCCAGCGAATGAGCTGATCCGGCGCGGAAACTTGAGAATGGAAAAGTGCGAGATCAAGGAAGCGGGACGCTACTTTGAGATGGCACTCGAGCAGGCCAAGTCGTTGCACGATCTGCGCGCGATCAGCGATGCATTGGCGCATCTGCTTCGGTATTCCAGTGAAATTGGAAACGAGTCCGCAATCCAGCGTTGGGCAGAAGAGCTGGAAATGGTTCTTGCTCAAAAATCCGGTAAGTCCAGTACACAGGGGTTTTCTCCGAATGTTTGGTATTGCCGTGGGATCGTTGCTTACCGGAATGCCCAGTTCAAGAAAGCCCAAGTCCTTTTTCATCGCTTCTGGCAGGAAGTGGAAAAAGAGGAAAATGAGTCGAACGGAAAAGGGGAATCCCATTCGAAATTGAAAGCGCAAGCCTTCCTTGCTCTTTCCCTGGTAGCCATTGCACAGGGTAAATTGAAACGTGCCCGTTATTTCGGTGAAGTCATTCTTCGTTACGCTGAATTGGAGCGTCCACGCAATATCCTCACCTCTACTTATCTGATGCTGGTTCGTCTTGCCGAGCGTGCAAGCGATACCGCTCAGGCAAAACACTGGTTGCAGAAGGCGTTCTCAGAATCGGTTTCCGAACACAACTGGCATCACTATCTGTATGTTCTTTATGGTTATGCTCGGATTTACCGGATCGAACAGGATTTTGTTCAAGCGCGGTTTTATCTCGACCTTCTCGAAAAAGCCATTGTTGCCGAAGAATTCAAGAATCTGAAAAATGAAATCGCTGAAGAACGGGTGAAGTTGAACCTGAATCGCGTTGACCTTGAAATTGATCTCAATCGCAGTGTCTTACGTACCCGCGAGGGGGAGATCAATCTTCGTCGTCAGCACCTTTTGATTGAAATCATTCACCAATTGGCAATTGCCCATGAACACCGTGACGATGAGGCCAGCAAGCTGGGCCTCTCCAAGCAGGAAATCATCGAAAAAGTCTGGAAAGAGAACTACAACCCGGAAGCGCACGATGGAAAGCTTTATTACAACATCAACCGCATCCGTAAGTTGTTGGAGCAGGATCAGAAAAATCCGGTTTATCTTTTGAACTGGCGCCAAGGATATCGCCTGGCTCCGGAACTGAAGGTCCGAATCACAAAAGGGGAGAATTGAGAGATGAGAAACAAATGGATGAAAACGAATATGGTTTTGTTTTTGCTTTTGATTGGCGCAGTGGCGCAATCATCCGTTGTCAAAGCTGATGAAGCACCTGCAGTTGATCTGGATCCAAAGAATATCTGTGTGATTCCCAAGTTGGATGGCGACAAGGTTCCATTTCCGCTCAAAGGCGCGAATACCAAATACGAACTAGCTGAAAATGAAACTTATATCCTGAACGGTACATTGGTTCAGGAAGAGGGTAAAATCTTCTTCCGCGTTGACTTCAAGACCCAGCCTTGGTTGGCGACTCAAAAGCGCATGCAATTCCCGATGTTCCTTGTGGATCACAACGATGTCAGCATGATGAAAAAATATGGTGGAAATCTGGTTCAGATGGCCGTAGTTGTTCGTAAGAAGGATGTTTCCACAAACGGAGTCGAATGGGATTCTTCACTGGTGCTGAACCTGTTGGCGAATCCGGTAGTGATTCCGAACTGATCCGGGAACTGCGCAGAGCTGCTTCAGCAGTTCGCTTTTCTTAAAAACTCTTTAAAGCCATCCCGGTCTTCGAGTCGGGGTGGCTTTTCAGTTCTTCAGGACTTCCGCTCGCAACCAGATAGCCACCATTCGCCCCGCCGTCGTGGCCGAGGTCAATCACATAATCGGAATTTGCAATCACATCCAGATTGTGTTCAATCAGGATTACGCTTTTTCCACGATCGACAATCCGATGAAGAACTTCCATAAGCTTCATCACGTCGTCCTGGTGCAAACCGGTGGTCGGTTCATCCAGGATGAAGAGATCGTGCGTACGTCCGCTCTGATGATTCTGATCTTCGTTTGCCAAAGCGTGCGCGATTTTCAGTCGTTGTGCTTCACCCCCTGAAAGAGTCGGACCGGGTTGTCCGAGTTGCAGATACCCTAAGCCGACTTCACGCAAAATTTGGAACTTTCTTCTCAATTCCGGATATTCATGAAACAAATGGAACGCTTCTTCGATAGTGGTTTGAAGAAGATCAGCCGCCGATTTGTTCTTGAAGGTGACATCCAAAACCGGCTTGATGAAGCGCTTTCCTTCGCAGTCCTCGCAGGTGAGTTTCACCTCCGCCATGAAGTGCATGTCGACTGCGATTTCTCCTTCGCCTTTACAGGTGGGGCATCGTCCTCCGTCCACGTTGAACGAAAAAAATCCGGGCGTGTAGCCGCGTGCCACAGCCAAGGCCTGATTCGCATAGATCTTGCGGATTTCGTCCCACGCCTTCATGTAAGTTGCAGGATTCGAGCGTGAGTTCTTGCCGATGGGTTTCTGGTCCAGCAGGATCAGTTTGTTGATTCGTTCAAAACCGCTGATCTTCCGATGAGCGCCGATGCTGGACACCAGCTCTTCATCCGCACTTTCATCTTCTTCCAGTTCACGCGCACCGAGGTGCATGGACAGCGCTTTTGCCAATGTCTGGTGAACCAATGTGGTTTTGCCTGAGCCACTCACGCCGGTTACCACCACGAGTTTATTCAGCGGGAATTTCACATCGATGTTTTTCAGATTGTGTTCCGTGCAACCGATCAGGGATATTTCCGGTGACTTTTCCTTCCTTAACGGATGGTGGCGCAGGGTTTCCTTCGATTTCGGAAAAAGGAATCGCGCTGTTCTGCAAGGTTGATCCTTGATCGTTTTTGCGGTTCCCTGAGCGATCAGGTTTCCGCCTTTCATTCCCGCATCCGGTCCCAGTTCGATGATCCAGTCGGCATCCTCGAGGATTTTCGTCTCATGCTCCACAACGACCAGGGTGTTTCCCTGATCGCGCAATTCGCGAAGGATGTCGAGTAAACGATTGATGTCATACGGATGAAGCCCGATGGTCGGTTCGTCCAACACATAAAGTGTTCCACACAGTCCATTGCCCAAATGGGTTGCCAGATTGATGCGTTGGAATTCTCCACCGGACAGTGTTCGGGTCAGACGATTCAAGGTCAGGTAGGGTACTCCCACGCGACAGAGAAAATCGAGTCTTTTAAGGATCTGCGGGTAGAGATCCTTGAGGAGTGAGCGCTCATTGGTGTCAGGATCCAGTTCTTCGAACCACTGTTTTAGATCGCCGATGGGCAACTTGAGTAGATCCGCGATGTTTTTTCCTCGAACACGGATGCGAAGCGCTTCCGGCTTGAGACGGGCTCCGTCGCAAACTGTGCATTCCCGCGGACTCTGATAGCGGCGGATGAAAATACGCACGTGGAACTTGTATTTATAATCCTCGAGCATTTTGAAGAAAGCGGTGACTTCTCCCCACACAAGTTTCTTCAGTGTCGGATTGAGATCTGCGTAAGACTGAGTAGGGCTGATACCGTTTTTCTGGCAGAAGCGAAGGAATGCACGGTATTCGTCTTTCGAAGAGGGTTTGTCGAGTGGGTCGATCGCCCCGGAGTTCAAAGCTCGTTTCGGATGCGGTACGATTTTCGCTTCGTCGAGTTCCAGCGTGTGCCCGAAACCATTGCAATGCGGACAAGCTCCGATGGGGCTGTTGAAAGTAAACAATTGCGGTGTCGGTAACGGATAAGCCGTGTTGCAATCGAAGCATACGAATCCGGTTTGAAAGTCTCGGGTTTTCAATGTTTCAAGATCAAGGAACGTCAGTTTTTCATGGCCATAGCGGATGGTCTGTTCAAACGAGTCGGCAAAACGGGAAAGGGTGTCCGCATCGAGATCTGCCATTGTTTGATGAGAGCTGAAATTGAACCGATCCATTAGAAGATAGAGTTCGCCTTGGTGAAGGGAGTCCAGCTTGAGCCCCTTGGGCAGTCCATCTTCACGTACGGTTTCCAGTTCGATCCACTCCCCGGTTTTATTCCAAAAAACACGCCGGAAGCCCTGATCCTGCAAGATGGAGAGATAGCTTTCGAGAATGGTGGTGGATTTGCTTTTGGTTTCGCTTCGGAAAGCCAAGGGAGCCAGTAGTGCGAATTTCCTTCCCAGTCCGATTTCGAGTAATTTCTTCCGAAGAGTTTCGGCTGAAACTTCGATGACTGGTGCTTCGCACTTTTCACACATCATGGTTCCCAGCTTGGAAATGAAGAGACGCAGGAAATCCAGCATTTCGGTTTGCGTGGCAACCGTACTTCTGGAGTTGAGAACGGTGTTTCGTTGCTCTAAGGCAATGGCCGGTGGAATATTCTCGATATGGTCGAGTACGGGCTTCGGCATTTTTTCAAGGAATTGCCGAGTGTAAGTGGAAAGGCTTTCGACGTAACGACGTTGCCCTTCTGCATAAAGGGTTTCAAAGGCGAGCGTGGATTTACCGCTTCCGGAAAGGCCGGTCACCACGGTGAGTTTTTTCTGAGGAATCTCGATGTCGATATTCTTCAGATTGTTTTGTCGGACACCAAGAAGTCGGATGGGAGGAATTGTGGAATTCATACGCGCCTGTCTATTCTTTATACAGGATGATCAGGGGGAGCGTAATGATAAAACGCTTTGTTTTGCTTCTCAAGAGGGTTGAGGTGGCGTGTCATGATGGCATTGCTTTTGCTTAAAGGCGCTTGCTATGAAAGAAAAATTGATTCAATGGTCTTGGTTTATCGGTGGTTTTGCCACAGGTTTCTCGCTGATTCTGGCAAGCCAGGCTGCTTTGCCCACTCACCAGCGCGCGACTGAAATTGTCGATGCGAAATTGCCAGTGCCGGAGCTTTCTACCGAATTCAGCAAGCTGAAACAAGCCGAGTCCCGTTTCGTCGAATCCAGTGTGCAACAAAAGAAGCTCAGCGCATCGGTGAAACGGAATGCAGCCCGCGCTCGAAAATGATCGATTCAACTTCTTTAAAGATGGAAATGGCCATGAAAAAAATTTTTGTTTTTGTCAGTTTGGGACTGGTGTTTATCGGTTTGGGTGCGAATGCAAATTCAGCCACCATTGCCAAGGCAATGTTCATCAGTGATTTTGAGCACAGTCTTTTCGGCTCAGATGGCTCTAATTATAGGAAAAAAATGAATCTGGCATTCACCAAGAGATTAACTCTGGTTATCAATGATGAAGTGAATCCGGTTTCGACCATGACTGATTGGGACAGTCCAAAACGTAAATACAGCGTCGGCGTCACAGCGAGTATTGATATCAAAGACACGTTTTCGAATGCCCAATGGAAGACCGGTGATGAACGATGCGATCGCATCAATTTTGATGTGTACTGGACTGAATCGGAAAACATTTTGACGACCAAGGAGCTTTTGGATTCCTTAATTGATTCAAAACCGAATCAAAACGATCATTACTTGTGTTTCGGTTACAAGTTGAGTATTCCCTCTGTTCGAAAATTAATGATTCCGGGCTCTGAACAAGAAGTTTCCATTTTTGTCCGGGGAATCGAAGCCCCGATTGCAAAAGGGATTCTGATTACGGAGAAGGCTCCCGCTCAGTCTTCATCCCCGGTTGTCGACGATTCACGCGACAGGGATTAATCGGAAAGTTTTACCGGATCATTGAAATACTCGCGGATCGCGGTTGCGATTCTTGATCCGTGCAAACCATCCAAGTAGCGATGGTCAAAAGCCCCACATAATTTAAGGTGTTTTTCGAGGCGTATTGATTTTACGGTACCGTCCTGGTTTTTCTCGTACACTGGAGCATCGAACAATGCCCCCACGGCGATGATCATGGGTACGCCCGCAGGAGGAAACAATGCTGGAAGGGCAAAATCCAAGCCCAGTGAACCGACATTGGTGATCATCAGACTGCCGAAGGCATCGCGAGGAACGCCCAATACCGGCGACCAGAGGTTGCAGGTATTGATGATGAACTGCAGGATGGACACGGCCGGACGCTGAAACAGTCCCGGAATCCAGCTGCTGAGATTTTTCACTCCGCGAAATCCCGGATCGTTTTTGCCACGGATTTCATGAGCATGACCATGTAGGGCGTTTGCGATTTCAGAGAGGGATTTTTGGTGGACTTGCCGCACCACTCCGGAAGAAAGATCCTGGTTGTGTTCGATTGCAACCTGAAACGCGACATCGATGGAGGTGCGGGGAAAGAACTTGCCCCAGCGAATTTCGCAATTCAATTCAGGGTGGCGCTCCATGATCTTTGCGAAAACTTTGCCGGAAAAATGATTGATCGTGATGCGACTGCCGGTACGGGCTTTTTCGGAAGCGATATAAGCCAATGCCTTTTCAGCGTTGACTTCAACGACGCCATAAATGGTTGGGTCGCCCTGCGCCCCCCAGCTTCCCAGTGCCAATCTACGAAAACGGGAAGGCCGCAAGGCCTTCCCGAATTGTTTATTTTTCACGAAGAACATTAGTAACGGTAGTACTCAGGCTTGTATGGTCCAGATGCTGAAATACCGAGGTATTCAGATTGGTCTGGAGTCAGAGTATCGAGTTCTACTCCGATTTTAGCCAAGTGCAAGCGAGCCACTTTTTCATCGAGGTGTTTCGGCAGCATGTATACTTTTTTCTCGTACTTTTCAGCGCGGGTCCAAAGTTCGATTTGTGCCAAGGTCTGGTTGGTGAAGGAGTTACTCATTACGAAGCTTGGGTGACCGGTGGCACAGCCCAAGTTCACGAGACGACCTTCGGCCAGAACGATCACTTGTTTATTGTCTTCAAGAGTGTAGAGGTCCACTTGTGGTTTCACGGTGTCTTTGGTGTGACCATATTTTTGGTTCAACCAAGCCATGTCGATTTCGATGTCGAAGTGACCGATGTTACAAACGATGGTTTTGTCTTTCATCGCGAGGAAGTGGCGATCTTTGATGATGCCTTTGCAACCGGTTGTGGTCACAACGATGTCCGCTTCTTTTACAGCATCGTCCATCTTTTTCACTTCGTAACCTTCCATTGCCGCTTGAAGCGCACAAATTGGGTCAATTTCAGTTACGATTACGCGGGCGCCTGCTCCTTTAAGGGAGTCAGCAGAGCCTTTACCTACGTCACCGAAACCAGCAACAACCGCTACTTTGCCGGCAATCATCACGTCAGTTGCACGGCGAATCGCATCGACGCAAGATTCACGGCAGCCGTATTTGTTGTCGAATTTAGATTTGGTTACAGAATCGTTCACGTTGATGCATGGAACTGGAAGTTTGCCTTGTTTTTCAAGGTCAACCAAGCGGTGAACGCCTGTGGTGGTTTCTTCAGAGATCCCTTTGATGCCTTTGTAAAGTTCTGGGTATTGCTTCAAGATGAGGTCGGTGAGGTCGCCACCGTCATCGAGAATCATGTTCAACGGTTCTTTTTTGTCTCCGAAGTGAACGGTTTGGTCGATACACCAGTTGAACTCTTCTTCACTCATGCCTTTCCAAGCATAAACGGGAATGCCCGCAGCGGCGATTGCTGCAGCAGCGTGATCTTGAGTCGAGAAGATATTACAGGAAGACCAGGTGACGTCTGCACCAAGATCAACCAGGGTTTCGATCAAAACCGCAGTTTGAATGGTCATGTGCAAACAGCCGGCAATGCGTGCGCCTTTCAGCGACTTGGATTGGCCGTACTCAGAGCGGAGAGCCATCAGGCCGGGCATTTCCGCTTCAGCCAATTTGATTTCCTTGCGACCCCATTCAGCGAGATTGATATCGCGAACTTTATACTTGATGCGGTTGGTAGTACCTTCGTAGAGACCAGTGGAAAAACCGTTCATTTTCATTTCCTAATCCTTTATTTTTTTAATGTTTTTGAATGACTTTGAGCCTAACACCCTTTAGTGAAAGACTCAAATAAACTGTATAAAAACTCACAATATTCGACAGGACTTGTGCATGTGTTGCTCTGTGCTATCATGTTCTTAGCCCATGAAGGATCGAGTGACCATCAAAGTGTATGTGACCGTTGAGGAGGCGACTCTTGCCAGGGATTATTTGGTGGATCACGGGGTCGATGCAACGGTTCATGTTGATGAAACCGCTGGCATGCATCCCTCCGCCAATTCCGCTTCTGGAATCTTGCTTCAGGTCCAGCTCGATGACCTGCAAAAGGCCCAGGAACTCCTTCAGATCAACTGACTTCCGTGATAGCGTTCGGGCATGGCTCTAGAACATTCAAAACCCACTGAAATCGGCTCAATTGCCCCGGATTTTTCACTTCCCGGTGTTGACGGAATTCCTTATTCCCCCGCCACCTTTTCCCATGCCAAGGGCTTGCTCATTGTATTCATGTGCAATCATTGTCCCTATGTGATCGGCATTCAGGAGCGATTGAATCGGATCGCAATGGATTACGCCACAAAAGGAATTGCCGTCATTGGCATCAATTCGAATGATCCGCTCTATCGTGAGGAAGACAGTTTTGAGAACATGGTCAAAACCTCGAAAGAGTGGAGCCTGGTGTTTCCTTATGTCTTTGATGAAACCCAAGGTGTGGCGCGCGCCTACGATGCCGCTTGTACTCCCGATCCGTATCTTTATCAAAACGTGAATGGCCAGTTCCGTCTCTTCTACCATGGACGCCTGGACGATTCCTGGCAGGACGAATCGAAAGCGAAAGAACGAAGCATGCGGTTGGCGATGGATGCCTTGTTGGCGGGAAAGCCTTTTGATCGTGAAGCGATTCCGTCCATGGGGTGCAGTATCAAGTGGAAAGAGATGACCACTCAAAAACTGGCTGAAAAGGCTGCAAAAGCAGCTTCAGAAAAGCAAGGAAAGTAGTCCGAATCACATGAAAAATTTTCGTAAGTTCTCGTTCTTCACCTTGGGTTACACCGTCCTCGTGATTTTATGGGGTGCGTATGTTCGCGCCACTGGAAGTGGTGCGGGTTGTGGTGAGCACTGGCCACTTTGCAATGGACAAGTTCTGCCCAACACCGAATTGATGAAAACCTTCATCGAATTCACGCATCGAGCATCGAGTGGGATCAATCTGATCCTTGTGGTGATCGGTTACTTTTGGTCACGCAAGGTTGCCCCGAAAGGAACCTGGATCCGAACCAGTGCTTTTTTTTCCCTGATCGCGATTTTCATGGAAGCCTTGTTGGGAGCCGGTCTGGTGTTGCTCAAGCATGTCGAGCACGATCAGTCGGTAGGGCGAGCGATTTCGATATCGCTCCATTTGGTGAATACCATGTTTCTGATTTCCACCCTGACCTCATTGGTCTGGTTCAACTACCACCCTGAAAAAGGTCTTTCGAAAGCGGGCAAATGGTTCCCTCAAAACTCATTCTTCCGGGTTTGTCTTACCGTTTTTTTGTTTCTCGGAATAAGCGGAGCGATTACCGCCTTGGGCGATACTCTCTTTCCTGCAGTATCCTTGGCGAGCGGTCTGCAGCAGGATCTGGCTCATGATTCCCACTTCCTGGTGAAGTTGCGGGTCATTCATCCGTTGATGGCGATGGTGTGGGTGATGATGGTCTTTCTCTGGAGCAAGCGCTTCGAGAAGATGGAGACTGCGGGAATCCGAGCATTGCTGATTGTCTCCATCACAACCCAGTTCATTCTGGGAATCCTGAACTGGGTTCTGATGGCGCCGAATTGGATGCAACTGGTTCATCTTCTGGTTGCTGATCTGGTGTTCATCACGTTCTGGATTTCAGGCATCATCGATCAGGACATGAGTGTTCGGGTGAAACATGAAGCTTGAGAAGATGGTCACCAAGCCACGGATCGGGCTTTGGATCGCAATATTCTTCGTGGTTCTGGCGTTGGTCGGGGTCATGGCGACAAGTTACAACGTAGAGATCGTCAAGAACATCGAAGCCCGTCAATTCGCACTCGAAACCCCGTGGACAAAAATCGTTCTGGGGTCGTTGGGGTTCATCATCATTCTGGGTGCCTTGGTCCTCTTTTTCATCAAGTTGCTGAACGAAATGAGAGTGAGTCAGGTTCAGGCTGAATTCCTCGATCGGATCAGTCACGAGCTGAGAACTCCGCTTTCCACCATCACCCTGGTTGCCGATCTGTTGCGCGATCCGACCGTTGAGAAAGAAGAACAGGAAAAGCTTTGGAAGTCCCATGATGCGGAATTGGCGAGATTGAAAAAGGATGTCGAACTGTTGTTGCAGGCGGGGCATATGCGCGACAACAAGCTCCGTGTGAATGCTGAACCGGTTCACCTTGAGAAGTGGCTTTCCCGCAAGTGGGACGAATTCGAATCGCTGTTGGGAAAGAATGCTGTCCTGACCAAAACAGGAACCCTGGGAAATGGTTGGGCTACCATTGATCCGACTTTGTTTGAGATGGTTTTCCGGAACCTGATGGACAATGCCCGTAAATTCTCCATTCAGCATCCAGTGGTGGAAGTGAAATGTGCGGTGGTCCGCGGACGGTTTCCCTTTTCCAGAAAACGCTGGCGCATCGAAGTGATCGATCAAGGCTTGGGTTTTGATCCTGAATCCGGAAATTTTCTTTTTCGTCGCTTTTCTCGAATCCCTTTCCGCAGTGGTGAGTTCCGGAAAAAGACGGTTCCGGGTACGGGGCTCGGTTTGTATCTTTCGGCAAGTGCCTCCAAAGCGATGGGCATCACTCTCGAGGGCAACAGTCTGGGAGAGGGCAAGGGGGCACAGTTCGTGCTGGAGGGTGACTTTTCATGAGCTTGAGGGTGTTGCTTGTTGAGGATGAGGAGGCCTTGGCCGATACGATTCTGCTTTCCCTCAAGAAGCTGGGTTATGTTTGTCATCACGCCAAGACCCTGAAAGAGGGCCGTGAACAACTGAAAAGCCATCGGTTTTCAATTTTGATTCTGGATCGCAATCTCCCCGATGGAGAGGGTACGCGTTTGTTGAAGGATCCGAATCGTGGTGATGCGATGTCGTTGATCCTGTCTGCAAAGGCCAGCGTTGCCGAGCGGGTGGAGGGTTTGAATTACGGAGCGGATGATTACCTGCCGAAACCCTTTTCCTATCCAGAATTGTCGGCGCGCTTGAAGGCGCTGGAACGTCGAATGCCGGCATCATCGAGCCAGGCTGATTCTACAAACGGTCGTTTGTGGGTTTCGGATGAGTCGACCCTGTCGTTAACGACACCGAGAGGAAAAATCGAGCTCACCCCGCTCGAGTTCAAGTTCATCACTTATCTGATCGCTCGCCAGAATACCATCGTGAGCAAGAATCGTTTGTTGCAGGAAGTGTGGGGGTTCACTCTGCTGCCCAAGACCCGAACCGTCGATTATGTGATCACCAATCTGCGTAAGCGAATCGAGGACGAGCCTGAGAATCCCAAGTATCTGCTGACGGTCCGGGGTGCCGGCGTGAAGTTCGTCCCTTGAGCCTGAATCTTTGCGGTTTCTTTGAATGCACTTTAGTTATTCTTTAATCAATGTTTATTAAATATTGTTTATGTAAACATGTCTTAACATCGCAAATGACCTGTTTACGTCCGCTCCTGTTGGCATTATTTTCCGCCAACCATGAGAGAAATGCTGCCACTTGCAAATTGGAAAAAAACACTGATCGTTACCGGATTGGCCTACTCATTCTGGTACTTTTCCTGGCGCTGGAATGAAACACTTCATCCGGATTTCCCGGTCTATTCCAGATTTTTTTTCGTACTGGAATGTGTCGGATTTGCAAACGTGTTGATGTTCACCTGGTCAACCTGGAAACTGAGAAAACGCACTTCAACGGTTTCCATAGGGAATTACCGCGTGGATGTATTCATTCCCACCTATAACGAAGATCCAAGCGTTTTGAAGCCGGCTATTTTTCATGCAATTCAGATGGACCATCCCCATCGTACAATCGTACTCGATGACGGGAACCGGCCGGCCATCCGTTCTCTCGCTGAATCACTTGGTGCCGAGTACCGTACCCGGTCCGATCGGCGTGGTGCAAAAGCCGGAAACATGAATGCGGCACTGGATGAAACGGATGGAGATTTGATTGTCGTGCTGGATGCCGATGGTGTACCACGCCGGGATTTCATCACTCGGTTGCTGGGATACTTTGATCAGCCTGAAGTCGCACTCGTTCAAACTCCCCAGACATTTTACAACCTTGACAGTTTCCAGCATGCTGATCCCGTGGCGGGTCAGATCCCTTGGACGGAGCAATCTCTGTTTTTCGACATCTGTCAGCCCGGACGCGATTTTCACGATGCGGCCATGTGTTGCGGGAGCGGATCGATCGTTCGCCGAAGCGCTCTGGAGGCAGTGGGAAGGTTTCCGATGCAAACCCTCACGGAAGACCTGCATCTGACTTTCCTTTTGCACTTGGAAGGTTTCCGTACGGTTTATCATTCAGAACCATTGGCCTATGCCCTTGCGCCTTCCACAATCGACGCGTTTGTGGTTCAGCGTGCCCGTTGGGCTTTGGGAACCATCCAGATGCTGCGGATCGAGTGGAGTCGTCTCTGGTTCAACCGTTCGATGAGTTGGAAACAGCGTCTTTCCTATTTGTCCTCGCTTCACTACCTGACCGGGATCCAGAAAATGTTTTTCTATGTGGCTCCGGTATTGTTCGTGGTTTTTGGAATCTCACCTGTTGCTGATCACTGGATGGCGATGCCGATCATCTGGTACTCGCTCTTTTCCATGATCAATTTCAAGTTGCTCAGTCGAGGAAGAGGCAGGCTTTTATTGACAGAGGTGTTCATGATCTACACCGCATTTCCTTTTTTCAAAGCGGTTTTACTGGGGCTATTCCCGGGTTTGGGAAAGCATTTCAGCGTGACTCCCAAGGGAATGCGTGCCCAGGGCTTGCTTCGTTATGGTTTTCCCGCTTTATTGGTGACGCTGACTTCCGTGATTGGAATGGTAGCGGGAATCGGGAGGATTCTTGTCGGTAGCGGATCCCAGGGAGTTTGGGTTTCCGTATTTTTCAGTGGCTATTTTCTTTTGGCGGGCATCATGGCGATCAAGAAGTTGTTCCATCGAACCCTTTCAGACAAAACTTACTCTTTTTTTGATTTTCGCCATGTGCGGTTGGGGGCGGTGAATGATGTTCGCATGGACCGGTCTCGACTGACTCTGGCGACCATTCTTTCGGACCACTCCATCCGCATGGTGTCGGACACAAGAGTGGATCATGGCGATCGGTTGTCTTTTGATCTGTGCATTCCGACAGCGACTCTTGCGTTGGGAGGAGTGGTGACCAGGAATTTGCAACGGATTGATTCTCCCCTTTTTGAGGTCGATATCGATCTGGATCCGCTGAGTGCGGATCAGCATTTGGAATTCATCCGTTATGCTTTTGAGGATGTCACATCAGATATTCATTTTGCCCAAATCCGTGAACAAGAGGAAGATCGATTGACTGTTCAAAGTGGATCCACCAATCGCAGAAACCACGATCGCATTCCGACCTCAGCACCGATTGATCTGGTATTCCGTTCCGGATTGGATCAAGGTATGGATGTTTTGAGCGGTGTGGTCCTGGATTGCAGCGATTTCAATGCAAGAATTGAAACCAAGGTTCCTCTTGAGGTTGATTCCACGATTGAGTTGCATGCCTCCTGGTATGCTCAAGTCATTACCGCCAGAGTCGTTCGGTGCATCCGCCATGATTCCGTATTGAGTCCTGCGTTTTCGGTTGCCTTGGAATTCGAGATGGAGCAAATCCGATTCGAAAGACTTGCCTGTGTCTGGGGAATGCGTAAATCGAAAGAATCGATGAGGTTATTGCCGGTTCAGAAAGCGTTTGTGCCGGCAATGCTGATGATCATTGCGGCGATCCTTTATCCTCATTCAACCAGAGCCAGTGGAGAGCTTGCCCTGACTCCGACTTATTTCACCTCGAAGGGACAGTTTTTTCCAACCAGGGTTTCGCTCTATGTGGATGAAGTCATTCAGCGATCCAAATGGTCTTACTCCTCCTGGACCGGACTGGGGAGAACCATGAACGGTGCTGCCGGCAACACTTCAGGGCAAGTTGGCTCATTCAGTGAGTGGGTCTCCACGCAACAGGATGTGAATTATCATTGGAGCGAACAAGTGAAGTATGGAGCTGGATTCGGCTACAGTTCAGCCACATCCGGTGGTGCCCGTCAGTACGATCTTCATTTCAATCTTGCGGTTCGATTGTGGTGATTCATGTTGATCTTTTTCTTTTCCAGTATAGCACTGAACTTGCTGCGAGCAGTGCAAGTACGCTGATCCATTCGATACGGGTTACGCTGGTTAAAAGATAACACATCATTCCGATCGCAATCACTGGAATCGCTGTCCGGAAAAGATCGATTTTTCCGGATCTTTTCATCAGGATCAATGCGGCCACCGCACAAATCAGATACATCAGGATTGCAGAAAGATTGGCCAAGATCGCCAGTTTCTCAAAATGGCTGTTCGTAGCCATGATGAAAACAATGATCACCTGTACCCAAATGGCATTCACCGGAGCCAGTGTTTGATCGGAAACTTTGGCTAGCGATCGTGGCAGATATCCATCTTCCGCGAAGGCGAAGAGACTTCTTGGAAGACTGAGTGTCACCGCACTCAGATAGCCGAGAGTGGAAAGTACTGCTCCCAAAGTCATGATCAATGCGCCGGAGGGGCCCAAAATCGCGTTCGCCGTCATGGACAGCGGAGCGATTCCTTCTTGACCGAGTTTGGTGCCGAGTACGCTTTGACTGACACCATGAACGCACAGATAAAGAATCAATACGATGAATGAAGAGGTGATCAGTGCTTTGGAAAGGTTTTTTTCAGGTGATTCGATTTCACCGCTCGGGATCAGTGCGGTTTCAATTCCGGTAAATGCGAAAATCAAGAGCATCGCCCCACGCGCGACTGTTTCGCCTTCGATGGTGGAGGGAAGGGCAAGAGCCTCGCGATCAAGGTGTGGGATTCCTACCGCAACCAGAAAAAGCAATGGGGTGATCTTGATCAAGGCAAGGATCAAACTTGCTCCTGCGCCGGATTTCACTCCCCATGTATTCAAATAAGCCAGTGCGGTCAGGGTGACTGCCAGGATGATCGCTTCGATCGCAGGAGTTTCGGCACCGGGAATCAATTGGGCGACAAAATGCGCATAAGCATTGGCAACGGATGCGAATGCAAAGGTAGCGAGTGACCAGAGTAGCACTCCGCAGATGAAGCCGGAGTAGTTTCCCAGTATGGGTTTGACATAAGCATAGGGTCCACCGCTGGTTTTGATCGTACGACCAACCTGGATGAAGACGCCGGCAACGAAGAGCATGACCAGAAAACAAACCACATAAACGATCGGTGAAAGACTCCCAGTCAGGGCATAGACGCTGGAAGGAAGCCTGAAGATTCCGCCTCCAACGGTACAATTGAAACAGGATGCGACGAGTGCGAAGAAGCCCAGTCCTTTGACCAGGTTTTTAGTGGTTTCCATTTTTTCAGTGTAACGAAAATCAAGGGTGGCGTCAAAACCGGCTAATTTAAACTTTTTTTATTTAAAAACTTATGGCCACCCCTTTTGTTTTGACCATTTTCGTCAAGTTTGATAGCTTCCACTCATGATTAAAACGCTTGTTTTGTATTCGGTATTGTTTTGTTCTTTGAGTGTTTATGCGGGATCTCGTGAAACGGTTTTGCGTCAATGTACGACAGTGGGAGATGCATTGTCAGAAGTCCAGATCCTCGCGGATAAAAAAAACAATCAAACCATCAGAATTGTGGAAATGGACCGCTCTTCCCGTCGTTTTCAGATGATTTCGGAATATGATGACAAAGCCAAAACCAATAAGACCTACATTGCTTCTGAAGATCTGGATTCCGCTGTGGGTGGGCGTGTTCCAAACTCGGTGATGCTGGAAATGAATGTGGACAAGCGTACCGCGACTCTGGCCTATCAGGGTGCGATCTTTTTTTTGAATTGTGAATGATGAAAAAATTGTTTTTTCTCCGGATTCTTGCTGCATCATTTTTCTTGCTCTCGATCGATGAGGCGAGCGCGGTGACGTTGGAGTTTGTCGGTCCCTGTTCCCGACAACCATTGCTTTCGGAAAACATCGATTTTCCCTTGGCGAAAAATGTGGGTGAGCTCACCGTTTCCATTTTGGATCTTCATCGGATCCCTTATCGCGGATCTCCGGGAGGCATTGCGGAAGCGTTCGGAGCTCCATCCGGGCTGGATGCCAACGTTGTGATCAGCGATGAGGAAATGCTCAGCTACGGCTGGTGTTTTTCAGTCGATGGAGTGGCTCCGGATGTGTATCCGGATCAGATTCCTTTGATCTCAAAAATCAGAAAGATCGAATGGTTTTATGCTTATTCCCACTATGTCCGTGGAGAGTGGGTTGTTCAGTGTGTCCATGCCTGGAAACGACCTCATCCGGAATCCGGTTGTCGCTGAGTTTTTACACATAAAATATTTATAAATTAACATCTTCTCGTTGACTTGCACCCATCAGTCCTGTTAATCAGTACTGAGTTTTTTAAATTAATGGAGTGTATTAATGAGTTTTCGGGTCTTTTCACTGATCATCGTTGCCCTGCTCGGCCAGACCAGCTTTGCCGAATCCGTTGTTTCAGGCGGGCAGGAGGAGGTCGAGGTCTCCTCTTCAACTGATTCCGATGACTCTGTGGCAGAAACTCCATTGATCCGGAAGCTTCCCGGATGGATTGCAGGTGCCCGATTGAAGTGGGCTGAATCGAGTGCGGCTCGCAAAGGCGTCTCCATTCGGAATTGGAAGCAATCCTTCATTCATCATTTCCGGAAAAGGCTCAAACACGAACCATCGAAGGAACTTCTTGAGCTGCAAGAAAAACTCTTGAATCAGCTGGTTCGGGAACTCGTGGAGAAGTATGTCATCAGTGAGGAGGATTATCATTCCGTTTCGATTGATTCCCGAGACCTCAGAGGGCTGCGGATCAGTCAGTTTCGACCGGTGAGGGAGGAATTGTTCACTCCACAATTGAAAGAGGGATTTCGTGACCGATTGCTTTGTGATTCCGGTTACTGTTTCATTCCTCATGTTTTCAAGGTGAGTCATGACGCGGAAATTTCGTATCGGGAGCATCATATCAAGATCGGTTCTCATCGTGCGGCTTCTCCCGGTACGGATTGTTTTGATTTTTCCGAGGGAGGCGGTGGATTCCGCATTCACTTCAAGACGCCTCGCATTGAGTTCAGTCGTCATCGCAGGTTTCTGCTGATATCCAGGATGGACGCGGGTAATTTGCTGATTGAGCAAAAAACCGATCGTCATCATGTTTTCGAGTGATCGGTTTGACTTACAGGAATCCTGATCATACACCGTCAAAAAAATCCCCCTTTATTATTTAAATATTTTTTAGATAATTAATTTATCGGTAATTGGTC
>JBEIKL010000027.1:0-19744 GCA_040379745.1 Bdellovibrionales bacterium | reverse complement strand
CCGATGCTTTTCAATTCCTTGTTGCAGTTGGAAGCGGTCATTCCGGATGCCCATGTCGCAATCGTGGTGGGCCACCAGAAAGAGAAAGTCATCGAACTCGTATCTAATCAAAAGTTCAAGCTGAAGATCGATTTCATCGAACAGCCTGAACAAAAGGGCACGGGCCACGCAGTGAAGTGTGCGATGGTGAGCGACTGGGGAAAACGCGCAGTCGCCAAAAAAGAAAACGTATTTGTCCTTTCCGGCGATTTGCCGTTGCTTTCCGCGGAACTGGTGCGCGAGATGAGCGAACCGTTGAAACGAGGAACGGCGTTGAAGCTCCTGACCGCGGTGTTGGATGATCCGACCGGTTACGGAAGAATCGTCCGAAAAAGCAAGACCGGACCAGTGGTTCGGATCGTCGAGCAGAAAGACGCCAACCAGCGCGAAAAGGAAATCAAGGAGGTGGGGCTTTCCATTTACACCTTCCAGGCCCAGTTCCTCGCATCCGGCGTCGACTCCCTGAAAAACAACAACGCCCAAAAAGAATATTACCTCACTGATCTCGTGCAGATGGCTTCGAGCAAGAAGCGCGACATTGAAACCCGTATCTGGGAAGCCGTTGATGATGTTCGCGGCGTGAACAATCCTTACGAACTCTCCCAGGCTGGCGAGATCCTCAACGCAAGAATCATCCGCGATTTCGCACTCAATGGTGTGCGCTTCACTTCACTGACCCAGTGCCGGGTCGAACCCACCGTGAAAATCTCTCCCGACGTTTCTATCGGTCCGGGAGTGGTGCTCGAAGGCACTACCGAAATCGCATCGGGAGTGGTGATCGGTCCGAACGTGGTTCTCCGCAATGTGAAGGTCGGCGGTGGTGCCGAGGTGAAAGCGGGTACCTATGCCGAAGACTCGATTATCGGTGAAAATGTGAAGATCGGTCCTTATGCGCACCTTCGTCCCGAAAGCGTGGTGGGAAAGAATGCAAAGATCGGAAACTTCGTCGAATTGAAAAAAACCACCATCGGCGAAGACACATCGGTCGCGCACCTCAGTTATCTGGGTGATGCGACGGTCGGTGCCCACGTCAATATCGGTTGCGGATTCGTGACTTGTAATTTTGACGGACGAGTCATCGATGGTCAGCGCAAACACAAAACCATCATTGAAGATCATGTCTTTGTCGGAAGTGATTGTCAGACCGTTGCTCCGGTCACGTTGAGAAAAGGATCCTACGTGGCATCCGGCTCGACCATTACCGATGAAGTGCCGGAAGACGCGTTGGCCATCGCGCGCACCCGTCAAGTCACCAAACCAGGCTATGCGAAGAAGTTGAAACAGAAATGACCCACGACCGCGAATTGGATTTTGATTTTGATTTCGACCTCGATTCGATGAGAGCGGATCAGCCAACGACCGAAGTCCGCGAAGATCGCGACGATGGCGATCTGCCGAACTTTGTCTCCCGATTGAACGATCCTCAGCGTGAAGCCGTTTTGACCACCGAAGGGCCCTTGCTGGTTCTGGCGGGCGCCGGTTCCGGTAAAACAAAAATGCTCACCAGCCGAATCTCTTATCTGATTTCAGTCAAGAAGGTCCGGCCATGGCAGGTTCTCGCCGTCACGTTCACCAACAAGGCTGCGGGTGAAATGCGCGAACGCGTTTATGGATTGCTGAGTGAAGTCGGCATCAACCACACGGAAATCCAAGGGCCACTCGATATCGGCACCTTCCATGCGATTTGCGCGCGCATCTTGCGCCGTGAGGCCGATCGACTTCCGTTCACCAAGCCCTTTGTCATTTACGACGATGCCGATCAGCTCAGTCTTCTGAAGGGGATCGTGAAATCCCTGGGAATCGACGAAAAGGTCTACTCACCGAAGAGTTTCCAATGGGTCATCAATCGCATGAAATGCGATGCCCAGGAAATCGACGATTATCCCGGCACCGGCCGTGGTATTGATCGCAAGTTGCCGGAAGTCTATGCCGCCTACAAGAAGGCGATGATCGAAAACAATGCCATGGATTTCGGCGAGATGATCACCGCTACCTATCGATTGCTTCGGGATCACCGGGATGTGCGTGAAAAATACCAGCGCCGTTATCGTTACATCCATGTCGACGAGTATCAGGATACGAATCGCGCGCAATACCTGTTGCTTTCCCTCTTGGCCAGCCCGGAACACGGTGGTCACGGAAACATTTGTGTGGTCGGTGATGAGGATCAGTCGATTTATGGTTGGCGCGGAGCTGATATCCGCAACATCCTCGATTTCGAACGCGAATATCCGGGTGCGCATCTCGTGAAGCTCGAGCAGAACTACCGCTCCACCCAGACCATCGTCGAGGCTGCATCGAAACTGATTTCACACAACACTCAACGCAAGAACAAGACGCTCTTCAGTGAAGAGGAAGTGGGTTCCCGTATTGTTCGCATTTCCTGTCCGGATGACCGCTTCGAAGCCGAGGCTGTGGTCAAGGAAATCCGCAAACACATCCAGGAAAACCCGTCGTTGTCGCTCGATGATTTCGCCATTATCTATCGCACGCATGCCCAGTCGCGGTTACCCGAGGAATTCCTCCGTCAGGCCAAGCTTCCATACAAGGTGATCGGTGGCTTGCGATTCTTCGACCGCAAAGAGATCAAGGACATGATGGCGTATTTGCGTTTCGTCAGTAACTCCAACGACTCGGTCAGCTTCAAGCGCATCATCAACACTCCGGCCCGTGGAATCGGCAAGACCTCGCTCGACAAGCTCGACGCCGCTTGGGATCGCCAGGGCTCCATCTGGGATTTCCTCACGAACGAAGTCAACCACGGCATTGTTTTTTCGGGAAAAACCCATAAGAAATTTTCTGAATTCCATCGCATGGCTGCAAACTGGATGCAACTCCAGCCGACCCTGCTGCTGAGTGATCTTTATCATCGCATTCTCGATGACACCCGTTATGTCGAATCCCTGAAAGAAGAGGGAACAGAAGAGGCCTTGGAGCGGGTGGAAAACTTGGAGGAATTCAATTCCGTCGTTCTCGAATTCGAAGAGCGTGAATTGCAGGGCCTGAGCGATGCGGAAGTCGAGAGACGAAAACCGCTTCTTCTCGGAAAATTCCTCGAACAGACTGCATTGGCGGAATCACCGGATACCGACGGCATGGCTTCCAGTGTTCAAATGATGACTTTTCATGCGTGCAAGGGGCTTGAGTTCCCGGTTGTCTTCATGATCGGTGTGGAAGAGGGATTGTTTCCTTCGGTTCGTTCGGGTGAAGAGGATGAGGATTCAGAAGTCGAAGAAGAGCGCAGGCTTTGCTATGTGGGAATGACTCGTGCTCGTCAGTATCTGTACATGACTCACGCCACGTTCAGAAGGGTGTGGGGCGAGACGCTCTATCAGTATCCGGCCCGCTTCTTTTCCGAAATTCCGGAAAGTCACATAGAGACCCGCGATTTTTCGAGGGAATCAGGACGTTTTTGATTCCTCAGTCACGCTTTCAGTCGCATTGATCGATCCATCGATCGCATGGCGGATCTGTTGTGGCGTCGGCTTGATGGCCGAATCCGGCTTTCCCTGTATGCGAGTTCCGAAATCATTGGTCCAGTAATAAGGGCACGCTTCGTTTCCGGTTCCCTCGCGTGCAATGCCCATTTCCCTGAAGTGCGGATTCATCATGTTTGTCAGGTGAGATGGAGAGAGTGCCCACATTTTGAAAACGGTTTTCGCATCTGCGATTCCGCAGGCGATGTTTTCTCCCACGCGACGGAACGCATATCCTTCATGATCGAGAATTCGCGTAACCATGGTGTCCGTTTCGCCCGGACCCTCGTGGCCGAGCTGATCGCCATCCTGAAGGGTTCGATCTTGTTCGGCCATCCAAGCGCTGTGTTTTCGTGCGGCTCTTTGCAGGGCTGGGTGGATTTCCAGAGTCTGCAACCCCAGTTTTTGTCGGAATCGATTGAGAAGAGTCACGAACTCGGCCTCGACGGGCGCAAGTGTGGAAGCGCGTACGGACTGGTGCGGAGTGAGGGTGTTCAGGAGAAGGGCGAGTGCCATCATCCTGAAAGGAAATGATTCAATGATCCTTTTTCTGTACTTCATGGGAATGGAGTTGGATGTTTTTGAGTTTTCGCTCTTCCAGTTTGGGAAGCAGTGAAATCACATTATCTTCCGGTTCTACAGCAATAGGGTTCTGGCTTTTCTTCACATACTCCAGATATGCCCGTTCAATCATTTTCAATGAATCCAGAATGGTTTTCATGAATGCCTCTTTCTTTTGGGTCGAGGCTGAAGTTAGGTTTTTTTGCGCAACGTGTAAAGTTTAATTTGACACATTAAGTTAATTTAAATATACCTTCATTTCCATGAAAATCATTTGTTTCATTCTCGGCTCGGTGACCGCGGCTGTAACGTTTTTAACGTCTCTTTTCAGCTAGTTCGCTTTAGTAAAAGAAGTGCTCAGCTTCTTCTGCGGTCTGCTTTTCCGGCGCATCCCAATCCTCTTCACGGCAACTAGCTCCCAGTACGGTTACGCCAATCATTGCCCCATCCATCATGACCATCATCATCACTTTTCTTTCCATGAGCGGACTCCTTAAAAGTAATGATAATCGTTATCAATAAAGTGGTGCAAGGTATTTTTGGAAAAAAGCAAAAGGAGGGGAGTGCTCAAAGAAGAACTCGAGCCGAGTTTGATATTTGACAGGACGGGAGAGTGTGAGGGCGAGGCTTACTCCACCGGATACCCAGCAGCCTGCCAGTCCGGAAATCCGCCTTCACTGATGCAAACCATGTTGCGAATTCCCATTGAGTCCAGAATGCTCCATGCAGTGTCCGCACGACCGCCGGAACGACAGTAAATGTAGACTGTATTGAATTGCATGATTTCATTCACATGCTTCATCACTTGATCGAATGGGATGTTGCGGGCGTGAGGAATGTGGCCGCCTGAAAACTCCATCGCCGTCCTGACGTCCAGAATCAGGTCATCTTTTGAAAAGGTTTTGGAAGCATCAAACAATTCGGAAATGGTCATGGTTTTCATGCCTCTATTTAAGCTGAAAAATTCCCGATTGTCAGCGTTTTTTATGTTAGCCTGATGACCTATGATCGACGTGAATGAGACGTTAATTCAAAAGGTTGCCGATCTTGCCCGACTCGAACTCAGCGAAGCCGAGATCCGGGAGTACGCCAGTTCGATCGGCGGCATTCTGAAACATGTGGAGCAACTGAATTCAGTGAGTACTGAGGGTGTGGAACCCATGTATTACGGTATTGATGGTTCGCTTCGCCTGCGCGAAGACTTGGTACAGCCCATGGCCGTCAAGGAAGATGGAAAACCCCGCATTCTGGAAACCGCACCGGAATCCATTCACGATGGATTCAAGGTTCCTCCAATGATTGGATAAAGCACGATGCAAGAACTCAAAACCATCCGTCAGATTCACGATGCATTTGATTCCGGAGTTCTGACCCCTTCCGACCTGACCCGAAACTATTTCGAAACCATCAAATCCAGCCAGCACAATGCCTGGATCACTCTCTGTGAGCGACGCGCGCTCCAGCAAGCTGAAGAACTGACCAATGATCTGACCTACAAACATGGCGGCAAGGTTCCGCGTTCCGCGCTTCCTCTTTTTGGGATTCCACTTGGCATCAAGGATGTGTTGACCATCGATGGTGTTCGCACCACCTGTGCATCGAAGATGCTCGACAACTATGTTCCTCCATATACCGCGACTGCTGTCGTGAAGCTTGAAGCTGCCGGAGCGATTTCTCTCGGCAAGTTGAACATGGACGAATTCGCCATGGGCAGTTCGAACGAAAACTCCGCTTACGGAACGGTTTTGCATCCCACCCATTCGGATCGGGTGCCCGGTGGTTCCAGTGGTGGTTCCGGAACCGCAGTCGCTGCAGATCATTGTTTGGCGGCGCTCGGCACCGATACCGGCGGTTCGATCCGTTTGCCCGCATCGTTTTGCGGAATCGTCGGCATGAAGCCAACCTATGGTCGCATCTCCCGTTACGGTCAAATCGCATTCGCCTCATCGCTCGATCAGATCGGTCCGATGACGAAATCAGTTGAGGACGCCGCCCTTCTTTGTCAGGTCATGGCGGGTGTCGACGCAAAGGACTCCACTTCCGCGGAAATCGAAGTCGACAATTGGCAACAGACTGTTCTTGAAACCCGTGTTTCCGATGCCAAAGGGCTTCGTGTCGGGGTTCCGCAGGAATACTTCATCGATGGAATCGATGTTGAGGTCAGGAACGCGATCGAAGGCATGATTCAAAAACTGAAGGATCAAGGCGCAGAGATCGTTCCCGTCTCCCTTCCTCACACGCAATATGCGGTGTCGACCTATTATGTGATCGCCGTGAGCGAAGCCTCTTCCAATCTTTCCCGTTATGACGGTGTCCGGTTCGGCGTCCGTCCGCCTGAAGCCATGCAGGCCGCGAATCTCCTCGATTTCTATAAAAAAGTGCGCGGCAATTTCGGAGCAGAAGTTAAACGCCGGATCATCCTCGGCACCTTCGCACTTTCCAGTGGTTTTTACGATGCTTACTACCGTAAAGCCGCACAGGTGCGCCGCCTGATGCGTACGGATTTCGAGAACGCGTTCCAGAAAGTCGATGTCATGGTGTCTCCGGTTGCGCCGACCACGGCCTTCAAACTGGGCGAAAAATCCAAGGATCCGCTCACGATGTATCTCACCGACATTTTCACGATTCCCGCTTCGATGGCGGGGCTTCCCGCGATGAGTGTTCCGGTGGGGAATGATCACCAGGGGCTTTCGATCGGCATGCATCTGTTTGCACCGCGCTTCAATGAAACCGTACTGTTCAAGGCCGGAAGAATCGTGGAGTTACTGGCTGGAGGTGCGAAATGAGTATCGATTACCTCGGTCAACCCGTGAATTACGACACTGAATTTGAAACCGTGATCGGTCTCGAGGTGCACGTGCAACTCGCCACCGATTCGAAAATCTTTTCGCCGGCGAAATCCCGCCTTTCCCAAGACGGATCCGTAGCAGAAGAAGCGACCAACGCCAACACCACTGAAATCTGCGCCGGTCATCCGGGTACCTTGCCCGCCCTGAATGAAACTGCGGTCGAGTATGCGATCCGTGCCGGTTTGGCCACGAACTGTCAGATCAACTTGAGATGCATTTTTGCGCGCAAACACTATTTCTATGCGGATTTGCCGAAGGGCTATCAGATCTCCCAATTCGATCTTCCTCTTTGCGTGAACGGTTTCCTGAACATCGAACTCGGTGCCGAAGGTGAAACCACGAAACGCATCGGTATCACCCGCATTCACATGGAAGAAGATGCCGGAAAAAGCGTTCACGAATATGGGTACAGCCTGATCAACCTGAACCGTGCGGGCACTCCGCTGGTCGAAGTGGTCAGTGAGCCCGATCTTCGCAATCCCGAGGAAGCGGGTGCTTACCTTCGCAAGCTTTACGCGATTGTCACCGCATTGGGGATCTGTGATGGCAATCTTCAGGAAGGGAATTTCCGGTGTGATGCGAACGTCAGCGTTCGCCCGAAAGGTTCGACCCGATTGGGTACGCGCACCGAAATCAAGAACGTGAACTCCTTCCGATTTGTCGAAAAAGCAATCGAGTACGAAGCCGAGCGCCAGCGCCAAGTGATTCTTTCCGGTGATCGGATCGTGCAGGAAACCCGTCTTTACGATGCACAAAAGAATCAAACCTACACCATGCGTGCCAAAGAAGAAGCCGAAGACTACCGTTATTTCCCGGATCCGGATCTTCCACCATTGGTGCTGGATTCCGAATACATCGAGTCGATCCGCAACTCGCTTCCCGAACTTCCGGACGACATGCGTGACCGATTTGTGAAGGAATACGGCATCACCCGTTACGATGCGGGCGTCTTGGTTTCGCAGAAATCCATGGCACGTTTCTTTGAAGAATCCGTTTCCGTCGAAGGGGGCGTTTCCCTGGCGAAAACCGTGGCAAACCTACTGATCGGTGAAGCGGCAAGACTGCTCAATGAAGGCGGAATCGACATCCGCGCCTCCCGCTTCAAACCCGAGCATTTTACCGAGCTGGCAAAACTGATTTCAGATAAAACGATTTCAGTGACCGCCGCAAAACAAGTCATCGGTATTCTCTGGAGCGAAGGTGGCACGATCACTGCAGTGTTGGAGATCGTCGAGCGCGAGGGATTGAAACAGGTGAACGACCTGTCCTCGCTCGAGCCGATCATCGCCAAGATCATCCTCGACAATCCGAAGCAGGCGGAAGAATTCCGCGCGGGCAAGGACAAGCTCATCGGTTTTTTCGTCGGTCAGGCAATGAAGGCGACCCAGGGCAAGGCCAATCCGGCCATGCTTCAGGAATTGGTTTTGAAAAAATTGAAAGAACAATAAGGAGTAATCGTATGAAAAAGCTGGCAATGATCGTGGGGTCCCTGATCGCGCTCTTCCTCGGGGCAATGATCGTGATTCCACTGGCTGTGGACGTGAATCAGTACAACCCTCAAATCGTGAAACTGGTGAACGAGAACATCAACGGCACCCTTCAGTTGGGAAAACTGTCGATGAATCTCTGGGGGCGCATCCACATCGGGATCGACGGGTTGGAACTGAAAGATGAAAAGTCCAACAAGGTCATCTCCGTGAAAGACGCATCGTTCGACATGCCTTATTTCTCGGTACTTTCCGGTTCTCCGCTGATCACCCTTCGCATGGTTCAACCGGAGATCAACGTCATCAAAACCAAGGACGGAAAACTCAACGTCATGGGTCTGATGAAGCCGGGTGCCGCTGAATCGGCCAAGAAGGAGGATTCCGGTGCGGGGAAAATCGCTCTTCCAGCGATGGCGGTGAATGCGCACATCGGTGTCTCGATTGAAAATGCGAAACTGGTTTACCAGGACGCGGCGATGGCGCTTTCGAACACCATCGACAACTTCAATTTCCGAGTGAAGGATTTCTCCCTTTCCCGCAAAACCGAAATCGAACTCTGGGCCGACTTGAACACGAAAATGGGCGCTGACTTGAAAGTGCAGGGGCCGTTGAAGTTGATCGCCGATCTCACACCTGAAATCAGTGGTGGTGAATTCAAGAGTGCCACGGTGAATGCAGTGTTCACCGCAGACGATCTCGAAATCGAAAAAGGCGAACTCTTCATCAAGAAAAAAGGCATTCCCACTCATTTCAAGTTCAGCGGTTCGCTCACCCAGGAATCACTCCAGTTGAAGCAAGCCGCAACCTGGTTCCACAATGCGGAAATCGTGGTGACAGGGGATTACGACAAGACCGCGGGGGCAAATCTCCGATTCGAAGCCAAGCCCATCAATGTGAAGCCTTGGTCCGAACTCGTTCCGATGCTGAAAGCATTCGAACTGGAAGGCGTAGTCTCCATGAAGGGTGAGGTCAAAGGCACTCCTGCTGCACTCCAGTATCATGCCGAAATCAAGGCCAAGGATTTTTCGATGAAAGGACCGATGCTGAAAGCGAAGCCCGTCATCAATGCCGATATCGTGATCGACACGGATCGGGTCGAGAAGTTCCTCGTCGATCTGAAAGGTCCAGGAAATGAGCTCAACCTGAAAGGCAAACTCGTTTCCTTCAGCAAGCCACAACTGACTTTCGCCGTCACCTCGCAGAAGGGAATGGATTTCGATCAGTGGATCGATTTCCCGAAACCTTCCACCAAGGCGACTACGGGAAAAGACAAGGATAACGGTTCTGCTGATGGCAAGTCAGGCACTCCCAAGGCTGACTTCGATGCCATGCTTGATCCGATTCGCAAGAACGAGATGATGAAAGCCATGGTCATGGATGGAACCGTGAACATTGCGTTCATCAAGGCGATGAATGTCCGAATCGATGATCTGGTTGCAAAAATCCAGATGAAAAACCTGGTCACTTCCCTGACCGGATTGAAAATGAAGATGTACTCCGGAATCATTTCCGGATCTTTCACGACCGATTTGAAGCCGCAGGATCCTCAGTACACCATGAGCCTTTCGGTCAATGGCCTGGATCTTCAGAAAGCGGTGGAATCCCAGTTCCAATCCTTCAAGGATACCCTGGTCGGCAATCTCTCATTCAACATGCAGGGAAGCGGTTCCAGCTTCAATGCCGATGAAATCAAGAAGAAGCTGCAAGTGAAGGGTGATTTCAAAGTCACCAATGCGATGTTCAAGACGATCGATGTCGCCCGCATGGCCAATTTGGCGATCGGTGATTCCATCGGAAAAATCGCCTCCAAGGTTCCGGCCTTGCAGGGCAAGAAAGTGAACATTCCTGCCAACAAGGACTCCCGTTATGAGGCGGTCACCGGCAAATTCACTCTGGCGAACGGTGTGATGGAAGCTCCGGATTTTTATGCGAAAGCGGCGCCCAAAAGCGGGATCGATATCAAAGGCTATACCAAGATGGGATTGATCGATGAATCGCTCGACACCAAGTGGGAGCTGGTCGATTCCCAGCACCTGATCGAGCCCCTCAATCTCACCATCGGTTCACGAACCGTGGTGAATGTGCTCGCAAAAGGCGATCAGGATCCGTTGATTCTTCCGATCACCGTGGGTTGCAAGTGGAGTGCTCCTTGTCCGAGCTATACCTCGACAGCCGAATATCTGGCCGGTGTGACCGCAGGTCGTGTGGCAAAAGCCGCCGGTGAAGAAGTGAAGGCAAAAGCGAAATCAGCAGTGGAAGACGCGGTCAAAAAAGCGATCGGTGGCGGACTGAAAGGCCTGTTCGGAAGGTAATCATGGATCAAAAACAATCCTCGATCGATTTGGGAACGAACACTTGCCTGCTTCTGGTGAAACAGGGTGACCTCATCCTTCACGATGAATCGAATGTGGTTCGTCTGGGGCAGGGTGTGGATCAATCCAGAATGCTGCATCCGGAAGCGATGGAACGAACTCTCGAATGTCTGCGTAAATACGCATCCATCGTGAAGGGATTCGGAATGGATCCATCCGAGGTGATCGCAGTCGGTACGGCTCAGGCCAGAGATGCCGGCAATGCGGCTGATTTCTTTCAGCACATTCGCAATGAAATCGGCTTTCAGTTTCGGGTTCTTAGCGGTGATCAGGAAGCCGAGGCGACTTTTGTCGGCGCAGCGCTTCCGGCAATGAATCCCGAAAAGATGGTCGTCATGGACATCGGTGGTGGAAGCACGGAACTGGTTCAAATCAATGGAGGCAAGAGCCTGAATATCGGTGCGGTTCGCATGACCGAGCGTTATTTGAATTCCGATCCCGTAACAGATGATGAGTTCTGGAAGTGCGAAGCCGCGATTGATGAAGCCCTTTCCGAATTGAAGTCGACGATTGATTCAGAAGGTAAGGACTTCGTTGCCGTCGCTGGAACCGCCGTCACACTGGCCATGATCCAACTTGCCACTCCTGACTTTGATCGCGCTCACATCGACGGGTTTGAAATCACCCGAGGTGATGCCCACCGAATCGTAGAAGAGTTGAAGTGGCGTAGTGTTGCGGAGCGAAAAGCCATGGTCGGTATGGAGCCCAAAAGGGCTGACGTCATTCTGGCCGGTGCGCTTATTTTCTGGAGAGCGATGGAAGTACTCGGGTTTAAAAAGGCAACGATTTCAACACGAGGACTCCGGTATGGGGTCCTAAAAACCGTTTTGAATCGATAAGTTAAGGAAAATAATCACGATGGTGAATACGATCACTAGGTTCATCAATGGCCTCTTGATCTGATCGGCTTTCTGCTAGGCAATCTTGAGTTCTTACGATAGAAGCAAGCCATGATTTTTCGGTCGATTCTGATCTTTTTGTCGATGGTCCAAGCCGTTCAGGCGGACCCTCGTTTTTTCAGGATCAAACCCAATGAATCATTGGTTCTTCGCGAATCCACGTCGGATCCCCGATTCAATCGGGAAGACACTTACCTTCAGAAAATCGACCACTTTAACGCTTCCGACCGAAGAACCTTCCGTCAGCGCTACTTCATTGATTCATCCTATGCACGGTCGCCCGTGGAATCCGCTCCGGTTCTGTTTACGATTTGCGGAGAATCAACCTGTGCGGGAGCTACGGCTTCCGAGATGGTGAATCGCCTGGCAAAAAAAATCGGAGCGCATCGAGTGGCTCTGGAACACCGGTATTACGGTTACAGTCAGCCGTTCAAAACATTGGAATCCTCAAATCTCATTTTTCTCTCTACGGCTCAGGCCATTGAGGACCTCGCTTCTTTTCAACTGCATGCAATGAACAACTTTGGTCTCCGAGGAAAATGGATCGCCGTTGGGGGCTCCTATCCGGGTAGTCTTTCCGCTTTCTATCGTCTGAAGCATCCCGAACTGGTTGCAGGTTCTCTCGCTTCTTCCGCTCCGGTGATTGCTCATGCTGATTTCGACGAATATGACCATCATGTCGCGCGTGTTGCGGGTCCCGTTTGTCTCAATGCGATTCAGACGGCGATTGTTGAGATCGAGAAGAAACTTTCCAATCGAAGTGATGCCAAAGCGGTGAAGCGTCAGTTCAATTCGGAACTCATTCAGGATGACAACGATTTCCTATATGTGGTTGCGGACATGGCTTCGGTCGCCATTCAATATGGTTTCCAGAACCAATTCTGTGATGCCCTGGTCGAGGGAATGGCGAAGGGTAAAGTGGTCGACGCGTATGCGAAAGTGGGCATTGAGATGTTCTCCCGCTTTGGCATCAGTCCGATCCAGGATTCTTTTCAGAGTGCCGAAAGTACGGACCCGAATGATTATCTGGGGTGGGCGGGAATGCGCTCCTGGATGTATCAGTCCTGCACCGAATACGGTTATTTCCAAGTTGCGCACTCGAATCCGGCTCAAGCGGCCCGTTCCTCCCGGATTTCCCTTTCTTATCATCAGAATGTCTGCAAAAGACTATTTGGAATCAATCAGCCGGTGGATGTGAATCGCACGAATGCGATGTATTACCGCCAGTTGTTTTCACCGACGGTCAGAAACATCTATTTCACAAACGGGGAGAACGATCCGTGGTCCCTGCTTTCGATTACGCAACAGAATCCCGATTCTTCAAGAAATCCAGGACTGTCCTTTTTCAGCATTCCGGGTGCCGCTCACTGTGAAGACCTCGGAAGCCGCATGTCCACCGAACTGGATCATGCGCGGACTTTTTTTGAAACATTGGTTTCCCGCTGGCTCAGCGAATGATCCGTCTCAGATTCTGGACCAATTGCGGGTCCCGCTGACCCAGGCGTCTCAAGAGTGACTCGCGAAAAGCAGGGTCGGCATGTCTCAACAAATCAATCACCTGTTGCATCCCGTTGATCTTCATTCCTTCTTCAGCAGGGCCACCTTTACGATCAAAATCGGATTGAGGATTCAGATTCTCGGTTTCAAGATTTCTCATGACTGGCCTCCTTTTTGACCCTCACGGATCTGGCTTCGATTGTGCTGGCGTTGCAACTCAGCGCCTGCTTTCTTGTAATATTCCTGCTGGCGGGCGAGTTGTTCGTCACCAATCCGCTTTTCCTGTTCGATCTTTTGCTGGTATTGCGTCCGAATACGATCCGCTTCCTTTTCTCCGCGTTCGCGCTCCTGGGTGATGAGAATGTTATTGCGTTCACGGGTCAGGGCGAGTTTACGCTCCAGTGTGTCCGCCTCTTGGGAAATCTTCACGTCATAATCCTTTTTCATGCTGGATTCCTTGGAACCGTGATCGTCCACCATGCGAGTGACTTTTTCCTTATGGGAGACTTCGCGATCGCGAAGATCGGCATCCTGCTGCCTTTCCAATTGATTCAGGTAACTGGCATACCGTTGTGAGTCGGAGCTTCCGCCCGCACCATTCATGGAACTTGCCATCCTTGGCCCCTTTTCCCGGACTGAAAGCCCGCAACTCCAGTATCCCCTTGTCAAAGAGTCTTCACAACCGGCAAAAAATGCCGGATACTGGATGCATGCGGGAATACGAAATTCTGGGTCAAAAAATTGTCATTAGTCATCCGGAAGAGGCCGAGCTGGCCAGCTACGCGATCGAAATCGTGGATGAGAAGATCAAGCTACTCCGGGACCAGAAACCCAATCTTTCCCGAGAGCAAACCGCCGTTCTCGCCTTGCTTCAAATCGCGGGCGATCTCGTCAAGGACCGCCGGACCATGGATGAATACCGGCACGAGCTCGATCAGCGTTGCACTTCACTGATGACCGAAGTCGCATCCATTCTTTCCCGCAAGGATTCCGCCCGGGAACAATCGGTGTGAGTCACGCTTCTGAAAAAAATGCGCTTCGTGCCCGGGTTTCCAAGACTCTATCAAAGCTCTCTTTTTCAGAACTGATCGTCAAATCGGGAAATCTTTCCGCTCACTTCCACTCGAGTTTGATCGCTTCCGCTGATTTTGCCGCGTTTTCTGGCAAACACTTGGTCAGTTTTTACCCCTTTGAAATCGAGCCACAGATCAACATCGAATCCGAATCGATGAACGAGCCGTTTCAGATCGCCTATGTGCGTATCGTGGATTGGGACGCAAGAGTCATGGTCGCCGCTGAGGCCCGCAGGGATCAACCCGGGCAGTGGGAGGAATTCGAGGTTTCCGATCGGATTCACATCCACCAGCCCACACCGTTACAGGCTGTTTGTCTTCCCGAACAGGTTGTGGCGATTCTCGTCCCGGGAATCGCATTCACACCGGACGGAAACCGCTTGGGCAGGGGAGCCGGCTTTTACGACCGGTTTCTGAGAAATCACCCCGAAGCGCTTCGGATCGGCATTGCCTTTGAGGAACAAATGACGGAAAAGATTCCCGTTGATCCTTGGGACGAAAAAGTCGACGTCATTTTGACTGATCGTGGGATGCATTCCGTGATTCCAACGAAGTTGTTGGGAGAGTGGCAATCTCAGGGTAAAATCATCCGTAGAACCTTTTGAACTTTTGGAAAGCAGGATCCATGCGAGTTTTATTTTTCGGCGACGTGTTCGGTAAGCCCGGACGACAGGCCGTGAAAATGGCCATCATGAAATTGAAGCGTGAATACACGCCCGATTTCATCATCGTGAACGGCGAGAATGCGGCGAACGGTAAGGGCATTACCGCGAAGATCGTTCAGGAATTCTTCGACATGGAGATCGATGCGATCACCACCGGCAATCATGCGTGGGATAACGTCGAGGGGCTCGAGTGCTTCACCCGTCATCCGAACGTTCTTCGTCCTGCGAACTATCCGGACGATGCACCCGTTCCCGGCTCTGGCGTCGCCATCCTCACTTCCCGTCACAATCCGTATCTCAAGCTTGGTCTCGTGCTGTTGATGGGTCGGGTGTTCATGGATGCACTCGATTGTCCGTTCAGCCGAGGGAAGCGCGAAATCGCAAAATTGCGCGAAAAGGGCATTCGCAACATCTTCGTCGATTTCCATGCGGAAGCGAGTTCTGAAAAACAGGCATTCACCTATTATGTGGAAGGAGAGGTTTCTGCCGTAGTGGGCACGCACTCGCACGTTCAGACAGCTGACGAACGGATCCTTGCCGGTGGAACCGCGGCGATCACTGATGTCGGCATGAGCGGATGTTTCGATTCCGTGATCGGCGTCCGCAAGGAAATCGCCATCCGGAAATTCGTGACCAAAATGCCCGCGCGATTCGAGCCGGCCGAAGGCCCGGGGGGCTACGGCGCGGTGATCATCGACATTGACGAAAAAACAGGCAAGGCCACCGCGATTCATCGTTTCAGGGAAGAAGTCATCAAGTGGGAGGGATTATGAACGCTGCTCATCAGAAGTACGATCAATTCACGCACTGGATCCGGGATGACATGAAGAAGGATCACTTTCACATCAACCGCAAGGTGTTCAGCGTGGTTTTCTGGTGCCTGATCCTTCCCAGTTCGATCCTGTTCCTTCTTTATGGGCTTCGGAAATACCAGTGGATCGGCAGTTTCGGCTATGCCGATCTTCTGATCTACATTCCACCGTTTGTTTTCACGATTTACTCCATCTGGCCCACTCTTCGCGATACGCCCAAAACCTTCAAAAAGGGGGGAGTTACTTCGCTTCTTGAGGAAAGCAGCAAGGAAGTTGAGTGGCGTGAAAAAACCGTAAGTCGCATGAGCGGCGAGCTCAAGCTGACGCCGAAAGAATGGTCCATGATCGGATTCCATCTCACCGCCGAACTGAATCGGATGAAGCAGCAAAATCGCTACATCTCGATTCTTGCGGCAGTGGTTCTTTTTTTCATGTTCCAGTTTCTCGATCTGGGTGCATCGAGCGATGTATTGGTTTCTGCGAATCCCGCAAACCAGGTGAAGTTCTGGGTGGAGCAATTCTCGCAGTGGAGCATCCAGGTGTTTTCACTGGGACTCTTCAGCACGCTATTCTATCTGTCTGGTTTGCAATTCCAGCGTCAACTGGAACGCTATCTGATCTGTGTTGAGCGGATCTTGATCGAAGAGAATTAACCGCGGGAGCAACCACCGGTTCCGCACTTGCCGTTTCCACAGCCACCGGTTCCGCATTTAGAAATCGCGGCAAAACTCCAGTCGCGTTCGATGTCATTGATCGTGCGGATCGCCTCGAACAGGTTGGTGAAAGTTTCATTCCCGAGGGTTTCGCCCGTCGTGTGACGGACCACATAGGCATTGAAAGCGCCCGGCTGATCGGGAACCTCGGCAATGCCTGCCATCAGTTCATCATCGACCAAAAAGCCCTTGTTGAAATTTTCTGCGGTAAACTTTTCCATTCCCACCTAGAATAGAAGACTGCATGACTCTTGTCAAAAAAGGCTTCAAAAACAGCAGTCAGGGCAGGGTACCCCTCTATCGCGCCCTTTCCAAATTGGGCAAAGCCTCACGCGAAGAAGCCAAGGCGTTGATATCGGAAGGGAAAGTCAGGGTTCATGGCAAGGTCGAAACCGATCCTCAGCGCATGATCAACCCCGACCGGGCGCATATTGAAATCCTTGGCAGCAAAGTCATCCGTGATGCAACGAAAGTCGTGATGTTCCACAAGCCGGTGGGTTATCTCACCACGAAGCGCGATCCCGAAGGTCGGCCTACGATTTACGATCTCCTTCCGCCCGACCTTCACTCGTTTCATCCGGTGGGGCGACTCGATCAGAACACCAGCGGATTGCTTCTTCTGACGAATTCATCAAAAGTCTCCCATTTTCTCACGGATCCGGAGAACGGAATCCCCCGAACCTACATCGTGCAAGTCCGTGGCTTGGTCACCGATGAAGAAATGAAACAGATGCTCGAGGGGATCGATGATTCCGGCGAACGACTCTGTTTCAGTGAATTGAAACTCCTGAAATCCAGTGGCAAGGAATCCAAACTGGAAGTCAGGCTGAAAGAAGGCAAGTATCGTGAGATCCGTCGAATGTTTCTCGCCTTCGATCACGAAGTGACGAAGTTGAAGCGCATTGATTTCGGATCATTCCATTTGGGGGATCTGCCAGCCGGAAAGATCGAAGATTCCGAACCGGAAAATCATCCGGAAATCGCAATCGCATTGAAGTTAGGAAGAGAAAACTAAAATGATCATTTTGGCATTGGCGCTGTTTTTCATTGTTGGAATGATATTGATCCTGGTTGCTGTGAACTACACTGCAAACACGAAAAAACAAATGATCTGCATCGTTTGTGATGGCCATGATCTTGAGCTTGAGGTCCGTAAGATCCTGCAGCAGGAGGCGATTCCATTCACGGCCATGGCCTGGAGTTCGTAAAAGCCAAGTTGCTGATTGATCGGCACTGGTTCATTTTTTGAGTTCAAACGCTGAAAACAAAAAAGGCCTGATGTTTTCATCTAGGCCTTTTTTGAAAAATGGTGGAAGTGAACGGATTCGAAAGTGAAAGTTATATTAGCACGGGTACAAAAAAACTTTACGAAGTTTTGCAAAACCTCATCCCGGTGTGTAAGTGAACGCTAATCTCGTGGGTAGCAGTTGTGATTGCCTGAGCCCATGCAGTGAAGACACACCCAGCGTTTACAGGTTTGACATTGTTCGGCAGAAGGCTCTCGTTTACAAAAAAAGCAAATTTGACTCATGTTTAAATTCTATCATGTACTAAGTTTGATTTGAGTTAATTTATTTGTAATTGCTAATTTTCATAGTTTTGCTACAAAGAGAGAGTGCTCTTTTTCTTTGGTGTTTTCTGCACTTGGTCGGTTTATTTATCAGTAGAGTTAAGACAGCAATTCGATTCAGTTTATAAAAATTAATGTCTGATATGAAAGGATACCTTTATGAGAGTCCAGATCGTATCGTTCCATTGTGTTCTGAAGAACAAACTTGGTCATTTGATCAGTTCTTCTTTTAATCAAGATGTTTCCACTGCTTCTTTAGCGCCTCAATCCCCCATGCTTTCAGGATTTGTTGAGATATTAAAAAAATTGAAAATCGGGGATAAACGCGAAATTTCACTTGCAGCTGATCAAGCCTACGGATTTTATGATCCTGATTTAGTGTTTCAAATTTCCCGTTCAAAAATTTACCGAGGCAAGCAGTTAAAGGTAGGGGATACTATTCATGGAGTTTTTAATGGAGATCAATCCCCGCGGGAATACCGAGTGGCGTCTTGTTCTCAAAAGAATGTTTTTCTCGATGGAAATCATCCCTTGGCAGGACAAGATCTTGTCTTCAATGTTGAAATCACTTCTTGTCATGAAGAGTACGAGCCTGATTTAGCTCCGAGGGCTTTAATGCAGCTGCATTAATGCGCTTGAGTATTCGGTGCGCCTATTCAATGATTGATTCATGCACTCAATGGTTTCTGTCAAAAATCGCCGCATCGATTCATTGACTTCAATGAGGGGTATTGCAGCCTGTTTGGTCATGGTTTTTCACCTTCGGTATGCATTCTTTGAAGTGAGCTCAATTAATTTGAGTCTGTTTTCAATCAAGATCTTTCAAAAAGCATATTTATGGGTTGATTACTTTTTTGTTCTTTCTGGGTTCGTTCTTGCCAGTCGTTACATGGAAGAATTCACCTGGAGCTTCAATTACATTAAAAATTTCTTGATTCATCGTTTGGCCCGAATATATCCGCTTCATTTTTTAACCTTACTTGTATTTGTTCTCTATATCGGAATCTTTAAGGGTTGGGCTTATGTTTTTGAAAATGCTAATTCCATTAAAGCACAATTGTTTTTAATTCAAAGTTGGCAACGCCATTTCGTTGAAGATTGGAACTACCCATCCTGGTCATTGAGTACAGAGTGGGCAGCTTATTTGTTATTTCCGGTACTGGTAGCGTGGGTCAAGTTCACATCTAAAAAAATTTATTATTCAGTTGCCTTAATCTTGGTTTATTTCGCAGAGCTTTATAATTTATTGGTAGTCTATGGCGATGGAAGAATGGATTTTACCCATTATTACGGATTACATCGCTGTATTTTGCAATTTGTTATTGGGCTCACTCTTTTTACGATTCATCGGGAACTGGTGATCAATGTCAAAAGCTTCAGAATATTTGATTTTACTTCTGCACTTGCTCTGGTCTCGCTGTTTTTGATTTTATACTTTCAACCCCTCGATCTTTGGTTTTCAATAGTGAGTGTAGTTTTAGTATTGTCTTTGAGTCTAAGTAACGGACGGGTTTCAAAACTACTGACCATTCGCCCTTTAGTATTCTTAGGTGAAATTTCATTTTCAATCTATCTTTGGCACGCTATTTTTGGAAAAGTTTTCAGAGATTCTTATAAAGCTCTAGGCAGTCCTCAAATATCGGTTCTATTGGCATTGATGGAGTTTTGTGCACTCTTGGGTTTGGTCATATGCATCTCTTACCTCAGTCATCGCTGGATCGAGATAGGCTT
>JBEIKL010000026.1:0-19846 GCA_040379745.1 Bdellovibrionales bacterium | reverse complement strand
TCTTTCCCCGTTTTCGGGTCCGTCAGAACAAGATCGATGGCAATGCCTTCGGGGAGTGCGGTGTAGATGCCGTTCAAGGACGTTTGCATCAACAGTTTGAGCGATGGATCCTCGACCCGTGCATCCAGAGGAAGAACCCGCACCTTGTCGATGCGATAATCAAGTTTGGTCAATTTCATGCGGATCTGCGCATGTTTCAGGTCCAGGCCGAATACGGAAAGGAACACCTCCTGGAACTTACGGTAATTATCGCTTTGGGTGAGCTCATCGAGGGTGAAGCGCACTTCTTCGTTCAGTTCGAGTCGACCGCTGAGTCCGTCGGCAACGTCATTGTTCTTGAGCAGGATGCGGGTCTTGTCGATCAGTCCGTTCAGCGTTCCGGCTTCGATACGGGTCTGCACGAGAAGGTCTTGCGCCTTGGCGACAGAACCATGAATCAGGGCGAGAGAAAGAAACAGGGCCGTTTTGTTCATTGCATGCCTCCGCTGATGAGTAGACCGCCGTTTTTCGTGACGGTTGCCTGGTGAATGAAGAAGTTCAATCCCTTGAATTGGATCGGTTTGTCCATGGAGATCAGGATTTCCGGTGGAAGCGCTTTCACGAACTCCTCTTGAAGGGCATCGAGAAGTTCCTCGCGGATGCTCGCGTTCATGAGGTGTAGATTGCTCGGGTAACGATAGGTGTTCAGCACCGAACCTTTTTTCTTGAATGGAAGTTCCGGCTTGATTTGAATGACGCTGTTCCCTTGGGAGTCGGTTTTGGATCCTTTGAATGCGAAATTGATTTCGACAGGTACGATCACGAAGTCACCGGAGCCGGTGTATTTTTCCCACCAGTCGGCAAGTCGCTTTCGGCTGAATTCACGGAGAGCCGACCAGGAGTCGAGTGCCTTGGATGCGTCACAAGTGGCCTTGATGTCGATCCGGAGATTCACCACCATCGCGATCGCGTTGCGTGCGGGGTTGAAATGGATGCGGATCCCGCTTTTCGCCAGATCGATTCCCGCCGAATGATTGGTTTCCTTGAAATATCGGCGCAGGCGGTTCTGGAACGGAATCGAATCCACGATATTCCTCACCCACGACTCATAAAGAATGATGCCGGCCTGATCGCTTCCCATCGCACTGAGATCGACGGTGGTGATCGGGCTGGTTTTTGCGGAATTGTTCACACACGCATTCCCGATGCAGATCCGGGTCGATGCCTGCGTGCTGTAAATGCCGAGGCTTGGGATTTCCTGGATGTAACTGAACAGGAAATCGCCGGTGATATTCTGAAGAAGTTTTCTGACCGATTCGTTCACGGATGGTTGATGGGAGAGGATCTCGTTGGAATCGAATGCGATCTTGAACGGTTCTTCTTTCTCGAGTTTGGTGGTGATTTCGCGGAACTCGCTCCGGATCAGGTCACCGAGTTTCTTTTCGACGATGGCCATGATCTGCGGTTCGAATTTGCGGATCTCGTTCCGGATCGTGGGTTCATCCGTCTGGATGATCCTGTCGTTCGTTTCGATCTCGAGTCGGAGGGGTTTGCCGTTCACGGTCAGCTGTCCCAGTTTCATTTTCAAACGAGATTGGTGATCGTCGAGATTGGTGTGGAAAGAAAGAATCTTGAAGAGGGACCCATTCGGAGTCAGGTTCGCTTCGAGATCGAGATCCGCGGTGATCGGACCTTTGCGGGTATCGAGAGCGATTTTCACAGGCGAAGAGACGAGGGAAAACGCGCGATCGAAGGTACCCTTGGGTACCTGGATTTTCAGGGAAGTGCTTTTTGCCACAATTTGAGGGATTTGCCAGTGGGTATGGATCTTGAAGTGATTGATATCGGTCCGTTTCACATCGATCTTCAGTGAATCCGCTCCGAAGTTGATCGAGGTGCGGATCGGGTCGAGTTTTACCCGGACTTCATTCCGGATTCCCAAGGCTTTCAGGATGTCGTTGAGCACGGCGCTTTCCGGAATGCTCAAATGGTGTTCGGATTCTTCGGTCTCGATGGTGATGCCATTTGCGCCGTTCCGTGCATCGAGGTTCTTGCGGAGTCCTTGGACGATGATCTGTTTGGTTGCATTCTGGATGGTTTGGGCGGTGAGAAGGGCATTCCCCCCGGCGAAAGCATGATGAACATGCCCGGGGTCCTGCGCTTGGGCGCTTGAAAAACCGGTGATCAGGAGCAGTGATAGCGGCATCATTTTCATGGTCTGGAGATTTAACAAAAAGTATTTAATCAGTAAACTGAAATTGTTTAATTAGTCCGGATTCCGGTTGTCTATTTTTTATACACCTGGTCTCCGGATTGTCAGATTTTCAGACACCTGAATGCATAAACCCCTGTAAGCAATATTGAAAGTGGGTGGCACGGTCTCTGCTCTATCAAAGGGCATGAACAGGAATTTTTGGATAAAGTTGTGTCTGATTTCCGGACTCGTGGCAGGCACCTGGTATGCATTGGCCGCGGATGGTCCAGCCCCGGAGTCATCTTCGATCAGTCAGCCTTCTTCCCGCGGTACGATCTCAACCGGAATGCGTGCTCAAACGGTGAATCCCTTTTCGGTTTTTTCAAGTTTCGCAAACTCGGTTTCAAATGGTTTTTCAACTTTGGTTTCAACGGTGACAGATGAGATGGCTGCCCCGATGACCGCAGCCGATGTCCTGGCAAGTTCCCCGAATCCGGATGCGCCCCCTGCAGAGTCCGTCGACCAGGAAGCCCTTCAGGCCCTTTCACTCGATCAATCCAACGCACCCGATGCGAATCGATTCGCCCGTTTTCCTCAACCAAGGACCGGTATCTCGGCTGCAAATCCATCTGCGGGAACGGATGCGAATTCAATCGACCCTGCCACTGTTCCAATGGTTTTACCATCCGGTTTGAGTCCTTCGAATTCCCACGTTACTCATACGAGCGGCGGTGGCGGATCATCCGGTTCTTCGAACATTGGTTTGAAAAGTGAGGACTATGTTGCCCTTCTGACTTCATTCAAGGGAACTTTCAACGATCAGATGCAGGAAGTGATGGGCGCGATTTGCGCCAGTGACACCAATGTATGCGGATCCGCGGGAAAAACCCCCATCCATTCCCTGCGCTGGAGCCAGGACGAGGGACTGAACTCCGCAGTTTCGTTTGCGATCAAATCCATCGGTCCGGATTTGCAGTTCGACCTTTCTTTCAAGATCCAGAAGTCATCGACGAGTGAAGAGGCGGTTGCCTTCAGCTTGAGTCCGTTGTCGATTGATGCCCGGAATGAAACCGCAAACGGAAAGAACCTGCGCACCATCGAATTCCGTTTTGCAGATTTCCAGATCCGTGGAGAAACGGTTTATAATGCCCGTGCAAAAATGGTTTTTGAAAATACTTCTTCCGGCTTGATCCCGACAGCGGATTCCCATTTCGAGTTTTCCCGAGGCAGATCGAGCATTGCCCTGACCCGTTGGGAACCGAACGCGGTAGTGGCCTCCGGTACGGGCGCAAATGCTCCGATCGATCCGAATCTGACCCCTGCGAATCCTTGGATCAATGGAATCAACAGTGCAATCGATCCGAACTGGGTGGATGAGGGTGATATCGGCCGTAAGCCATCTTCCCAAAACAGTTCTTACTTTTTGGCTGATGAACTTCCATTCTCGATCCGGATTGAAAAATCCTGAAAACGGTACGATTCCCTGATATTCCCGTTGCGGAACGGATGGACCGCGGAATGATCTTCATTTTCCTGATTTGAATCCGCGACCATGCCCAGGAATTTCCTGCGGGTGATCTCACACGCTCCCAGTGCTTCCATGTGCGGGGTCAGCATCTGGATGTCCATCCATTTCTTGCCAGCATTTTTCAGGAGTGAGATCAGGAACAGCAATGCAGCCTTCGAGGCGTTGTCTTCGCGGTGGAACATGCTTTCACCGGCGAAGTATCCGCCGATATAGACGCCATACAAACCTCCGACGAGTTCCGTTCCGTTCCAGACTTCCACGCTGTGTACATGGCCCATGCGATGGAGCTCACCATAGGCTTCCTTCATTTCCGGCGTGATCCAGGTTCCTTCATTCAGACGTACCGACGATTCAGCGATCACGCGATCAAACGCGCGGTTCACGGTGAAGGTCCAGGGTGATTTTTTCAAGTATTGCTTGAGCCGCTTGGACACATGGAGGTCATCGAAAAAGAGAACGGCCCGACGGAGCGGACAATGCCATAAAAGAGGCATGTCTTCGCATGGCCATGGAAAAACGCCTTGGGAATAGGCGCTGATCAGGGTTTCCGGTTTCAGATCCAGACCGACAGCAACGACGTCCTTCATGGTCTACCTCGGATGCGCAATCAGTTGCGTTCGAGAATCATCACCGAACCCAAACCGCCTGCCGCACAAACAGAAATCAAGCCGTACTGTTTGTTGGTTTCTTTCAGTTCGTGAAGGGTCTGAAGGATCATGCGTCCACCGGTCGCACCGAACGGGTGACCGATGGCGATGCTTCCACCGTGGATGTTCACCTTGTTCATGTCTACTTTGCCGATATTGAACTTTTCGGATTCGATCGCACGAACGGTTGCCAACACCTGGCCTGCGAATGCCTCATGGATTTCAATCAGGTCGAGTTGATCCCAGCTCAGGCCTGCTGCTTTCAATGCCTTTGGAATCGCATAAACCGGTCCGATCAAGAGGTGCTCGGTCTGAACGTCGATTCCCGCAGCCGCATAGCTTTTGAGGAATCCCAGCGGTTTCAGGCCAAGTTCTTTCGCTTTGCTTTCCTTCATCAGCAGGAGTGCCGATGCGCCATCGGTGAGCGGGCTGGCGTTGCCCGCAGTGATGGTTCCGTCCTTGTAGAAAACCGGTTTCAATTTGCCCAGTTTTTCCATGCTGGAATCCGAGCGCACATCGGTGTCGCGATCCACTACTTTTCCGTCGGGGGTGGCCACTTTGCAAACGTGTGACTGGAAGAATCCATTGTCCCAGGCGCTCGATGCCCTGTTGTGGGAGGCGAGGGCGAATTGATCCTGGTCTTCTCGTGCGACCTTGTAATCGCGGGCCATCAGATCAGCCGATTGTCCCATGCTGAGACCGGTGGTCGGTTCCTTGATGCCCGGAGCATTCGGAGCGAGATAAGCGGCCTTGAATTTCGAGAGCATGCCCATGCGTTGGCCCATGGTTTTCGCTTTGGCGATGTCCTGGAAGAAATCGGTTGCTTCCGCACTGAACAATGCGCGCACGGAGCTGATGGATTCGACTCCGCCAGCAAGACCGATTTCGATTTGTCCTGCCTGGATTTTTGCGGCGATTCCCGCAGCAGCTTCCATGGCGGATGCGCAATACCGGTTCACCGTGGTGCAGGCGATGCTGGCCGGAAGGCCGGAATCAAAAAGCGCCTCACGGGATACGTTCGAGCCTTCAGCGGGAGGACTGACAATTCCAAAGTAAACCTCTTCAATGAGTTTCGGATCCAGTCCGGTGCGCATCACAGTCTCACGAAGAACGACTCCTCCCAGATTGGCGGCGGTCATTTTGTGAAACACGCTGCGCGCGCGTGCAAACGGGGTGCGAACTCCATCGATGATTGCGATTCTTTCCTGGCTCATGGTTTCTCCTTGGTATTCCACAATGCTAGCACAATGCCTTGATCAGGGCGAAAGATATGGGCTCCACTTCGACCCCGAGCAATTCCCCATGCCGAACGTCAGGCGCTTGACGTTGGTGCCATCGACGTTCATCACGTAGATCGCTTTTTCCTTGTTGGCGCGATTCGAGCTGAACGCGATCATCGATCCGTCCGGACTGAAGGACGGGTCTTCGTTATTGCCTTCACTCTTGGTCAGGCGTTCGATTTTCGAGCCATCCGCGGTGATGGTGAAGAGATCGAAATGTCCATCGAGCCATCCTGCGAAGACGAGTTTCTTCGAGTCCGGTGCCCAGTTCGGAGTGGCGTTGTACGAGCCGGCAAAGGTGATGCGTTTCACATCCGATGGATTCGCCAGGCTCATGGTGTAGACCATGGGCTTGCCCGCGCGTGAGGAAACGAAGGCGATCTTGCTTCCGTCCGGACTGAAGGACGGGTCCACATCGAATCCCGGCGAGCGAGTGAGTTGCGAAACCTTGCGGCTATCCAGATTCAAAAGATAAATTTCCGGATTGCCAGAATAACTCAGGGTCAATCCCAGTTGTTTTCCATTCGGATGATAACTGGCGCCCGAGTTCAATCCCTTGCGATTGCTGAGCAGGCGCAGGTTGCCGTTGCTGAAGCTGTATTCGAAGAGATCGATGTTGCGGGTGTTGTCTTCATGGCGGTTGAACACCGAGAACGCAAGCTTGGTACCGTCATTGCTCCAGCCCGCACCGAGGGCGATGGAGCGGATCTTGGTGATCTGGCGCACTTCGCTTCCGTCGAAGTTCATCGTGTAGATTTCCTTCTTTCCGGTGCGGTCACAGCTGAATGCGATCTTGCTCAGGAAAATCCCCTTTTTTCCGGTGATGGCGAACACGATGTCGTTGGCGATGGAGTGTGCGAGTGTTTTGTAGTCTGCACGATCGCTCAGGTAGCGACGGGCCAGCAGTTCTTTTTCTGCGCCACTCTGGCGGAGTCGGAACTCATAGGCGATTCGACTGCCGTCGAGTTTCACGGTTCCCGAGCCCTGATAGTCCGCCTTGTCCTTGCCTGCTTCGGGTGCGCTTCGGAACTGATCGGTGAATGCGAGATCGTTTTCGATGATTTTCTGGATCTGCGTGACTTCTGCCGAAAGATCGCCACCGGTCAGGGTGGGAGTGGCGAGATGGATTTCCGGTTTCTGGGTCTTGGCTTCACCGACGGAAATCGCGGTGGTCTGCGCCTGAGCAAGACCGGGAAGAACGATTCGGGATAAGAGCAAGGCAATCACGACAAAATTCGGTTTCATCATGCAATCAGGATAGCCAATTGTCGTGGGCGAGGGAAGGGGCAACTAATCCACAATGGGGAATCCCAACACGATGCCATCCTGGGATACGCTCGGCAGGATCGAGATCGGTGGTGGCGGCAACGGAGATGCGGATTGAAGTGTGTGTTTCACGGCTGCATCAAATTGTGCGTTGCCCGATGTGCGGATGAATCGCAAGATCGAGATCGTACCTCGACGATCGATACGGATGAGCACTTTTGCGGAAAGGTTTTTTCCCTGTAACCAGAGAGGAAGCTCCCATTCGGAGCTGATCCTTTCGCGAACGATGTCCTGATAGACGGTTTCGGCGCTTTCCACCGCAACGCCTTTTGCCGATGAGCCGGTCATCACCTTGTTGCCCTTGATCAGTTCTCCAGCACGGATTTTTTCCAGGGCCTTGATCCGGGCCAGTGCATTCTTCATGCGCTCACGCGATTCCTCGCGTTTGGCTTCCGCTTTTTCGGCTTTGGTTTTCGGCTGTTTCTTCTTCAGTGAGTAATCGGCGGTTTCCTCTTTGGCGGTTTCCTTCACCGGCTCCGATTTCTCTTCCGGTTTTTTCACCTCTTCCGGTTGCTTGGTCTCTTCGGGTGCGGATGGCTGGACGGGCGTGGTCGCTTCGGACGCCTTCTGGTCGGGAAGCGCCACCAGATCCACCTTCAAGGACGGAAGGTATTCCTTCATCGTTGGTTCGCTCGGGATGACGAGTTCCTTCAGGAACAGTGCGAGTAACAGCAGCACATGCAGTGCGATCGAGATACGGATCGCCCGGGAAAGGGAGTCTTCACTGCGTTGGATGTGTTGCTGTTTTTCGGAAATCATTTTTCAGGCTCGGTCACCAGTCCCACGCGGGTGAATTTCGCGCGTTTCAGTGCGGACATCACTTTGGCCACGACGCCGTAATCCACCTGTTCATCCGCTTGCACCAGGATCTGGGTGTTCGGCTTGGAAGCAGCCAGTGCAGTGAGTTTCACGCTCAGGGTCTGCGGGTTGTAGGTCTTATGATTGTAGATGATCGTTTTGTCTTTCTGAATCGAGATCACCACCGGTTCCTCGGACTGCTGGATCGGAGAACCGTTCGCCTTCGGGAGGTTGACCTCAACACCCTGTTGCATCAGGGGCGCGGAAACCATGAACACGATCAGAAGCACCAGCATCACGTCCACGAGCGGAGTGACGTTGATCTCTGCCAGCGAAGTGCGACCCATCTTAGGCGTTTTGTTCGGATTCATTGCCATGGCGTTGGACCTTTGCTGCGTTGGAAAGATTGCGTTGGACCATGTTCAGGAATTCCTGCGAAAAGGTTTCCATGTCGAGCGAACAACGCTTGATCTTGGCGAGAAGAGAGTTGTAGCCGATCGATGCGGGAATCGCGGCGGCAAGACCGACCGCAGTGGCGATCAGGGCTTCCGAAATTCCGGGAGCAACCACGGCGAGATTCGCAGAGCCGGTCGCTCCGATTCCCTGGAATGAATTCATGATCCCCCATACGGTACCGAACAGACCGATGAACGGAGCAGCACTGGCAATGGTGGCCAGCCAGTCGACGTGCTTTTCCAGTGAATCCATCTGCACCATTTGTGCGCGGTTCAGCGACCGCTCCAGGTTGGTGATTTCCGGCACGGGCATCTTGCGGAGCTCACGATAGGCTGCTGCAAAAACCTTGGCCACGGTTGAGTGCTCGAACGCATCCAGATTGTTCGAGATTTCGTCGAGTGATTTCGAGGTCCAGAAGTAATCGATGAATTTTTCGTCATCCTCGCGCGATGCCTTGATCGTCTTCGATTTCTGATAAAGAATCGCCCAGGTCAGTACCGATGCCGCGAGAAGAAGGAGAAGGATGAGTTTGACCAGGGGGCCTGCATCCATGATCAGGGTCCATGCGCTCAGGGAGTTTTGTGTAGGGTTCATGTTGTCTGTTGCTCCTTCCGTTTGTTCAATGCCTTGTTTATTCTAGTTGCGCCGAAGAGGAAAAACAAACCCAGAATCAATGCCGGGCTTCGCAAAAGCGAGGATTCGCCCTCGATTCCGTTGAATCGAAGGATTCCAGTGAATTCGGAGCCCATGAATCCAGCCCCCATCACGGCATGCGAAAGGATGAGGATGCCACTCATCAGTCCGGCGGAAAACAAGAACGAAGGATTCAGGATGTAGATCACCGTCACCAGAAGGTAATCCTGAATGCCCGGATTGAACCAGGTCCAGAAGAAGAAGAACTGAAGTGGAAGCCCCATCCAGTGGGGTTGAAGATTCTTGGTGGTGGCATTCAGGCTGAACGAAAGAGCGAAAATCAGGAGTGATCGTAACACCCAGGAGTATGACGCGAGAAAATTCGCGCCGGCATCGGAGGTGATCCCCAGGAACTCCAATCCTTGATTCATGGATGCTTGAAGCAATGCGAGAAACACGAGAACGACCGAATGAAGAGCGCCGATCAGGAACAGTTTTCTGGCCGCTGGAAGATCCCTGGTCCTGTGGTTCCATTCATCGCGGAAAATGAATGCGAGCAGGCTGATGCTCAGGGTCGCAAAAAGAAGATGATTCTCGTTCCAGAGCGAAATGAAATTATTGCCCGAGGAGAGATAAAAAAGTGCGGAAAGCCACAGGGAGTGAAAAGTCGCGTTCCAGATGAGGAACGCAATTTTTGCAAAATGTTGATTGAGCTTTGCTTTCCACATAGTTACACTGTCAAAAGTACATCATGAAAAACATACTCCTCAAAGTTGAAAATTTATCCAAAGCCTTCACTCCCGGCGAAATGGTTTGGCAAAATGTCAATTTCGATCTTGCACAGGGTGATTTTCTCTACATTCTCGGTGGAAGCGGTGCCGGCAAAAGTTCGCTCCTCCGCACGGTCGCCAGTTTTGAGCAGCCGACTTCGGGAACGGTTTACTGCCAAGGGGTGAACTTCCAGAATTCCAGCTCCGCCGAACTGCTTCGTTCCCGCAAGCGCATCTCTTTTATTCCCCAGAACCTGGGACTGATCCCGGATCTGACTCTTCGCGATCACATCGAGATCACCCAGCTTTCCCTTCCTTTGATGGATCGGGTCGATCACGCCACCATGCAAAATTATCTCAACCTCATGGGGCTGAAGGACAAATGGGACAAGCAAGTGGGAACTTTTTCCGGTGGGGAGAAGCAACGCGTGGCCATCTTGCGCGCACTGAGCAAGAAATGCGACCTCCTGATTGCGGACGAACCGACCGGCGCCCAGGATTTTGAAATGACTTGGAAGCTGATGGATCTCTTCGTGAAACTCAATCTTTCCGGAACCACCGTCCTGCTCGCAACCCATGATCTCGAGATGGTCCGTCGCCTGCGTAAACGTTGTGCGATCCTTCGAGATGGCACCTTCAAAGTGGAGGAGCGCGTATGAACAACATCAACTTCCGCCTGATCGGCAAACTCGCGGTTCTTCCGCTCAAGCGTTCTTGGGGACTTCTTGGTCTCATGGTGCTTTCGTTTGCACAGGTTTTGCTGAGTCTCTGGTTCTGCGGCGCCATCCAGAACGAAATCGGTTTGACCACGGATTACGCCGACAAGGCCCACTTCGTGACCGTGCAGATGAAAGACGGAAACGCCTCGGTTGATCCGATCCGCGAACTCTTCGCTGATTACCAGGTCGGGTTCGAAGAATTGAAGACCGAAGATGTGCTCAAGAAGATGGAGGCCGAAGAGCCTGAAATCGCTCAGACCGTGAGATCCATCGGCAACGAAGGACTGCAACTGATGCCTCGCCTGATTTCCATCCGAGGTGTGTTTCCAGAGGCCTTGGTCGACAAGATCAAGCTGATGACCGAAGTGTATCGTGTGGATTCAAGTCCGGTTCACCACTCGCGGTTGAAGACTTTTTTCCAACACCTGAAGATCGAGATCCGTATCGCCGTTCTTCTGATTTTGTTCCTGATTCTTGTTCAGTTGCTGGCTTTCCAGCGCCTGCAACGCCGGGATCTCAGTGAGGTGAATCGCAACCTGTCGGCATGGGGTGTGGATGGGTTTCAGGCAAAATTGCCTGCATTCTTCTCTCTTCTTTTCCTGAGTGGGATTTCTTTCCTCATTTCCGGAATGGAGTGGATTGGATTCCAGAAGTTCATCTGGAAGAACAATGCGTTCCTCGGTGAGCTCAGTCTCGACCGCAGTCTCGGGTTCCCGCTGAACTGGTTCCTCATCGGTCTCGTTGTGGTGTCTGCCATCGGCGTTTTCCTTAGCTTTTCAATCATGGGGAGCCGAGATCAAGCATGATCCTCCTGGCGCTGATTGCGGTTGGTTCCGCTTTCGCACAAAACAATCCGACTTCCCTGAATCAGAAGCTCGAACAGGTCAAGATCCAGAAACTGGCGATTGAAAAGGCCCTGATCGATGCCGAGGCGACGAAAAAAAGCACGGAGGCCCAGCTTTCTCGACTGAAGTCGCTTCAGAAGCTGCAAGCACAGGAAAAGGAGCTCACTTCCCGTCGACTTGCCGATCTCGAACGGTATCTGACCGAACTCAAGAACCGTCGGGACGAGGTTCAGCGACGCATCGACCAGGCTCACGGCCAGTTGCGCGTGAAATTCTCAAAACTCATTCACCCCGTGTTATCGCAAAATGAACGACTCATGCGCGGAGAAGAAGGTGCTGGCGAAGCGCGGGTCAAGGAAGTCATTCTTTCCAGTATCGTCCTTTCCGAGCTCAAGGAACTGGAGTCGATGCATGCCGACCTTCTGGATGTGGATGAATTGCAAGGAAGGATCGAGCAGGAAAAACAGCAGATTTCCAGTCTTTTGCAGGATATTTCCGAACAGGAATCCCTGATCACCTTCCACAAGAAGATCCGTTCCGACCTGACGAGTTCGAAACATTCCGAACACATGAATCAGCTTGAGGACTATCGCAAGCTCAAGGTCGCTGAAGTCGAGATCGAAAAAATGATCCTGCAGTTCCACGGTCGTCAGAAAATGGAACAGGCCATGGACGAGCGCAAACGCATGGTCCAGGTCCAGATCCGTCCAAAGAGCCTGCCTTGGCCGATGAAAGGCAAGGTCGTCGGAACTTACGGTCAGCAGAAGGATGAAAAATCGGGACTCAACATCTTCAAAAAGGGAATCGAGATCCAGACGATCCAAGGAACGACTTCGATCCAAGCGGTTGCCGATGGAACGGTTCAGTTTTCCGGATCGATTCCGGGCAAAGGGAATGTGGTCATCGTTGAGCATCCTGGCCTGATCTACTCCGTCTATGGCGGACTGCAGAACGTCATCAAACAGGCCGGTCAGGTGGTGAAGGTTGCCGAAAATCTTGGAACCATCCCTCTCGAAAACTCTTTGTATTTTGAAATTCGAGTGAGAAACGTAGCCATTGACCCGGTGAAATGGTTACAATAGATCCATGAAATGGATCCTGCTCGCGCTTCTGGCTCAGACTTCAATCACCACACCATCCCATGCGAATTCCATCACGCCGGCCAATGCCACGTTGATGAATGACCGTTATAAGAACCTCGAACTCTTTCAGAAGATCCTTTCCTTCGTCGAGAAGAATTACGTCGATCCCGTCAAGAACGATGTGCTCCTGACCGGTGCGATCAAGGGAATGCTCGAAACGCTTGATCCGCATTCCAACTTCCTCACGCCCGAGGTGTTCCGCGACGTGAAGATCGATACCAGCGGAAAGTTTCCGGGCGTCGGAATCGAAGTCGTGGTGAAAGATGATGTGTTGACCGTATTGGCGCCGATGGAAGGTTCGCCCGCATGGCGCGCAGGAATCCAGCCCGGTGACAAAATCGTGAAAATCAACGGTGCCAGCACCAAGGGGTTCACCTTGGCAGAAGCCGTTCAGAAAATGCGCGGAAAAATCGGCGAACCCGTGGTGTTCACCCTGTTCCGCAAGGGTTGGCAGAAATTCAAGACCATTACGGTGAAACGGGATGTCGTGAAAGTGGTTTCAGTGAAGTCGGAAGAAATGGAGCCGGGTTACGGTTACATCCGTCTTTCCCAGTTCAACGAAACCGCTGCCAATGACGTTGCAGCATCACTTGAAAAACTGGAAAAGAAGAACGACAAGGACGGCTTGAAGGGGATTGTGTTCGACATGCGCACCAATCCGGGTGGATTGCTCGATCAGGCGGTCGAAATCGCATCGTTGTTCATTGATGAGGGCGTGGTCGTCTCGACCATCAGCCGGGATACCAATCAGAAAGACGTGCGCATGGCCAGAAAAGGAAAGGCGCGCAAGGATCTTCCTGTGGTCGTACTCGTCAACAGCAGTACCGCATCCGCTGCGGAAATCGTGGCTGCGGCACTGCAGGACCATCATCGTGCCATGGTCATCGGTGATACCACTTTTGGAAAGGGATCCGTCCAGAGCATTATCGAGTTGGGCAACGAACTCGGTTTGAAGCTGACGATCGCCCGCTACTTCACCCCGAACGGAGTCAGTATTCAGGAAAAAGGCGTGGTTCCCGACATTTTCCTCGAAGAATACGATGCGAAGTTGTTGGCGAAAGCCAAGATCAAGCGTGATTCCACCCGCGAGAAAGACCTCAAGGGGCATCTCGAGAACAAGCAGTCGAAAGAAGCGCGAGATGAATTCACCGTGCAGGAGTTTTCGGACAAACTGAAGATCGCAGAGGCGAAGAAAGGTGAAGACGATGATCTTTCCGAGCCTTCGCCCTCACAATTCACGAAAGATGATCATCAGGTGGTTCAGGCGTTGAAGTACCTCAAGTCCTACGAAGTATTCAAAAAGATCAAGAAACAATGAGCGATCGCGATTTGCCCCTGTTCCAGAAGTCCCAGGGTTCTTCCACTCCTCCCGCATCCGATGCGTTATCGGTGAGCACGCTCACCTTGCGCATCAAGCGCAACCTCGAGGGTGAGTTTCATGACCTCTGGGTGCAGGGAGAAATCAGCAACTTGAAGGAAGCGTCGAGCGGTCATGTGTATTTCTCGTTGAAGGACGAGAACGCCACGATCAGTGCGGCCGCATTCGGTTGGTCGAAAAAAAAGAATCCCGGCTTCCAGTTGAAAGACGGCTTGCAGGTCATCTGCAAGGGGAATGTCTCGGTCTACGCACAACGGGGCAACTATCAGTTGCTGGTCGACACGATCGAACCGATGGGCGCCGGAGCACTTCAGCTCGCCTTTGAGCAATTGAAAGAAAAGCTCATGAAAGAGGGGCTTTTCGATGCAGGTAGAAAAAGACCCTTGCCCAAGTATCCTTCCCGCATCGTGGTGATCTCGTCCCCGCAGGCGGCCGCATTGAGGGATATTCTCACTGTTCTGCGCCGTCGCGCACCGTTTGTCGAAGTGGTCATCGTTCCGGCCTTGGTCCAGGGTGACGATGCTCCACCCAAGTTGATTCAAGCACTGAAGGTGGCGAATCATTACCGATTGGGCGAAGTCATCCTGCTCAGCCGAGGCGGTGGTAGCATGGAAGATCTCTGGGCGTTCAATCACGAGGAGCTTGCGCGGACCATCGCCGCGAGCGCGATCCCGGTCATTTCAGCGGTGGGGCATGAAATCGATTTCACCATCGCCGATTTTGTTGCGGACTTGCGTGCGCCGACTCCTTCCGCCGGAGCGGAAATCATCACCCAGCACTGGGTCGAATTGCGCGAGCGTACCCGTCAATTGGAATCGCGATTGCTCCAGTCCATTCGTCGGGAAATCATGATCAAGCGCCGGACTCTCGAGGCGATTGCCGCAAAATTGCGCAATCCTCGCGATCAGCTCAGGGAAAAAGCTCAACGTCTCGACGATCTTTCCATGCGCATGGAGCGACTGATCGCCCACCTTCTCGAACGGAAGAAAATGGCACTCGAGCGACTGACCGGTCAGTTGCACGCACTGTCTCCGTTGGCGGTTCTTTCACGCGGGTATGCATTGGTGCAGGATGATCAGGGCAAGTTGATTCGCAGTGCGAAGCAGGTGAAAAGCAAGCAGGCTATCGGTCTGCGCTTTGCCGATGGGGAAGTGAAAGTGAGGGCGGAGTGATGCGCGGAATGAGAAATTCCTTGGGGTTCTTGTTCCTGCTCGGAATCGCGCTCGTATTCTCGGTCCAGGCACTCGCCGCCCGCAATGCCAAAATCGTTGTCAAGAGTGCCAATGTACATTCGTTTCCCCGTCCGGATTCGAAAGTGATCGGAACGATCAGCTATGATTTTCCGATTCAGGTGAGTAACTTCCAGACGAACGGTTTTTTCAAAACGCGCATTCCCGGAGGAATGCTGGGGTGGATTTCCGGCTCGGATATATTCGTCTCCACGCCAGAACCGACTCCGGAAATGCTCGTCGCCAAACCAGAAAAAACCGAACCACCCGCATCGCCCCTTGTGGAGCTGGAAGATCGCTCGCGGATTCAGTTGAGTGGCGGATTGCACTTCATTTCCATGGTCGGTTTACCCGCAGGAATTGATGCTTCCGACGCAAACACCGGGATCGGCGGATCGTTTGAATTGCAATATTCACTGGTACCGATGTTTTTTGTCGCCGCTCGAATTGGTTTCGTCAATGCAGCAGGATCAGTGGTGGGCTTCAATTCCTTGCCGGTGCAAGCGGGGATCTCGTTCGTGCCCGTCAGCTTTGAACGCTTCCGATTCGGAGTTGGTGCATACGGAGGCATGGCCTTGCTGACCAGTCTCACCATTGAGAAGGATGGAAAAAAAGCCCAGTATGATTCCAGCGGATTCATCGGAACGGGGAACGTGCAGATGAGTTATTCGCTCGGCAAGCGCGTGGCGATCCTGCTCGATGCCGATTACCGGCTCCATTCGATGGATGCGCCGGAAGGAACCAGTGCCGATGGTTTGCAATTGCCCGCGTTCACCTCTGATTTTTCGGGGCTGTCGTATCGCTTGGGCTTGGAGTTGCGACTCTAAAGGGATTCCACTTCGTTCACTTCGACAAAGTAACAGTAAAGATCTTTTCGTTTGCAAAGTGCGAAAGGATAATAGTGATAGCCGTGATCTCCGCACTCTGGTCCCCAGCTGTTTTTCAGGATGAGGTAGCCACCGCCATCCACGGAAGGATCCAAACGGTAACCCACAGCCTCCATGACATGATCGCCCTTGGTGCGCGCCGATTTCGAGTCGACTGTCGCTTTACAGTTGGAAAGATCACGGGGAACCTGCACGGCCATCACCAGTGGAAATCCCTGATCGAGAGCTCGTACCGCGGTTTCCAGTTGGTAGCCGTGATGCGTGGAGCGACTGATCCGCAGGGTTCGGTGGTCCTGATAGTCCGGCGCACGTGTTCCGTAATCCGGATAGTAACTCAGTTCGGCGATGAAGTTTTTCGAGGCGGCCCGGATCGCTACATCCATGTCATAGGAAGAGTAGCGGTTCCAGAGATCGCGTCGTGAAACCTCTTTGCGGACTCCGCGCGATGCAAGAACGTTCTCCATTGCAGCTGCAGTGGCGAATGCGGTACAGGTTCCGCCGAACTGGTTTGCAATCGGTGAATCGAACGGACGGAGATCGACGGCATTCTTGCTGACGCCGAAGGCGATCGAAGCCGGTGCTCGCAAAGGCTGGTGTACCCGCATTGCGGTGACGATTTCCTCATGAATCAGAAAGCGCTTTTCATTTTCCGCACCGTTCGCGGCACGCGAGGTGATGGAAAACAGGAACATGAGACTGGCAATGCTGAGGGCGATGAAGAATGAGAACTTCTTGGTCATAAGACTCCCGATGAAAACTCATCGGAAGGGTCATGGCCGGGATTGAGAGAATTCCTATTTTGCGTCGTGTGGTTTGACGGTCAGTTGGTCGAGAATGCGTAAGACCATCGCGTCGTTCGGGCCGATGACCGGCAATTCATTGAACATCATTTCCAGAAGCTTTTCCCGCCCCGGATTGGTCAGATTGCGTTTTTCGATCAGGAAGTCGAGGTAGCGGAGCGTGCGATCGATCAGTTTGCCATTGCTGGCGCGGACCCAGGTCATCACATTTCCTTCATAGCGGCCGACTTTCCCCATCACCATCAGCGAGTGGGTGTTCAGGATCATCTTCACGAACAGCTGTTCCAGCAAAGGGTGGAGCAGGAGTTCCGACTCCGCCACGGAGGAGAGCTGATCGGTGAAGAACTCCAACCGATTCTGAAATTTGTTCAGTGCGATTGTTTTCTGTTCGCAAGGGAACAGCTTCACTGCACGGGCGTTGATGAACTTGTTGCTGAAGTCGAATTCAAGAATGGAATCACGGCCGAGTCTTCCGTTCAATTCTTCCCACTCCAGTCCGATTGGCTGGCGATTCAGGATTTCCACCCAGGAGCTTTCCGAATCTTCCACAGAGGGAATGCAAAGATAGCAAAGCGAGTAGTGGGAAGGATGAAAGTCGCGTTGTTTTTCAAAAGGGGTCAAACTGAAAGTTGGCGAGCGTTCCGTGGTGTCGGTCAGTACCGCAATCGGAAAATCATCGGTCTGGTACATCACGAAGTTCTTGTCCTGATAAACGCCGCTTTCCCATTCCACGACGGGTTTCAGGAATCCCGAAAGATTGAAAAGGGAATAGCCGGTTTTCAATCTGGAGATCAGCGAAAGGTCATTCCAAAGTGCGGATCCGACCGCCAGCATTTGCACGGTGGCCGCTTGAAGGCGTGTACTTCCGGAAAGTGCCATCGGACCGGTCTCGATGCAGAGGTTTTCAACGTCAGGGTTTTCAATCACTGCGCGTGACCGTTCAACGGTCTTGCACAGTAGTTCAGTCGGATTGCAGTAGACGAACCATGGTTTTTGGAAATTGTTTTCTTTGGCGTGGGCAAGTGCCTCGTGAACGGTTCCGATCACATAAGGTGTTTCGCCACCTTCGGTGATCGCAATCAGCAGGTCGCCCGCCGTGAAGCCCAAGTCGCGCAAGTGACGCCGACCGTAATCGGGAAAGTCTTCGAAGTTCTCCACTGATTTCACCAGTGCAAAATCTCCGCCAGCCATCAGCGCCTGAACCGAGTTTTCACGTTCCGTGCCGGCATGGGTTTTTCTCCAGGTCGACTCCAGAGCGAGCGCGAGCCTTCCGGTCGCTCCGCAACCGGAAAGGAAAACACGGTTTCCTTTGGAAAAGGTCTTTTGGATGATTCCGGACAGCAATTGAATGCGTTCACTGTTTGCCTCGGTTTTGTCCATGGCCGCAAGATCAATGCTCTGAACGATTCGAATTGCGGCCGCAAGATCTTCGTTCACCAATTCGGATAAGTTACGGGTTTCCGGATGGAAACCTTCCGTTGGCAAGTGGCCGAGCGCGAATTCCTTTTGTCGATTCAAAAACTCTTCAAGTTGCATGTGAACGTCTTCAAGTGTAACACAGATGCTATGAGTAAAACAAAGTTAGCCGTACTGATCTTCGCATTCGCCTTCGGGGTGAATGCGCTTTCCTTCCTCTTCACCAAGAAAGCGTTCGTGGTCGAAGAAGTGAAGAATGTCTGGCTTTATGAGTTGCCGCTCTCTGCTTCCCCACTGGATTCCTATGTGGCTGAAGAATTCGGCCCACATCAAGGGATTATTGGAACACTGTATCAATTGAAAGAGTCAGAGGAGTGGAAACCTTCTCGGCAGGGCGGCGTTTTAACGCTTCGCCTTAAGTCGGGATTAACTTTTTCCAATCAGGAGCCAATTTTGCCTGAGCATTGGAAGCAGTCGTTTGAATGGGCTAAGCCTTATTTGACTCAATGGTCCACTGATTCTTATTGGGCCAGTTATTTAAATTCGGAGCATCAGTGGATCTCTCCCACTGAAGTTCACTTCGTTTGGAAAGTTCTGCCAAAGGATTTTGATGTTCAAGTGTTCTTGAAGTCCGTTCTCGGACACCCGATGACTGGCGTTTACCATCCATCGAACTTGAAGCTGGTCAAGCCCACCAAGGATTGGATTTCTTCAGGTCCGTATCGTGTTCGTAAATGGAAACCAAAGGAAATCACCCTCGTTTCTCGCGATGATTTCGTCATCGGTATGCGAAAGGGGTTTTTCAGGACACTGAAATATCAAAGCGCGCCGGTAAAAAACCCGTCCTGCGATTTCATGCAAGCTCAGCCGGGTGAGGAAAAGGCCTTGGAGGACCACCGGGTGGTTCCGGCCAACCAGACCTTGCATGTGTTCTGGGCGTGCCGATCTTGGAAAACCGCGGGGACTTTCTGTGCGAACCAACAGAATCGCGAGAATTTCGCCCGAGTCATGTCAGCAAGCGAGACGCCGAAGGGTGTTCCTTTCGCCCCTGCGACGGTGCGCTACCGGATCCCGTTCGGTTCAGACGCATTCCGAAATGAAATCGTGCAAAAAATTTCTAACAACATGAAGAGCGCCGGGGGGTCGGTTGAAGAGGTTTCCTTTTTCTTCAAGAACTCCGATGCTGCCGACATCGAGCTGCTGTTTGTAGTGACGGATTCGCGAATTTCCGCTGAAAACGCTGCAAAAATGGCTGTTTTCAGTTCGCGTCTGGGGGTGGATTCCACTTCCGCACCATCCGTTCTCGTGGGTGAGGTTGCGCGTTATCCGGTGCAGATCCTGATGAAGCACATGAAGGGCGAGCCGTTCTCGAAAGTTTTTCTCGAACCCGATCTCGATGAGAAAAAATTACCGTTGTAAAATCTGAAAGTTTGACTATGTTGATCCCATGAAAATTCTGACCGCGCATCTTTGCATGATCATCATGGGATTGGGTTTGCCCGCGTATGCCTTGCCAACGAGCTATACCGAGTTGAATGATTACGTGGTAACCGCGCCCAATCAGGGGCAGGTGAACACTTGTCTGTTCATGGCTGCAACCGGTGCGATGGAAATCTTGCTCAACAAGAAGCTGGGAATCCGCAATCCTGAAATGAATGGTCCAACCGACATTTCAGAGCGTTATACGATTTCTGAAAAGTTTTCCGGTCGAGGTGGTTCTTGGTTTGAAGAGGCGTTTCTGAAATTCAACTCGGGCGAAGCCGTTTTGAATCGGGATATGCCGTTTGAATCCTTCGATGACGAAGGCGAGATCAATTAC
>JBEIKL010000025.1:0-20030 GCA_040379745.1 Bdellovibrionales bacterium | reverse complement strand
GACAATCAAGGATGCATCCGCGGGTGCGGGAGCGGGCGGAAAACAAGGCAGTGGCGGTGAACTCCTGACCGGCATCGGTCGCGGCGTGAAATCCACTACGGTTGGAAACACCGGAGTCAGCGGTCTGGGCGGCATCGGCACCAAAGGTGCGGGTGGCGGAGCCGGCGGTTACGGAAATTCCCGTATCGGTTCGGGCGAAGGCAGTTCCCTTTCCAAAGTGGCACTTTCGAATGATCTGATGCTCGAAGGTGGACTCGACAAGGCCGTGATCCAAGCGACCATCGCCAAGTACCTCAGTCAGGTGCGCGCTTGTTATGAAACCGGGCTTCAATCCAATCCGGGACTTCAGGGGCAAGTGAACATGAGTTTTCAGATCAACGGTAACGGCGATGTTTCCGGGGCGAATGTGGCTCGTTCCACTCTCGGGAATTCCCAAGTCGAATCCTGTATTTCCACCAAAATGTTGAACTGGAAGTTTCCAAAACCTGTGGGCGGAGTGAATGTCAAAGTGAACTATCCGTTCGTGTTGAGACCAGTAGGAGCTTGAAGATGAAAACCATCCACCCATTGATTTGTGGTTTTGCAGCGATGTCCATCCTGGCGGGATGCCAGCAGGATCCGTTCAGCAACGGCCTGAAGCCGGGGCAGAGAATCCTCAGTAACAATCCGAACAACACCCATCAGGCACCCAAAGTGTATTCGGTCGAAGCACCTGATCTCATCGAGTGTACCGAATCGATCGCTTGTGGCGCGGAAATCCATGGTCATGTTCCTGAACCGGGAACGGCCATCGTCACGATCCGGGGATTGCCGACGGGGGCGCAATACGATGCGACGACTGGATTCCTGAATTATACGCCGGATTACACTGTCGTCGATGTCGCCACTCATCCGGAACAAACCATGATTCTCGTTCCCCTGACCATTTCCGTGAGAAGTTCTGCGGACCCGGTCACGGAAACTTCCCGTGCGGTGAATCTCCTGATCCGAAACAAGTTGCAACCGGTGGTGTTGAATGTGTCCGGTGTCACCACTGTGGAAGAAGGCAAGCAGCTGGAACAGATCGTGGAAGTGAAGAGTCCGGATTTTCCGAACGGCCCGCTCTCCTTGAGCGCGCTCAATGCTCCGGTTGGGACCGAGGTCAAACCGGTCTTGGGCAGCAACAATTCTTTCCGCGTGCGCTTCACGCCAGCCTTTTCCTTTTCCGGAGTGGGTGATTCGTATTCCAGTTCGGTTTACTACAAGCGCATCAAGGTTTCTTATCAGGCGAATCTTCCGTTGGGTCAACCGACGGTGAACGATGTGTATTGGACCGTAAACGATGTCCGTCAGGCAGCATCGGTTTCTGCACCAGAAACCCTGACCCAGGGACTCGATGTGAATTTCTCGATTCGTGCCGAAGACATGAATGGGGAAGTGTCACCGCGGATCACCGTGAATTCCACGGTGCCATTCGGAAGACTGACCACCACCACGATTGCCGAAACCCAGGGACAAGGTGTGGTTTATCCTTCCCGGATCGTACAAGTGCGTTGGGATCAGCTTCGCATCAACAATCTAGGTACGACCACCCCGATCGACTACGAGATCTGTGTTCAGCGATCCACCAACAATTTCAGTCACTGCGTGACCAAGACCGTGAAGATCACCCTGAAGTCCGATCTGCACCTGGCTCCGAAGATCGACCGTGCGGCGTGGAAATCGGGTGATTTGCGGTTCCTGCGATTGAATGAACAGATTGATCTGCCGTTGCCGGTAGTGGATGGTGAAGACCGCAATCTGCCGGTCACCGTGAAGATCGAATCCAATCAGCCGGATGCGATTCGCTGGACAAAGAACCGCTTGCAGATCATGCCGGTGGAAGAGGGGATTCTCCAATTCTCATTGATCGCGGAAAGCATTTTCGGCCAGCGAGTGACGGAAAACTTCGTGTTGGAAGTGTTGCCGCAATCCTGGGCGAAGGCGATCCTGCTCTCCAGTGAAAGCGCACAACGCGAATCCCTCGAAACCGCAAAAGCGATTCCGTCTGTGGATCTGTTGTCGATGAAGTTTCAGGTGTCACCGCGCACTTTGGCGATCCGCGATGCCGCCTGGGTGACCACCGAAGCATTGAGTGCTCCGTTGTTCGACGCGAAAATGCAGAATCAAGTGAGCAGCCTGGTTCCAACCGTAGTGATCGCATCACCCTTGGCTTCCAATCTACAGGGTAAGCTTGCTGAAGAGATCAAGAAATTCGGTATCGGTTTCAAAGGCCGATTGAAAGAACTTTCCCCAGCGACGGATGCATGGATGCTGAGTCTGAACGTGGATGCGCGTTCCGATCTCGAATCGCCAGAAGCTCCTGCCGGATTGAAGGGGACTCTGACGACCGAATCCTACAATCCGTTGATTCTGGATCTCGATCATCTTTCCTCCAAATGCTCGGTGTTGTTCAAATTGCAAAAGCCGGGAATGTCCTTTCCGGTGGGTGTGCAGTGTCGCCTGCCGAATCGCAATCTCGTGGTGCTTGGATTTGAAATGGCCGATGTTCTGTTTGGTGCAAACGATGCAGGCATTCTGGGTTCCTGGATCTCGTCCCTGACCGGAATTGAAGGAGAAGCGAAATGAAGACTTTTCTTTTTTCGATGATGATGCTTTCCCTGACTGCGGCGACTGCAAGCGCTGATGTCGATCTCAACGCGCAACTCGACGAATTGAAGCTTCCTGGAAACGTGGCTCCTGCCGGAATCACGAATGAAAAGCTCTATTCGGCTCAAAGTCGCTTTGCAACGCTCGCCCGTCGCACAGAGTTCAATCTCGGTGTGGGCCAGAACTTCACCAGCAACGGATTCGTCCGCATGCGCCAGTTGAACGGTTCGGTCCTTCACCACCTGACCGATCGCTGGTCGGTGTCCGCATCCGGAAGTTACGGATTCAACGACTTCACCCGTTCCGCTGAAATGCTGATGATGAACGAGGGCATCGTTCCCGATGCCGCGATCGTGAAGTGGCGCGCGGATCTGCTCGCGAACTACAATCTTTTCTACGGTAAATTCAGAACCAGCATCGACCAGGTGTTTTACTTCGATCAGTACGTTTCCGTGGGCCCGGGCCTTGTGAACACCCAGTACGGCACGGCGCCGGCTGCCGTTGCAGACATTGGTTTTGCGCTCTGGATCGGCAAGAATTGGTCGACCCGTTTTGGCGTGAAAAACGATTTTTTCCGCGAAAAAACCCAACTTTCAAACGATCTCGCATACCACATGCTCGGACACATCGAAGTGGGTTATCTGATCGGCGGAAACGAGCACGCTTATGAATAAGTCGATTTTGCTCGTCGGTTCCCTGCTTTCCTGGAGTGCGCAGGCCCAGTCCGGTGCCGATGCACTTTTGCAATCGCTGGGTAACGGCAACGCTCCTGCAGTTCAGTCGAACGGCATCCTGAATCCTTCGGTTCAAACGGCAATCCGTTTGGATACGCCGATCGCCCGTCAGTTGTTCACGGAGTGGAGTTCACAGAAGGGTTTGTCTTACGAGGCGAACGCCTGGATACAGAAGTTCTTTGCCGGTGAATTCGAATCGTTCGCGCACCTTCGCTCGGCCATGTTGACTGCAGTGGAAGCGACTCGTTCGTCGGGTTTCCAGAACGCAGTCGATGCGGCCCATCTTTACAGTCTCTACCGGTTGAATCTTTCCCAGACGTTCATCAGCAACTGGATGACCGCAATGGAGCGCGAATCGTTCGTGTCTTCACAGGCCTCTTTCGCACTCGATGAGGCGGTGACCGATCTCGATCAGTGGTTGTTGGCGCACAAGATTCAGTTGTCACCGGTTCAAGAAGCGTTGATTCGCAAGATCGGTCTCGCCCGTCACCCGAACTGGTTGATATTGAATGCGTTCGTGTTGCAACGAAAAGGTCTGGCAGCGGAAGAATCGCTTTCCAAACTCGCGTTGAACAGTCCGTTCCGTCCGCGTTTGGCCATGACCGTCGCCCTGGCACACGCGCGCAAGGGTGACCTGCAAGCTGCGGCCAAAACCCTGAAACTCTTTTATGAACCGTGGATGATGCAGGCGAACGATCCTGCATCGAGTTCCCGCTATTCACTCGAAATCGCGCGCATGCTTTATCAGATCGGTGCGATCGACGGTGCCATCCAGTTCTACCAGAAGATCCCGAAGGGTAGCCCGGACTATGTGACCGCACGCGAGGAGTTGTCGTGGTGTTGGTTGCGTCAGAACAATCTTTCCGAATTGCGCGGAAATCTCGCAACCCTGAATTCTTCCCTGATGAGCGATCAGTTCCGTCCGGAAGGAGTCTTGGTCAAGGCGATTTCGGATCTAAAGATGTGTCAGTACCAGAGCGTGGAAGAATCCTTGCAACAGTTCGTGAAGAAGAACCAGGAATGGGCGAAGCGGATCGAAGTGGCGATCCAGTCCACCGAGCCTCCCGCACCACGGATCCTGGATGACCATTCCCGTTTCGTTGCCGATGCGGTCTCGATTCAGGCCACCGAACTCAAGGAACTCGAAAATCTCTCGAATCGCAGCGTTTCTGCGGTTTTTCCCGCAGTCGGTCGTCAAAAGCACTGGGAAGAACAGGTGCAGAACCTGAAACTGGTGATGGAAAGTACGAAGAAACGCCAAGCCGATGAATTCCGTCGTCAGTGGAAGACCGATCGTTCCACCCTTCAGGAATCCATCCGCAAGATGCGATTCGTGAAAGTGGAATTGCTCAGCCAGGTCAGTCAGTTGGAAGGACTGACCCGTAAAGAAGCGTTGCCGGCGTATCGGTCGCAAGCGATGAAGCAGAAAATCGAAGATCATTCGGAAATGAGTTTTCCGTTTGATGGAGTGGTCTGGCCCGACGAGGTGTTCAAACTGAAGGCGGTTGCCAACGGCCAGTGTGCGGAGAAACTATGAAGAATCTTTGGGCGCGACTTCTCGGTGGTGGATTGGTGATGCTGGCCGCATCGGGTTGCGGTCGCGAGAATTATCTTTATCTGCAGGACGAACCAGTCCATGTGAATCGCAAGTTCCCGGTCAAGGAAGTGCAAGGGTCGAGCAAGATCGACATCGTGTGGGTCATCGATAACAGTGGCAGTATGGGGAACTACCAGGCCCAGGTGATCCAGAACGCGAATGCGTTCATGCAGGATTTCATCAAGCAAAAGCTCGATTGGAAAATGGGGGTGATCTCGACGGATGATACCGATGCCCCTTATGCGGGTTTTTCACGCTCTCCGGCGCTCGATTCCGGTGTGCCCGATGCGGTGAATGTGTTTTCCAATGCGGTGGGGCGCTTGGGAACGAGTGGAAGTGCGATCGAAGAAACCTTCAATCCTTTGCTTCAGCATCTCGAGGCTGACCCGTCGTTCATGCGCGCAGGGACTCCGCTTGCGGTGATCATGGTCACCGATGCGATGGAACAATCCCGCATTGCTCCGACTGTGTTCATGAATCGTTTGAACTCGATCACGCAAGGACGCAACATTTTCGCTTATGGAGTGTATGCCAGCCGTGATTTGGGCTGCCGATCCGATGAGGGCGATTGGAATTATCAAGGCAGTCCTTATGAGGCGTTCATCAAGGCTGCATATGTCGGGCAGACTTATCCTTTGTGCACGAACTTTGGAACATCACTCGTGAACATCGCACGCGATATCGTTACCCGTGTGGCACATACGGCGATCTATCTGACCGCTCGACCGGATACCTCGACTTTGAAAGTGTTGTATCAAGGGCAAGAGTTACCCGCGGGGCCCATCGAAGCCGGAGGCGTATGGGTCTATGATTACCGTCTGAACGCGATCGTGTTCAACAGTCTTGATTTTGCGGTAAACGACACCGATTCCGTACAAGTCATCTTCGACGAGGAACGCTGATCAGATCGGATTCGCGGTTCGGCGCTTCCACCAGCCGGCAAAACTCATCCTGGGCTTCTGCGAGGGTAGGACTTCGTGCAACACTTCCGCGCTGAAAAAACAGACCAGTCTTCCGGCAACGGGTTCGACATCGAGTGAGGGCAGTGCTAGCTGTTCGCGATGAATGCGGAGTTCTCCACCGTCGCCTTTTTTCCAATCCCGATTCAAATAAAGCACCATCGAAATCGTGCGTGCATCGTCTTTTGAAAAGCGATCCAGATGCGCATCGTATTTTCCACCGGGCGGATACCATGCATAGTGTCCTTCCAGATCCCAAAGACCGGCAAAAAAATGACGATTCAGTTCTTCTTTGAGTTTTTCGAGTTTTTGCCAGAGTGTTTTTTGCGGTTCGTTCAGGGATGACGGCTCGAGCCAAAATGTCTCGTCATTCCGGATGCGCTGATTCAGATGGTGATCGGTTCCCTTGCCAATGCCCGCCGGCGTGAAACGTCCAGTTCCTTTTTTTTCGTCAAAATCATCGATGATACGGCTGATTTCATCGGTATTCAGAAATTGATCCAGAACAACGAAACGCTGTTCCTCCAGTTGTTGGGCCGCGAACATGAACTCCATCTATTCAAAGTAGCATAAAAATTCTGACGCTTATGGGTTTTTGCAGGACAAAAATTGAACAAGCGTTATTGAGTCGTCCGATTTTCCGGACGTGCGATTTGACAGTGGCGATAAAGTCGTCCTAAACTTGACTGAAGTGACTCCAGAAGAAAAAAAAGCAGCAGTCAAAACATCCCGAATCATGAGAACTTCCCGCAAGGCGAAGGGATGGACCCAAGTCGAATTTTCCAAGATGCTGGGTGTATCTCAAAGTGCTCTTTCCAAGTTGGAAAGTGGCATCCTGATTCCTTCCGTCCATCAATGGTTCGAGTTCTGCGGATTCGCTGAAATCCCTGCAGATAGCCATATTTCCGGCTATCTCGATCGCCTGCAGGAAATCCAGTTCCAGCACAAGATCGAAGTCGAGAACTTCAAGGTGAAAAAAGATTATCTCGTGGATGCGGGCTCCTCTGCCCGAAGCATGGCACCGCTGATCCAATGGCTTTACTCTTCGATGGGTGAATCCAAGGCGCGCAAGCTCATCAAGGAAATGGGAGTCGATGCTGATTATTTCGTCGACCTCAGTCACCCGATCAATTTCCGTTTCTTTGCCGACCTGATGGACGTCCTGAAGAAAAAAGGACTGATCAAGAAACAGGGGCTTTCCGGCGTGACCCAATTCGCTTCCGACAAGGGTGCGCACGGTTCACTGTTCAACAACTACCAGAATGCGGGCGACATCGAGAACCTGATGAAGCTCGTGTTCAGCAAGTCGCCTTTTTATGAATGCAATTTCGATTACGCGATCGAACACTCCGGTACGGACAAGGTTGAATTCTCGGTCACTCCACGCGAGCATTTGTTGAAGAACCGGAACCTCAAGTTCGATGAAATCAGCGACCAACTGATCGACTACCGTACCGGTTATTTCAAAAGCGTGCTGGAGGGTGCACTTCATCCGTCCACACCGCATGAGCTGACTTGCATTTCGGAAGATCCGGCGAAGAGCGTGTTCAAAATCGCGCTGATCTGATTCTCCATTCAAAATTTTAAATTCAGAGGGCGTCACGGAAGTGGCGCTCTTTTTTTGCACAGTTTTAATATATTCCAAATTTAATACTGATTGTTTTTGCTAGAAATAGGTGATAGTTTAATAAGAATAAAGGGGATGGAGATGGGCATTCGACTAGAAGATCCAAATCATCCGCATCAGGATGATGAACAACATGAGAAATATGGAAATTTTTCGATGATTGAGCGGTTTTTACGAATCGCCAAGACAGCGTTGAGTGCGGATATTGCCGTATGGATCAATGTTTCGGAAAATAGAGCAACTGACCATGGAGTCATTCGTTCGGATCCGTTCGCGGATCAAACGGATGAAGAAGGATTAAAGAACGAACGGACACTGATTTTATCCGTCGATGAAATCACTTTTCAGCAGAAACGATTATTGATTCCCGTTCATTTTGAAGACGGAAGCAAAGGCGCAGGCCTTGTGTTTTATCGAAATTCGGGTTCATGGACTACTATCGATTCACAATTGTGCGAAGATGTGCGCTCGATTGCCACGAATATCTTATCCTGTCTTTCGATGCAGGAAGATCTCCGCACCCATGAACATGCTCTTTTCAAGAAATCCGGTTTGATCACCTTGGGTCAGATCAGTGCCGAGATCGTGCATGAGATCAATAATCCTCTCGCCGCTCTTCATGCGGGGTTGAGTCTATTGAAAATCAGGGCCGAAAGCACCGACCTGTCACAGGAATATCTGAAAGACATTCTGCAGAAGCTTCTCGATACCACCGATCGCATCAACAAGATCATCTACAACATCAAGAAGCTTTCCCGTAAAGGCGAGAATCATCCGGTCGAAGAGTTTTCGATCCGGGAATTGCTGGATTCGTCTGTTTTTTACTGCCAACAACGGCTTCGCGCGCTTGGGATCCGTTTTGAGGGTGCAATTGTGCCCCCGCATTGGAAATCCTCGTGTCGGATGATTCAGATTTCGCAGGTCTTGGTCAATCTCATGAATAACGCCATGGACGCAGTGGTGGGCACGGAAAAACCATGGGTCAGGATTTCCGTAGAAAAGGAGCAAGACTGGACAGTGATCAAGGTGATCGACAGTGGTCGGGGGATTTCAGAAAAGCTCCTGAAGCGTCTGTTTGAGCCGTTTTTCACCACCAAGAGTGAATGTGGGGGTACGGGGCTTGGGCTCAGTATCTCGCGCAATCTGCTCGAAGCGAACGGCGGCATGCTGGAATACGCCGAAACCGACGGTCACACCACTTTTTTGATCAAGTTGCCGAATTCAGTTCAGGAGTCCTGACACGTCTTTGGTCAGGTCAGACAGCATCGAGCTATTCAGTGGCCCAGCGGTTTTGATCTCGCCGTATTCACCACTCATCGGTGAAAAACAGTGGCCCAATCCGTGATAGAGGCGGATGGTGGGTTTCACTGAAAACGCATACGCGTCTTCCATGATCCACGATGAGCTGACTTGCGCATCTTTCGTTCCCTGATAGAAGAAAACCTGTTTGGCCTGAATGCCAGTGGCGATTTCGCTGAATCGGCGCAAATTTTTAAACGATTCATACCAACCGGCAAACTGCGGAGTCGCCAGCAAGCCGCGCACTTGTTGGTAGAACCCTTGGTAGAAGGGCAATACTTCATCGTAAACCGAGATTTGTCCGTCTTGGTTCAGGTCCAAGGAATTCAATGGAGAACCGACTAAGGGAATGTTCAGGGCTTGATTTGCAGTGACCACAGAAGCGTTGATCACCGGTGTGTTCATCGCGCCCAAGTGTCCGAGCAAGTGTTTCGTTGGCCATGCATAAAACTGATAACCCAGCATCGCATCAATGTGACGGGTAGGGGCCGCCATCAGGTACAGGCCATCCAGTGCAACATCGTTCGCCAGAAGGGAGGCAAGAATTCCGCCCTCGCTGAACCCGATTACACCGTAGCGCAGGCCTGGCAGTTGTTGCTTCAGGTGTTCCAGGGCCGATTTGGCATCGTCCACCAGGAAAGGCAATTTCTGATTCGGAAGTTGTTCGGCGTGGTCTACACCACGCTTATTGAATCGCAGGCTGGCGATTCCTTTCTGGGCCAGTTGCTCGGCAATTTGAAGGCTGAGTTTTCCGGATTGACCGGGCAGGGGCATTCCCAGAAACGGTCCACTGACATCGCCATCCATGCCGACGTTTCCGCTGCCTTGAAGGATCAGCACTGCCGCTTTGGGGGCTGTGGTTGGCATCATCAGATCGCCTTGAAGCGATTGTCCGTCCTGAGTGGTGACCGTTGTCGGTGTGGCGTTTGCAGAAGTGCACGCGAACGTAGCCAGAGTCAGTAAAAAAGTAGTGACCAATTTCATTATCGATTCCCCCCAAAAAAAGATTTTGATTAGTTGATTCTGAAATGAATGATCGGTGGAGTGAAGTAAAAATTTTGACGGCACTTCGATGATGCGGCGCAACCTGAGGGGGGGGGGGATTTAAGTTTATTCATTCTGATCCGAATAGTGATCATGTCATCCTACATCCTTGAAAATGCCTTGGAATTTGACCGCCTTGAAAAACAATCCCAGAATCAATTTTACGATTTCGAGCGGGAACTCCGGCATTTTGATCCTGGACAGAATTCGCAAATTCTTGATGCAGGGTGTGGATCCGGAGTGGTTTCTCGCTATTTGGCCCGTAAATTTCCGCAATCTTCGGTGGTGGGATGTGATTTTTCAGATCTACGGGTCCGCCAAGCCAGTCAGTTGATAGGTTCAATTCCGAATCTGCATTTTCAGCGAGAAGATTTGATGGGATTGAGTTTCAAAGACGAAACCTTTGACCATGTGATTCTTCGCTATGTCGCCCAACACCAATCATTATCCGATTTGAAAAGGGTTTTTTCTGAAGCCTATCGTGTTCTCAAAGCGGATGGCACGATCCATGTGATTGATGCCGATGGGTTCATGTTCAATTTGTACCCTGTGGATCCGCATGTGGAATCCGTATTGACGAAAGTCAGAAATGCCCAGACCGTCGATTTTGAAATCGGCAGGAAATTGCCTTCATTGTTGAGTTCGGTCGGGTTCCATGATCTGGACTGGTCGTTGGATGTTTGCTCTTTTCAAGGTGAAGACCTTCTTGGCGAACAACAACGCATGAACGAACGGTTTCAGCTGTATTGGCATAGCAGAGAGTATGAAATTAAAAACGAATTTTTACTGGGAGTGGTCAAAGCAAAAACAGATTTGTTTTTCATGAACTATGGATACAAACCGATCTCAATCGGACCTGTTGAATTGCCAGCCTTCGAGGCGATCGATGTGGATCACAAAGAAGTACGCATGCTTTATCGTGAACAATTCAACTCGAATGCCAATCAGCTGTTGGAAAAATACGATCTTCTTTTTCAAGAATGCACCGTGATCGGAAGCCCTTTCGGCCTTGCCAATGAATTCGGAAAAGAGCGCCAAGCTGCTTGATTAATGAAGTTCACTAAACGGGGCTTCGTTTGATTGCTTTTCTGTATCGAACTCGTAAATGCTTTGAGGCAGATCAAAATCAATGAGGTATTTGCAACTGCACCCGCCTTGATGGACGCAATCCACCTTGGTCACATGGCTGGAGGGAAGGTTGAGATAAGTGGTCAATGACGACATGGTGCCGGCAATGGAATTGCATGCAAAAATGTTTCCGAGTTGCCCGGTTTTCAAGCTGTCCTTGAGTTCTTCTTTGAATCGGGTTTCCACCAAGCAGAATCGATCCGTCAGTTTGATGATCTGATAGGTTTGATTCTTCTCGAAGTGCTGATTCACCAACTGGCTGAAAAAATGCTCCAAAAGAATCTTGGGAGACCGCAGTCGATAAAGTGTTTTTCCTGCGAAGGTGTTTTTGTTGGTGAGCGCCGAGTGTGCACCCATTTTCTGGATCAGTTCAACCGGCATCCGATAGGTTTTCCCAAGATACTCGCAGATATCCGATGGTAACAGAAAATTCACTTCTGCATCCGGCTTGGAAGTGAAGCCTTCGTTGATTTGAAAATGATTGAGCACATTTTTTTTGGTTTGCCAGCCAAAGTTGGTTTCTATGAAGTCCAGTAAATGAATCGTCGTTTTCCGCTTACTGAAAGTTGCGACAGAGTAGCGTTCCGGCAAGTGGTCCGTTTGCCCGTTTTGATGAGCCTTCAGGGTTTCATAGCAAATTTTACCGGTAACGACGGATTCGATGCTGATCTCCAAGCTGTTGGCAAGACTGGTGATCGACAGCAGGCTGGGGCTGATGTTGCAATTTTGCATCAAAAGAAAACCATCCAAAGTCATCTGCAGTCGATCAGCAATCACTTGATCAGACCAACACAAAGTGTGTTTGATCTTGTCGATGGTGATCCAGATGTTGGGCTGAGAAAGTCGTTTCATGCGATTATTTTAAGAATACTCGTGGCGGTAAACCGGTCAAGATCAAATCTCAGGGCTTAATTCAGCAGTTGGCTCAGGTCGCGGCCAGCAATATTAATGCGCTTTTTCAGCACGGATTGCGCGTGTTCATAGTTGATTTCGTAACGGATCGAAGACGAGCCTTCCCACATGCTGGCGGATTGAATCACCTGTGCGGATGGTAGATCCAGGATTTGGGGGTAGGCCGAGGCGATGCCGATTCGAACCATTTCGGTTTCGGGTTTGTATGGCTTTTTTCGCCCCAGTTGATCCAGCAAAAGACGGTTGGGTTTGGCGATGACCACACAAGACCCTGAATCCATCTTTTGAATCTGATAGGTGAAGTTTTTCTCAAAATATTTCTCGACGATATGGCTGCACATGCGTTCGTAGATTTCGCTGACGCTTTTGCAATCGATTAATTCATTCCGTACAGGCGCAGGCGAAGTGGTCAGAAATGAGTGTTTGCCGATTTGTGGAATCAATTTGGCATCGAGGCGGTATTTTACAAGATAGTCTAAAAGGTCGGCGCCAAAAGCGATGCTGATCGGGGCATCCGGATTGGCAAACATCGCTTCGTTCATTTGAAAATACCTTAAAACCGTTGCGCGTTCGCGCCAGCCGAAAAAGTTTTCAATGAAGTTCAGAATCACCAGATTGGATCGGCGTTTTCCAAGTGCGCAATGCTGGTATTTTTCAGGCAAATGGGTTTGGTTTCCTGAATGATGCTGTGCCAGTGTCCGGTAATCGATGGATCCGGTGATCAGATTCTCGAAACCAAGTCTCAGAGCGCTCGCTAACTGTTCCACTTGCACTAACGATAATGGTTTGAGTGCGAACCTGTTGCGGACAAGCTGGGTGGGGGTGAAGTTCAAGACCCCAGCCCAAAAGGAATCTTCCAACCCCAGCGTGTACTGGATTCGATCGATGATCTCCCAAATAGAGGGGAGTGGCTTGGTTGGATTCGAATTCACTTGAAAAGGATATCACTGGTCATCAAAGCGTCAAGACTGAAGCAATCACCCCAGAATCCGGTAGTCTCGCACGGATCCGCGCAGTTCGAGCTCAAATTCTTCGCCCAATTTCCTGCCCATCAATTCATCACCCAGTGGAGAAGTGGGCGAGATCACCTGTACCGTCACGCCGTCGATTGACAGTTTAGTTCCCCCGCCGTTTTTTGCTAAAAAAGCATGAGTCGTCGAGCCATCACATGCGTAAGTCACCAGATCACCCACCGTGATGGTGTCGTGTTGGTTGGTGCCCGTAAGAAAATTTTCAAATTCCAGAATCGTCTGATTCAGTTCCTCGACCCGCACGGCTTGGCCAGCGGCCAGGTAAGAGGCCTCGATCGCAAACGTATCGTGGCGGTCTTCGGCTTTGGATTCCTCGTGGGTGGCAGCCTGATGGGCAGCCTTCGCACTTTGGATCAGGGCTGCGTGCTCGGCCTTGAATTTTTCAATAAAGCCTTTTAATACCGCTTCTTTGCTCGGTTTCATCACACCACCATGCTCGCAAAAATTGGCTCAAATAACTAGAGCAAAGATCGCGGGGATTTGCTAAGATAACGCCACATGTTGCAGCTGAAAGAACTCACCAAGCAATACGGCTCGAAAGTGCTGTTTGAAAACGCCGAGGCCAATCTCGGTGAAAAGTCCCGCATCGCCCTGATCGGCGCGAACGGGGCAGGGAAGAGTACGCTCATCAAGATGATTCTCGGGAATGAATCGTACGATCACGGCCTGATCTCGCGCAGCCCGCACATCAAGATCGGTCACTTGGCCCAAGATCTTCCTAAATTCGAAAATCGCACCGTCATGGAAGAAGTGATGCGACTCGATGGCCGTCGCGAAGAAATCTTGGCGCAGAAAAAAGATCTCGAAGAAAAAATGCAGCACCTGCGCGGGGTCGCAAGCGACCAGTCCGTGTTGCAGGCGTACTCACGCGTGCTGGAAGAAGTCGATGCGCTCGATGAATACCGCCTGCCTTCTCGTGCTGAACAGATTTTAGAGGGTGTGGGCTTTCGCCAGCAGGATTTTCATCGCCATCTGTCCGAACTCAGCGGCGGTTGGATCATGCGCGTGGCGCTGGCGCGGGTGTTGTTGCTTCAACCCGATCTGCTGATTCTGGACGAGCCGACCAACCACTTGGATCTGGAATCCCTGTTGTGGCTTGAAGAGTTTTTGAAAAACTATCCGGGCGCGATCCTGATGGTCAGCCACGATCGTCAGTTTCTAAATAAGCTTGTGAACGAAGTGTGGGAAATTGATCAGCGTCGCATTCAGTGTTACAACGGCAACCTCGATTCGTTTGTCGTACAAAAAGAAGAGCGCCTGAAAGTGCTCGAAGCCCAGCACGAAGGGCAATTGCAAAAAATCGCAGAATTGCAGTCGTTCATCGATCGGTTCGGCGCTAAGGCCACGAAGGCACGCCAAGCGCAAAGCCGTGCAAAACAGCTTGAAAAGATTGAGCTGATTGAATTGCCCGAAGATCGATCCAACATTCAGTTCCGTTTTCCACCGTGCCCGCAAAGTGGTCGCGAAGTCGCCACGATGAAAAACGCCGCCGTGGTGTTTGGCGAAGGCACGCCGACCGAGAAAGTGATCTTTCAAAAATTCGATTGGATTCTTCAGCGCGGATCGCGCGTTGCCATCGTTGGTGTCAACGGTGCGGGTAAAACCACGTTACTCAAAACCCTGGCCCAAGGGTTGGAAAACGAAGTGAACCTCAACGAAGGCACGCTCAAACTCGGTCACAACGTGAAGGTGGGGTATTATTCCCAGCTCCAGGCCGAAACGTTGAATCTGAATTGGACGATTTTAGAAGAACTGGAAGCAACCGCGCCCGCGATGGAAGTCGCCCAAGTGCGTGCCGTGGCAGGGGCATTCTTGTTCACGGGCGATGATGTTTACAAAAAGATCAAGGTGCTCTCCGGTGGTGAAAAGGCGCGTGTTGCGCTGGCAAAACTGCTGTTGACCCCCAACAATTTCTTGCTACTGGACGAGCCGACCAACCACTTGGACTCCGATTCTCGCGAAGTGTTGCTCAACGCCCTGATGAATTACAGTGGCACGCTTTGTCTGGTGTCGCACGATCGTGATTTTGTGGCTCCACTTGCCGATCAATTGCTCGAAATCCAGGATCAACGGGTCACTCCACTGGTGCTGAATTACGAAGAATTCTTGGCCAAGAAAGTACAAGAAACACGCGATCGAATGCGCCGAACCTTGAAGCCCAATGATGCAAAACCATCTTTGGGGGCGGTCACGCACACCTTGGGCGGGAATGGTGCGGTTGCGGGGGTGGCGGGTATTGGGGCAAGTGCGAGTGCGGGTGCGCAGAAAATTTCCAACAACCAACGCCGTTCCTGGGAAAACGAGTTGAAGAAAATCGAGAAAGACATCGAGTCGCTGGAATCGCGTCAAAACGAGATCAGTGATCTGCTGGCGACCGGTGATTTTGCGGGCGACCCTGCCGGACTTCGCCACCTGATCGACGAACAAACCAAAAACCAACAGAGCATGGATCAAAAATTCTCGCGCTGGGAAGAACTCAGTTTATTGCTGTGAGTGTGGGCGCGCTCCCTGTGGAGTGGTGTCTGACGGTGATTTGCCGAAAAAAGAATAGAGAAAAAAATGAAATTTGAAGAACTGAACATTTCGCCCGAACTGAAAGCCGTCGTCCAAGAGTTGGGCTTCACAGCGATGACGCCGATTCAGGCACAAAGTATTCCCGCCATTTTAGACGGGCGCGATGTGATCGGCCAATCCAAAACGGGGAGCGGTAAAACAGCCGCATTCACGATTCCGATTCTGGAAAAAATCCTGGTCGAACAAAGCGCCCATCGCGATGTGCAGGCGATGATCCTTTGCCCAACGCGCGAGTTGTGTTCCCAAGTCACGCGTGAAGTTCGCAAGCTTGGTCGTAAGAAAATCGGCCTTCAGGTTTTAGAATGCGCAGGCGGTGTCCCTGGTGGTCCGCAAGCCAAAGGCCTGGAAAATGGCGTGCACATTGTGGTCGGTACACCTGGGCGCGTGCTCGATCACTTGGGTCGTGGTAAGCTGAAGTTACATGCGCTCAAATTCATCGTGCTCGATGAGGCCGATCGCATGCTCGACATGGGTTTTCAGGACGAGATGGATCAGATCATGGCGGCACTGCCGGCCGAACGCCAATCCGTGTTTTTCTCGGCGACGTTCCCGCCAAAAATCCAAAAGATGAGCGAGCGCTTCCAAAAAGACGCGCTGATGGTGAAGATCGAACAAACCCCCGAAGACATCGCGAGCCTTTCTACCGTTGAACAAGAATTCCACGTCGTGCCATCCGATCACGACAAGACCGAATGTCTGATGCAGATCTTGTCGAAAAATAAGCCGGAATCGGCGATCATTTTTTGTAACTTCAAGCAAACCACGTTCGATCTTACGAGCGATCTTTCACGCTTGGGCGTGAGTGTGGCGTGTTTGAACGGTGATCTTGAACAGCGCGAACGCGATCTCGTCATGGCGAAATTCCGTAACCTGAGTGTTCGCTTTCTCGTTGCGACCGATGTCGCAGCCCGCGGAATCGATGTCGCCGGCTTGGACCTGGTAGTAAACTACGATTTACCACAGAAGAAAGAAGTGTTCACCCATCGAGTGGGCCGTACCGGCCGTGCCGGTAAATCGGGTAAAGCGGTTTCAATCATCATCGAGCGCGAAAAAAATAAAGTCCCACACATGCTGGCGATGGCAGGCGCTGCGAATGCTGCTGGTGCAGCGGGGGCCAATTCTGCAAGTGATGACGGTGTCGCTTTCGGCGCAAAATCATCTTCTGTCGCGGGCATTCCTTTCCACGTTTACGCAAAGAAACTTCCAGAATTTGTGGACCTGTCTTCGAAGATGGAAACCTTGGTCGTACTCGAAGGTCGTAAAAACAAAATGCGCCCGGGTGACATCTTGGGTGCATTGACGGGCGAAGCGGGCCTGAAGGGCGAGCAAATCGGCAAAATTGAAATCCACGATTTCTTTGCCTTCGTCGCGGTCGAAAAGAAGTCGGCTAACATTGCCCTGAATCGCCTGCAAACCGGCCGAATCAAAGGCCGCCGCGTGCGCGTCGAATGGCCGCGGTAGGGGCGAGTAGCTACGGTAGATGATGGCCGCGCAATTGCGCACATGAAGTGAATGATTGAATCGACGTGAACTAGTCTTGAGACGAGTTCATGCAATCAATTGATGTTATACTGGGAATTAAAGATCATTCATCATGAGGCATATATGATATTAACCAGACCCACCGCTGAACCCAATGGCTTTATCAAGACCTTGAATAACATGGGCTACATGACCAGTACCTGTGATCCGTTCACTGAAGAGTTTGTTGAGTTCTCCAGAAGTCAACGTAAGCCCGTATTGGATATTGGCGCGGCTTATGGAATTGCCACGAAGAAAGCACTCGCTGTCGGCGCGGCCGTCATTGCCAATGACATCGATGCTAGGCATCTTGAGATTCTAGCCAATGAAGTGGAAGTGGAGCAAATCGCATCGGATTCAACGAGTTTCGACGACAAAAGTGCTAAAAAAGTTGTAACGGAAAAAAATGGTTCTACCCATCATTCCCGTCTTACTCTTTTACCCGGTGATTTGAATGAAATTCAAGTTTCTGAAAAAAGCGTCTCTGCCATTTTGGTTTGCAGGGTACTGCATTTTTTTACAGGGCCACAAATCGAGTCTGTGGCCAGGAAACTCTATCAATGGCTTGAGTCGGGTGGCCGTATCTTCATCGTCGCTGAAACCCCCTATCTGAAAAACTTTGAGAATTTCATCCCCATTTACGAAAACAGAAAGCGCCAAGGGGTAGAATGGCCCGGATTCATTGATGATGTCATGGCTGTTGCGCCAGAGCGGGGTGAGTTCTTGCCCAGGCAAATGCATTTGTTGGATCCCGATGTTTTAAAGTGCGTCTTCGAATCTGCCGGATTCAAAACGGTGAAGTGCAACACCATTGCTAGAACCGATTTCCCTGAAGACATCCAGTTAGATGGTCGTGAGAGTGTGGGTTACATCGGTGAGAAGTGATTTTGATTGCGCTTGCTAGTCTCGAGACGAGTGATTTGACCTTCTCGCCCGGGTTTAACTAGTCTTGAGACGAGTGTATGGCTGAATTATGGACTTCAACGCGCCAAGCATCAAAAAAGCGCCGGACACCTTTTGTGTTGGTGACGCACCCAGCATCAAAAAAGCGCCGGACACCTTTTAGTAACTCCACAACTCATACCCATTCACCCCGTCGTTCGGGTTGAAGTAGAGTTTGTTGTTCCAGAAGAGCATCGAGCTGATGTACGAGCTAGCTATAGTGTTGATGTTTTGAATCATATAGGTATTGGCTGCAGTGCCATCGGTGCGCCACAGTTCCCATCCGTTCACTCCGTCTTGTGCACGGAAAGCGACTTGGCCGTTGCCCAGATTAGTAAAAAAGAGCGGTCCCGAGTTAGCAGCTCCAGGTGCGATATTTTTGATCATGAAGGTTCCGCCATCCGTGCCGTCACTCACCCAAGGTTCTATTCCATTCACGCCATCATTTGCCGAGAAATAGGCCTTGTTTCCAATCACGGTCAAATTAGCAATCGAACTACTGACTGCACCTGTACGGATATCTTTCAAGAGGGTGGTGTGATCTGGGGTGCCATCGGTGATCCACAGTTCTGTGCCCGCTGTTGCGGTATTAGCTGTGAAGATCACTTTATCGCCTAATAATTTAAAATTCGACGGACTGCTACTGGTGCCGCCCGGATAAATATCTTTCAAAAGCATTGTGCCCCCATCGGTGCCGTCGCTGATCCAGAGCTCTACTCCTGATCCTGTGGTGCTTGAAGTGGTGGCTCTGAATATGAATTTGTTCAGCGCTGGGATTAAGGTCATAAATGTAGGAGAAGATCCGGTTGTACTTGCAACGATGTTTTTGACCAAGGTGGTACCTGCGTCTGTTCCGTTTGTTCTCCATAACTCTGCGCCATTCGTCTCATCTGTTGCAGAGAAGTAAAGATACCCCCCCATCGCCATGAAGGCGCCTGGGGTAGAAGAAGTTGCACCTGTATAGATGTCTTTTAGCAAGGTGGTACCTTCAGGTGTTCCGTCTGTCGTCCACAGTTCAGTACCTTTGTCTGCAGTGGTAGCTCGAAACACCACTCTGTCATTTATTTTATTGAAGTTTGCCACTGATGAGGATGCCACTCCCGGATTGATGTCTCTTAATAGTTTGGTGTTGTTTGGGGTGCCATCGGAGATGAATAGTTCCGTTCCATATGTATCGTCTGTTGCAGAAAAATAAATTTTGTTTCCATCCACCATTTGGATTACCGGGGACGAACTATCGGTGTCCGGAGCAAGATCTTTAACCAGGGTGGTGCCGGCAGTGGTTCCGTCCGAAAGGTAAAGTTCACGGCCATAATCATCCGACCAATAAGTCATCACAAAACGATCACCAAAAGGAGTCATGTAGTTCGGGCTTCCGCTAGAGAGCGAGTTCAAATCATAAAAATTTTGTGTGCCGATAATCGTTCCGTTGGTCGTTCTGAGTTCGGTCCCGATTTCGCTGTCGTACGCGGTAAAAAATATTTTTGAATTGAAGAGCTTGAAACTGCTGGGTGAAGAATTGCGGGGGCCAGTAGCGAAATTCTTTAAATTGAAAGTGCCGCCTTCGGTTCCATCGCTGACCCAGGGTTCGCTACCCAATTCAGGTGTGGTCACATTGAAATAAAGTTTACCATCTTTGACCATGTTTGCGATGGGTAACAATGAAAACGTACTGCCCGTTGCTCCAGGGGTGATCTCTTTAATCATGGCGGTACCTGTATCGGTTCCGTCACTGCGCCAGAGTTCATACCCGGTGCTCGAGGTGCTAGCCACAAAATAAATGAATCCGTTACCGCTGTCGAAAAAGTTATAGGGAGAAGAATTACTGCTGCCTGGTTCAATGTCTTTGACCATCGAGCTTCCAGCAAGGGTGCCATCTGATTTCCAAAGTTCAGCACCTGCTGCGGTGCTGGTTGCCCGGAAGTAAAGGGTGTTACCGATGACGGTAAGGTAAGTGGGCGAACTGCTACCGCCAGCGCGCAAATCCAGCATGCTGGTACCGGCTAGAGTGCCATCGGTTTTCCAAAGTTCGGT
>JBEIKL010000024.1:0-20167 GCA_040379745.1 Bdellovibrionales bacterium | reverse complement strand
TTCTCTTCCGCTCCGGCTTGCTCTGCAGCTTTTGAAGGTTGGAATGGAATGACCTTTGCCAATTCTTCAGCGGAATGGGAAGCAACAACCCTGACCTCACCCAGAAGCGAACCACTCACCCAGTGGCGCATCATCACGGACCAGCTGATTGCAGGCCCGTTTGAAACGATCTCAAGATTCATGAGTCGCTTTCCGATCGAGGAGCGCGACATTCCCTGAATCAGTACGCGGTTCAACCAACTGGCCGAAATCATCCAGAACGCAAACCCGAACCCCATGCCACTCCAGATCGCCCTCTGCGTAGCCATCGGCGACACATTGTAGATCACGATCACCAACGCAGCCACCATGGCGCCGAAATATCCACCCAGCAATCCCGCCCCGACTTCGATGGAGAAGTCGATTCCCGCGGCGATTGCGCGTTTTACGTAAACATGATTGAAGAAAGCGTCAAAAAACATACTCTACAGCCTATCGGCAGAGTAGTTGACTAAATTTAGGTGTTTTTATGTGTGGCGTTAAATTGTTTTATTTCCGACAGTTACGGGTTCAGTAGCGAGCTTTTTTTTCAAGGGCGCCACCTTGAAGAGCAACAAGAATCCTGGGATCGCCATCACCACGCAAAAAATGAAGTAATAGTCCCAACGCCCAAGGTACTCCTTGATCACTCCCGACGGAGCGGATAGCAGAGTTCTGGGCAACACGGCCAGACTGGTCAGCAACGCATATTGTGTTGCCGTGAAACGCTTGTCCGTCAGAAGCGCGATGAATGTGTTGAATGCTGGAACAGCCATTCCTGCGGTCAGCATCTCGGCCGCGATCACCGCACCCAATAGCAGGGTGTTCTTTTCGGAGTGAGCGAGAACCACCAGTCCGAGAATGGCTGAAGCCTGCAGAAAACCAAAAATCCACAACGCGCGATTCAAGCCGATTCTGGCCATGATGCCCGCACCGATGAACCCACCGGCGAGAAGAGAGAACAATCCTACACCCTTCACGGCGACGGCGTACTCGGTTTTGCTGTAACCGTGTTCGACCACGAACGGCGCGGTCAGCGCACTCGAAAGATTGTCACCCAGTTTGTAACAAACGAGGAATGCCAGGATCAGCCACACGCCCTTCAGTTTGAAGAATTCACGAAACGGTCCGACCACCGCTTCTTTCATCGACTTAGGCGCCAGTTCACTCGTGTCCGATTCGGGCGCGAGCAGCGTTGCGATCATTCCGAATCCGATGAATACGGCGACTGTCGAATAGATCGAGAACCAACTCCATTGGTATTGGTCAACGATCCAAAGGGCCATGGCACCGGCAATCAGCATTCCGATGCGGTACCCGGTTGAATAAAGTGAAAGACCGAATCCCATTTCCGCTTCGGTCAAGGCTTCGCGGCGATAGGCATCGATCAGGATATCCTGGGTTGCGCTCATGAATGAAACCAGTAATGCCAGAAGCGCGGTGGTCGAGATCGACTGCAAGGGATCACTTCCACCGAGAAACACGATCGAAAGCATGAGCAAAACCTGCGACAGCAACATCCACGAACGACGGCGGGTCAGGAACGGCAACTGATAGCGGTCAATGAGGGGCGACCAAAGGAACTTGAGGTTGTACGGCAATCCCAAGAGCGCAAATGCGCCGATGGTCTTGATGTCCACGTTCAGATCCTTCATCCAGATCTGCAGGGTGGAACCGGTCAGAAGAAGCGGAATCCCGCTGGAAAGGCCGAAAAGAAAGTGAATGATCCAGATTTTGAGTTTCATGATGAAGTCGTACCCTTGCCCCGTTTGGCAGCGAAAAATTCCTTTAATACCTTCGAGCAATCCTCATTCGGTTCATGAATCACCTCGAACCGGTGATTCATGCGCTGATCGGAATGCACATGGTACCCGAGACAGATCGCGCCGCCTTTCTCATCCTTCGCTCCGTAAACAACTTTGCGGATGCGCGCTTGCTGACAGGCGCTCAAGCACATCGGGCAGGGCTCAAGAGTCACATAAAGATCACAATCATTCAAACGCCAACTACCGATCAATTTCGATGCGGATTCGATCGCCCTGATTTCGGCATGTCCGATCGCGCTCTGCACTTCCTCGCGATCGTTTCTTCCGGACGCAATGATCCGGTTGTTACAGACGATCACTGCGCCGACCGGAACCTCATCGTGAGCGGCCGCTTCGCGTGCAAGCTTCATCGCCTCATCCAGGTAATTGATTTTCATTTTTCGGATCCTTCTGTCTCAGGAATTTCTGCACCACCACCCGAAGACTCCGCTTGCTCTTCCGGTTCAACTCGCCGAATCGCACGCCGATCCCCTTCGGGTGCGTGACGGTGCTCTTTGCATTCCACAATACGATGCCTGGAATTTCAAGCTTCTGTCCGAAGGCCTCGAGTTGGACATTCACTTTCTCGAACGGCTCGAAATCCAGATGCGTCTTGATGAAACACCCCACTTGACTCACATCCAGGACCAAGCCCGGCGTCATGCCGCGTGAATTGCCCAGATGCAAGACTTCGACCGGAAGATTCGGCATTCCGGCGATTCCACTCTCCCACCACCGAATTTTCGGAAACAGGTACGGAACGCGAATCTCTCGCTTCACGGCAAGGAAGACATAGGATTGAATCAACAGGGTGAAGAAAAACGCCCAAGCCTTGAATTGTGACTGACTGTTCTCGAGCAGATTGAGCGCATTCAGATAAGTGATGAAAAACTGAGCACCGAGAAACGTGTACCAGGACCACTTGCGTAGACGCTTCAGACCGGTTCCGCTGATGATCCAGAAAAAAGACGCGAGATAGAACAGGGGCGAAAGCACCACCCGAAGAATGCCTTTCGAATCCAATTCGAAAATCAATGTCGCAAAAACCAGATAAGCCAGGGGGAAGGCCACCATGAAATGAGTGAGGAATGCCGTGTAGCGGGAACAGCGAAGTTCTTGAACCATCTGCACTTTTCATTTTCTGACAAGTTCCAGCGACTTTCGAGAGTCCTTTTTTTGACGTAAAAAGTTCGGGACAACTTGCATGACGCCAGCCATCTGACATAGGCTGTGGGTGTGTATTCCTTCCTGTTCCCACTGATTGCTTCCGTAGCACTGGCTGGCCCAGTCGATCGCAAACCCAACTACAGCGTTTACGAAGCCGTCACCGGTGAAAGTGCGGACGAGGACCGTTCCTTCTGGGATTCCTTTTACAAACAAAAAGACAACGCCTTCGGCAAGGAGGCCATCAGCTTCCTGAAAGAGAACCTGGCCCGCATTCCGAGAGGAAGGGCACTGGTACCGGCGATGGGTGAAGGCCGAAATGCGCTCTTCCTGGCCAAGCATGGGTTTGACGTTACCGGAAACGACATCTCCGATATCGCGATCGACAAAGCGAAGGTTGCCGCCAAAAAACTGAATTTGAAACTCACCGCAAATGTTGCCGATCTGAAGGAATACCGACTTCCGGAAAACCAGTTTGATTTCGTGCTGCTCTCGCTTTTCTTTGACCGATCCGTCTTACCGGGCCTGAAGAAATCCCTGAAGAAGGGCGGATACATCATGATTTACGAAGAAGTCTACAACGGCGACCCGAAAGCTGCTCCGTCCATGTTCTGGGTCAAAAGCAACGAACTGCCTCAAGCACTCAAGGAGTTTCAAATCATCGCGCATCGTGAATACGACGATCACGGAAAACGCGTGGTGGGAATACTGGCGAAAAAATAATGGAATCCGAATCTACTCAACCCAAACTGGTCAGCGGTGTCGTCAGCGAAGTGTTCCCGAATCAATGCAATGTGATTCCGGATCACGACACCTCGAGAAAAATCCTCTGCACGTACCGACGATCCCAATTCCTGAACAAGAAGGCCGAATGGCGCGAACGATCGCCCGTCGCACCGGGAGATCGGGTTGAAATTCATGTTCTGGGATCCAAGGACGGCGTGGTCGAGAGCCTGATTCCCCGCAAGAACAAGATCCAACGAAAAGCCCCCGGTCGCGAGGGCCAGGTGTTGCACACGATTGCCGCCAACGTCGACCAAGTCGTGATCGTTTCGGCGTTTCTGAATCCACAATTTTCGCCGGGACTGATCGATCGTTTTCTGATCGCCACCCAACAGGAGGAAATCGTTCCCCTGATCGTGATCAACAAGATGGACTTGGCTAACGATGCGTCGGTAAAGGATCGCACCCCTTGGAAACTTTATGAGGACATGGGTTATCAGTGCCTACCCGTTACCGCACATGATCCTTCCAGTCTCGAACTCCTCCGCTCCAAGGTCCGTGGCAAGACATCCGTGTTCTGCGGACATTCCGGCGTGGGCAAAACATCGCTTCTTCAGGAACTCTTTGGCGATCATGTCGGTAAAGTCGGCACGGTCAATGCAGTCACCGGAAAAGGAAAACACACCACCACCGTTTCTCTACTGTTGGAACCGGAACCGGGCACTCGATTCATCGACACTCCGGGCATCAAGGAATTCGGCCTTTTCGGAATCACACCGAACCAGCTCGTTCAGCACTTTCCGGAAATTTTTGAAGTCCAACAACGACGCGAAAGCATCGAACACCTCCCCCGTTATCAGAGCTATCTCCGGATCAAACAAGGTCTCGAAGACGAAAACCGTTAAACAAAAAGCCCCCGACTCCGCATGGAACCTAGGGGCTTTTTTCATTCTTTCAGGTTCAATTTACGCTTTTGCGCTGTCGAACAGATCTTTCGCGATGATCATGCGCTGGATTTGAGATGTTCCTTCGTAAATCTGATAAATCTTCGCATCCCGCATCAGTTTCTCTACCGGATACTCTTTCGAGTAACCGTACCCACCGAACACCTGAACCGCATTGGTGGTCACTTGCATCGCCATGTCTGCGGCAAACGCTTTTGCCATAGCCGCATACTTGGTGTTTCGGCGACCTTGGTCGATTTCCCAACCCGCGCGCCAGACGAGGTAACGAGCCGCCTCGATGTCTTTTGCCATATCGGCAAGCATGAAGCTGATCGCCTGGTATCCTGCGATCGGCTGCCCGAAAGTCTTACGGGTCAGTGCGTATTTCGTCGCTTCATCCATCGCACGGCGTGCAAGACCGACAGCTCCCGCGGCAACCACCGGACGAGTGTGGTCGAATGCACCCATGGCGATCTTGAAACCATCACCTTCACGACCAAGCAGATATTTTGAAGGGATTTTCACCTCTTCAAAGGTGATCGCGCGAGTGTCGGAAGCGCGTTGACCAAGGTTATCTTCCTTCTTCCCCACGGTGATACCCGGAATATCACGCGGAACAAGGAAGCCCGAGATCCCTTTGTGCTTCTGTGACTGATCGGTGTAAGCAAGCACAAAGTACCAGCTTGCCACGTTGGCATTGGTGATCCACATCTTGGATCCGTTGATCACGTAATCATCGCCTACTTTTTTTGCCGTGGTGGCAATGCCTGCAACGTCTGATCCGGCGCCCGGTTCAGTCACACAGTAAGCGGCATATTTCGCTTCGCTGGTCAGCATTCCCAGAAACTGTTTTTTCTGCTCTTCGTTACCGGCAATGATCACTGGCGCTGAAGCGAGCGAGTTCGCCTCCATTGCGGTGGCAATCCCGGTACATCCGTAAGCAAGTTCTTCGGTGATAATGATCCCATCGAGAACGCTCAATCCAAGTCCGCCGTATTCCTGCGGAACGTGCGTGTTCATCAGGCCCAATTCCCAAGCCTTTTTGGTCACTTCATACGGGAACTCACCGGTACGGTCATGGTGTTCCGCGTGGGGAATCATTTCATCTTTGGCGAATTTGCGAGCGAGGTCTTGAAGTTGTTTCTGATCTTCGGAGAGTTCAAAGCCGATCATGGTCGTGAATCCTTTCACTGGTTTGTATAGCAATCATTGTACCATGATCAGAATTCACGGTAAAAGTGACAAGTGTAGCCACCGGGATTTTTCACCAGGTAATCCTGATGATATTCCTCGGCATCGTAAAACTCACTCGCCTTCGTCACTTCCGTGACGATCGGGGCCTTCCACTTTTTGGAATCATTCCACTCCTTGATCTTTTTCAAGGCCACTTCCTTCTGCTGATCGTTTTCGAAAAAGATTGCCGATCTGTATTGACTGCCAATGTCGTTGCCCTGACGGTTTTTTGTCGTCGGATCGTGAAGAGTGAAAAAATGGTCGAGCAATTTTTCAAGAGTGACCTTCGAAGGATCAAACACGATCTTCACGGATTCCGCATGCCCCGTGAGTCCTTTTTTTACGTCCTGATAAGTCGCATTCTTCAAGTTGCCCCCGGAATAACCGACCTTGGTTTCAATCACACCGGGAATCTTACGGATCAGATCCTCCACTCCCCAGAAACATCCGCCCGCGAGGATGATTTCATCGCGTTTGCTGGGAGTGACCGCCACTTTGACCGAACCAGTTGAAGTTGCGGATTGTCCCTTTGGAGTCTGTTGCTTTTCAAACTCAGGAAACAATTTAAGATATTGCGGATACCCTTCCTTCGCGAGATCACGCGCGTGAACGAATTTCAGCGAAGCAGAATTGATGCAATAGCGCTTGTGATCGGGGCCCGGGCCGTCATCAAACACGTGTCCAAGATGCGACTTCGCATCCTTGGATTTCACTTCGGTGCGGATCATTCCATGACTGCTGTCCTTGACGTAGTCGATCATGCCCGAATCAATCGGCTTGGTGAAGCTCGGCCACCCTGATCCCGAATCGAACTTGTCTTTGGATGAGAACAGGGCCCGACCATCCACCACATCGACATAAATACCGGGTTCGTGGTGATCCCAGTATTGATTTCGAAAAGGGGGTTCGGTCGAACATTGTTGCGTTACCGCGTATTGTTCTGGGGTTAGCTTCTTCAACAAGTCATCTTTTTTGGGGGTGGATCCGGACATGGCAATGGTTCCTCCTGCAGAGCATAGGAAAAGGACGATGATCAGACGGAATGCATGATAGGCGAGCGTCTTCATTCATTCATCAATACGAGAAGTTATGCCGAAAGGTTACCAAAAAAAGTAACTTCCCCCTCATCATTGGACCATTCCGCTCGGGCGCACCTCCACCGTCATTAAACAAAAACAATTTAAAAATATTGAGTTCTGCACGGAAATGGTCTAAAACCTCGCCATGATTCAACGATTTCCATTGAAAAAACTGCTTCTCGCCGGACTGGGCGCAATCTCACTTTACCCCGCGATTCCGGGTGAATACGCAAAAGCCCAGGACCTCACCCCGCTCCGTTCATGCGCCCGTGCCCTCTCTGTCAATATCGAGGGGGATCGGTTTTATGAAGGATTCACCAGCGAAGGTGAAGACAGCATGTATTTCATCACTTGCGACAGTAACTATTCAGCGGGCAGGGATCATTACATCCTGAATGAAAACGGGGCATATCACCTCTTTGAAAAAAGCCACAAGGACTACCAAGGGGGAATGATTCCGACCCAGTACCGCTTCACCCTGGAGAACAACACTTTTTACTTCAAATCCAACATTGTTGGGGAAATGGGCGACGTCTTTGATGACCAGGGAAAAAACCTTTTCCAAAATCCAATTACGGGCGAGAGCAAAATCGATGTCAGTCAGAAAAACAAGGCCTTGACCTACTACATGAAAACACTGACGGGTAGCGGAGATCCGAAGGCGGCACTGAAGGCGCACCCTCTCACTCCGGAGCGCACCTCGATTCTTCAAGGCTGTTTGAGAAAGAAACTGAACCACCTGGGATCTTCCCTTCAACGCATTTACATGGCAAGATTCCGCGACATTGATACCACTGTCGATGAATTGGTGAAATACCGCGAAACCACGATCAAAGCACTCTCCGAACCGGCTTGTTATGCCGATCCGGAACTGGGCTCCAAATTCAACGAACTGCTTGCAAACCTACCCTGAATGAAAAAAGAACACCTCAAATTCAAATTGTACGAAGAAGCGGTTCAAAGTCCCGAGTGGCAGGCGAACTATCTGCCCCAATACTACACTTGGCTGTTCGGCAAACCCCCGACATCCATGAGAGAAGACTTCTGTGGTACCGCACGCATTTCCTGCGAGTGGGTGAAACTTTCCCCGAAAAACCGAGCCGTAGGACTGGACCTGGATTCCGGCACACTGGCCTATGCAAAATCAGTGAACATGGCCGGACTGAGCAAAGATCAGAAAAAACAAATCACCCTCCTGAAACAAGACGTTCTGAAACCGACTCGCGAGAAGTTCGACTGGATCGGGGCGTACAATTTTTCGTTCTACACCTTCCATGACCGCAAGACCCTGCTCCGATACTTCAAATCCGTTCATCAATCGATGAAAAAGAACGGTGTTTTCTTTCTTGAAATGGCTGGTGGCGAGGGCTTCAAGGAGACTGTCACCGACAAAAAGAAATTCAAGGTGGACGGAGTCGGAACAGTACAGTCACTCTGGGAGCAAAAACAATATGATCCGATCACCCAGGTCAATGAGTATGCCATTCATTTCAAGCTTCCCGACGGCAAGTGGATGGACAACGCATTCCAATACCACTGGAGGATCTGGGAAATCCGCGAGGTCCGCGAGGTTCTCGAAGATGCAGGCTTCCGGCAAACCATGGTGCTTTGGGAACACAGTGATGAGGAAGCGGATGAATTCCTCCCCCAAGATCATGGCGACAATCGCCGGGACTGGCTTGCTTATGTGGTCGGTGTAAAAAAATGATCTTACCGACTTTCGTCAATCGCTTGGCTCAAAAGTAACATTTTTGACGATCAATCCATCGTCTCCAGAAATCCACCGAGATCGCCGATCAGGAGTTGATGATCAAGATCACGCCTGAAAATTACGAACAAATTGATGTCGCAGCTCCGCAATCGAATAACCACAAGATCTTTCACCAGATGCTGATCAGCGTGGCTTTCACCTTCACCATCTACTGTTTCTACTACAATTTCAAAAGAGTCTATGCGCCCTCTTTCGTCATGGCCTTTGGAGTAATGGTACTTTGTCCGCTGTCATATTATTTGAACAAGGCCGGAAAAAACAATCTGGCCCGGTTGATCCTTTTGTTTACCGGACACTTTTACATCTTTCTGACCTCGCTGATCTTCGAGCACAAAATCAATAACGACGTCTATGGCGCACCGGCATTCCTGATGGCAATGGTATTCTTCGACCTCAAAAACAGAAACCACTTTCTGACGGGATTAATCCTTCCATTTGTCACCTGGGGCGCGATCAAATTCACGCCATCCATTCATTGGCCTTATCCGATCGACCTCGCCACTTTCAACATCGAACAACTGAATCATCTGAACTTCTTCGGATCAGCGGGGATGACCCTGGCATTTGTCACGATCATGATCCGCAGTTCCCGCGAGAAGGATTTTCGAATCCAGATCGAGCAAGAAGCCCAGAAAAAAGTCCGTGTAGCGCTCGAAGAAAAAACAAAGTCCGATTCGGAATTGAAGAAAGCAACCCAGCAACTCAACGAATTCTTCATGACTTCGCCCGACCTGATGGGTATCGGTCGGCCGGACGGTCACTTCAAGTCGGTCAATCCAAGCTTCTGTCGCGTGCTGGGATATACGGAAAAGGAACTACTCGAAAGACCGTTCATGAGCTTGGTACATCCCGATGACATCCGGAAATCCAAGGATATCGTCAAGAAGATCAGCCGATGCGAACCCGTTCAGAACTTCGAGAATCGATGTCGCTGCAAGGATGGAACCTATAAGACGATTTCGTGGAGCTGTCAGCACACTCCGGGCATGACCACCATCTATGGAATCGGCCGGGACATGAGTGATCTCATCAAGAGTCGCCAGGAGAAGGAACAACTTCGCGAACAATTGGAAGAAGCTCAGGAAACAGCCGATATCGGGAGTTGGAATTATCATGTCGGTAACGGACAGATCCAATGGTCGAAGCAATTGTTCCGTCAACTGGGCGAAAGTCCCGATCGATTGGAGCCGAAGTTCGAGCGATTTTCAGAAAAAATCCACCATGAGGATCGAAGTCTTTTTCTCGATAATTTCAAGCAGTGCCTCATCTCCAAACACTCCTGCAATACCAGGGTCAGAATCACCGCTAACGGAGCAATCCAATGGGTCGAAACCAGCATGTACTCCAGAACGGACGAAGCCGGTAAAGTTACCGAAGTTTCCGGTACCGTCCAGAACATCACGAACCTGGTGATGAAGGAAAACGAAGCGCATGAACGCCAGCGTTTTCTCGAGGTCATTCTCGAGAACATCCCTTCGACTATCTTCGTCAAAGACAAGAAACGGAACTTTGCCTACTCACTGATCAACAGAAGCGGATCGAAATTCTTCAACCTGCCCATTGCCGAGGTTGTCGGAAAGAATGACTATGAACTTTTCCGTAAAGAGATGGCCGAAGAATTCAGGGCTGCAGATCAGGAAACGATCCGCTTGGATGGCGTCATCTTCAATCAACGGGACATCCTGAAAACCAATGAAGGTGAAAGAACGATCGTCACCCAGAAAATCGCGGTCAATGACGACAGTGGCGAACCACGATATGTCATGGGAATCGCCAACGACATCACGAACGAGCTGGCTACCAAGGAAGCCCTGGAACTGGAACGGGCAAAAAGCATTCAAAATTCGAAACTCGCAACCCTGGGCGAACTTGCCGCCAGCGTCGCTCATGAGATCAACAATCCGCTTTCCATCATCCATGGTTCCGCAATCCTGATTCCGCGGTTCGTGAACAACCCGGAAAAATTCAACCAGAAGGTTGATAACGTGCTGAAAGCGGCCGAACGGATCTCGAAAATCGTGACCGGATTACGCAAATTCTCCCGTGCTTCAGTCAAGACCCTCAATCAACGCCACTCACTTGCCAATATCATCCGAGAAGCGGTCATTCTCACCGAGAACAAAGCGAAACGTAACTATGTTTCAGTTGAACTCGAGGTGACAAACGACTCCATTATCGAATGCAATGAAATTGAAATCGAACAGATCATCATCAACATGATCAATAATGGAATCGATGCGGCAAAGGAACATGATGATAAGTGGGTCAAGTTGACCATCATCGAAGATGAAGAACATACAGTTCTTCAAATCAGGGATTCCGGAAAAGGCATTGATCGGCAGGTGGTGGAAAAAATGTTCAATCCTTTCTTCACCACCAAAGCGGTCGGCGAAGGAACCGGACTGGGACTTTCCATCGTGAAGGGCATCATTGAAGAACACCAGGGAACCATTCGAGTCGTTCAAGAAGACCCGAACACCTGTTTTGAAATCCGATTCAAAAAGACAGGAGCAGCTCGTGATGCCGCTTAGGGTTGTTTACATCGATGACGAAGTCGCTCTCTGCGAAAACTTTCAGGATCTTCACTCTTCTCCGGAAGTTGAAATAGAAACCTTCACCAGCCCGGAACTCGCCATCGAGTCCATTCGAAACAATCCGCCCGACCTGCTGTTTCTCGATTACCGATTGCCAGGAACAACGGGTGACCAAGTGGCAAGCGTCCTCAATCTGAGCAAACCCATCATCCTGATCACGGGTGAACTGGAGGTGAAGACCACCTACCCGTTCCACATGATCATCCAGAAATCGGCGGACATCAGGGAAATATCAAGTGTGATTGAGTTTTTCAGACAATTCAAGTCAACCCAAGCGGCTTGACCCTTTGCCTATTTCCACTCTGACGGGAACTTGTAACCATTGAACCGCTTTTTCGCAAAGGCCTTGAACGACGTTGACCGGGTCGCTTCGAGTAAATCCTTTGCAAATGGTGCGTTCAAATCTCCCGTTCGAATCACAGCATGGTTGATGTAGTGATCGTTCTTTTCACGAGCCAGTGCGGAGCTAACAGGAATTCCCGCACTGGTTGCATAATTTCCGTTGATCACAGCATACCCCACATCACTCAGTGACCGAGGCAATTGAGCCGCTTCCAATGGAACAATCTTGAGATTGCGGGCATTCTTCAGAATGTCCTTGTGGGAAACCCGCAATGGGTTGATGCTCTTCTTCAATTCGATCCATCCCAGCTCACTCAAAATCACGAGTGCGCGGGCGAGGTTCGACGGATCATTCGGCACCGCGATCGTCGTGCCGTCTTTCACTTCGGAAAGGGACTTCAATTGTCCCGAATACAAGCCCAGTGGCGCTGTCGGAACAGGTGCAAGGACTGACAATTTCAATCCTTTTTCCTTGGAAAACTCATCCATATAGGGCTTGTGCTGAAAGATGTTCACATCGAGTGCCCCCTCGGAAAGGGCAATGTTCGGTCGAACATAATCGGTGAATTGAACCAACCTCACTTGGTACCCTATTTTCTCCAATTCGGGCTTAAGTCCTTCATTCACCAATATTGCAAAATCACCCACCGTTGTGCCTACAACAATGGTTTTTGTCTTCGGCTCGGCTGCACTGGCCGGATTGATCGTTTTTGCGATCACAAAAGCCAGTCCGGCAATAGCTGCAAGTTTAAGAGCAAATCGGGTTACGGCGAACAACTCAATTTCTATTTTCTTTTTCATTTTCGATTTCCTTTTCAATTCACGGATGATCTGTGATCCAACCGGCGGGCCAACAGACTGCCGCTCGATTGGATGGCTTGAACCAAAAGGACCAGAAACAAGGTCGTGGCAACCATGATCTCGCTCTGAAACTGGTAATAGCCGAACCGGATCGCGAGATCACCGATTCCCCCACCGCCAACGATTCCGGCCGCTGCCGAGTAAGACAAGAAACTCACCGCAAGCGAAGTAAACGCCAGTACCAACGGGGCTCGAGCCTCGACCAACAAAACGCTGAACACTATTTTCGAGGAAGATGCACCCATGGCCTCTGCCGCTTCAATCACTCCTCGAGGAACTTCATTCAACGCCAACTCCACTAAACGTGCAAAATAAGCAATTGCCGCTATGGACAGTGGAACCGCTGCCGCCAGTGGCCCGATCGATGTCCCAGCCAATTTCTTGGTCAGTGGAATCACTGTGATCATCAGGATCACGAATGGAAACGAACGGGTGATGTTCACTAGTCCACCAAACACAAAATGCAGCCAGCGATTTTCAAGCAGTCCTCCCTTTTTCCAAAGGTACAGAAATACCCCCAGCGCCCCACCCAGAACGAATGCTGCTACCAGACCGATGGCAAGCATCAAGCCTGTTTCTTTTGATGCTTGTAACAAATCCGGAAGGATGCCGACCAACTTCTGAAAGAATTCCGTGTTCATGCAACCTCCAAAAAGCGCTTGGTGAATTCATCTTTCGCTTCAATTTCACCGTTAATGACGTTCAGTTCTTCAATGATTCGCCCACCGCTGAAAATGGCGGCACGCTGGGCAAGTCGTTTCACGAGGTTGATTTCGTGCGTAGCGATCACGATCGTGACCCCCAGTTTTTGATTGATGTCCCTCAGGCAAGTCAGGACTTCTTCTTTAGTCAAAGGATCAAGTGCGCTGGTCGGTTCATCTGCCAAGAGAACATGCGGACGATTGGCGATCCCGCGTGCAATGCCTACTCGTTGTTTCTGACCACCGGACAATTGAGCCGGAAAATGATTCCGTTTTTCGTAGAGGCCCACCACTCGGAGCGTTTCTTCGACACGGGTTTGAATGGCCTCGCTCTTCCATCCGGCGACCTCAAGTGGGAAAGCCACGTTCTCAGCAACGGTGCGATTGGCAATAAGGTTGAAACCCTGAAAAATCATTCCGATTCGACCACGAAAACGACGCAACTCGCTTGCAGTCAGGTCAAGCAGTTCTTTGCCATTCACTTGGATCGATCCACTATCGGGGCGTTCGAGAAGATTCAGACATCGAAGCGCAGTCGACTTGCCTGCTCCGGACAGACCGATCAACGCGAAAATCTCGCCCTCACGGACCGAGAAGTTCACGTCACAAAGAGCATGGACGGACTGGCTTCCATTTCCGAACTTTTTAGTGATGTGCTTGACTTCGATCATTTCATTCTCCTCTCGCCGAAGAGAATGCCCCCGGGATGGGGACTTCGGGCGTGGATGACTCCACTCCCATTAGCGCTTTAGCGGTATCGCCCGCAAGCTGCAATCAAATCGGCGTTGGGGTGAATTTAGCCGATTTTCTATTTTTTTCAACAGAATATAAATATCAAGTTCACTTTCAAGTTCTTCCATTGATCAAAACAAAAAGGGGCCTGGCCATCTCGGCCAAAGCCCCTTCCAATTTTCAAAATAGGATTCGGATCAGATGTACTGAATCACTTTTTCTTTAGCAAAGCGGACTTTTTTCGCTTTCGCGTATCCATCATCCGCGTGACGGTAACCGAGAGCCACTGCCGCTACGGTTTTGTAACCGCTGCCCTGAAGATCAAGGATTTGATCATAAGCTGCTGGATCCAACCCTTCCAAAGGACAAGTGTCGATTTTCAACATTGCTGCCGACTCCATGACAAATCCCATGGCGATATAAGCCTGGCGTTGTGCCCAGGAACCGATGATTGCAGAACGCGGACCCTTCACGAGATCACCGATAATCATGTCCTGATAACCCTTCAGGTTCTCGACCGGAATGCCACGCACGGTGGCGTTCAAGTTCATGAATTCCTGCACGTCTTCTTCGGTGATTTTTTCCTTGGTAGCCAAAACCACCAAATGGGATGCATCCGTCACTTGGGTTTGATTCCACGAAGCAGCTTTCAGCTTTTCGCGGACTTCCGGGTTTTGAACCACGATGAATTTCCACGGCTGCAGACCGTAAGAGGACGGAGCCATCACGAGGGATTGCTCGAGGGCTTTCCATTCTTCAGCGGGGATTTTTTGAGTGGCGTCGAATTTCTTGGTGGCGTAACGCCACTCCAGTGCGGACAAAAGTTCAGTTGTATTCATGCGCATTTGATATCACGGAAGGAGCGATACCCGAGGATTAAATCTCGTCAAATCGAGCGATCGGAACCGCGGCCTCTCCCACACCTCCCCCTCCTCACCCCCACACAAGTATAAAAGCATTTAATATCAATTACCTATACTCATCATTCGTTTTTTTTGGAGTGTTTTAAAGCACCAAAAATTAGATTAATAGTGCTTTAAAGCACTCCATATTGTTGATTTTTGATGCAATATAAATCACCATAAAAGGAATGAAGCTCAATAAAAAAGCTCTCTTGAACCAACGCGAACTGATCGAAGAACGGGTCAAAACCTGGGCAACCGTATCTCGCGATAAAGTGCCGCCATCCGGATGGATCAAGGCCATTCGTGAATCACTGGGCATGACCGCACGCCAACTGGGCGATCGCATGGGCGTTGATCACACTGGCATTCTTCGAATGGAAGAGCGGGAATCGAACGGCAAGATCACGATCGAGATGATCGAACGAGCAGCCCACGCCATGAACTGCAAACTCGTCTATGCAATAGTACCGAACGAACCGCATGAAAGTTTGGACAAAATCATCGACGAACAAGCAATGAAAAGCGCGCGAGAACTCACTGGGAAAATCTCACACTCGATGCGTCTTGAAAAACAGGGAGTTGATACCAACGCCACCGATTCCCAAATCAAGAAACTTGCTCAAGAACTGAAAACCAATTTCGATCCGCTCCTCTGGGGGAAAAAACGGAAATGAACATGCACCAACCCAAGGGCGCCACACCGCTCAGTCCGGATGAATTCTCGGGACTGATTCCGAAAGTGATCACCACTCATGGTGAATTGAACCGTCTCGAGCAAAAAAACATCCTGGAAGGTTTGACCTGGGCGCACAAGCAAAAGGGGAACATCCTAACGGCTACTTTCGTTTTTGAACTCCACAAACAGATGTTCAACCAGGTCTGGAAGTGGGCGGGAAAACAACGAACATCCGACAAGAATATCGGAGTCCACTGGGCCGAAATCCTGAACAAGCTCAGCATGCTGCTTTCGAACACCGAATACCGTTTGAATCATGAGCCGAAAGATCACATCGACCGGATCGCGATCGAGTTTCATCACAAGCTGGTGCAGATCCACGCATTTCCGAACGGGAACGGACGTCATGCACGCTTGATCACCGATCTTTTGCTGGAACGTCAGGGACATCCGGCATTTTCTTGGGGAGCCAACACCTCTCAAGAAGAGATCCACGTCGAAAGTCACATCCGTGACAACTATATCCACGCTCTGAAGCAAGCCGATCAGAAGAAGTATGATGAACTCTTGAAGTTTGCCCGGTCATGACAAATGGAAACTAAAAAAGCCGTCGAACCTTCGGGTTCAGCGGCTTTTTTAATGGCGGGGAGAGAGGGATTCGAACCCCCGAACAGGTTACCCTGTTGCCGGTTTTCAAAACCGGTGCAATCAACCGCTCTACCATCTCCCCGCCGAGTGCATGTTGCAAACAGACCTGTGTTCGATAGAGCGTTGTATGTAAATTGTTCTCTTACTCTTCAATATTTAGAGAGAGTTGTCAATTCTGGATCCTTAACTTGACGCAACTGGCATCAAATTTACCCTTGGGGTCTTTCAATCTATCCGTAACGCGCCCAGCATCAAAAAAGCGCCGGACACCTTTTAATCCTGACTGGCGTGGGTCTCACCGGCTTTAGGCTTGTAATAAACCTCTTGGTGAATGGCCGACTTTTCCACTTCATGAGCGGTCAAAATGGATTTCACCTCGTCGATCATGGCGCCGTTTCCGCAGAGGTAGAACTCGGTGTTTTTCCAATCGATCGACTGAGAGTTTTGGCGCAACCAATCGGTCACGCGGCCCTTGAATCCGTTCCATTGACCATTGGGGCGAGAGAGGGTTTCGACAAAGTCATTCCCCAAAAGCGGGAACATCTCATCGCCATAGAACAAGTCGTTTGCGTCACGGGCACCGAAGAGGATTTTCGCCGATAACGGTTTGTTATCATTAAACACCTTGGACAATACCATGGAGCGGAACGGAGCGATTCCCGTACCGGTCGCAATGAAAATGACGTGCTTCGTGCCGGGCGTTTTGTAAACAAAGTCACCGAACGGCACGTGCCCTTTGAAGCTTTCACCCACCTTGAGGTTGTTCAGGTAGTTGGTGCCCGGTCCCCCATCAACAAGCTTCACACAAAGTTCAAACACGTTCTGACTAGGCATTAGCTCTGGAGCAGACGCAATGGAATAAGCGCGACGAAGATCGCGACCCCCTGGACCCGCACCCGGCACCAAGATACTGATAAACTGGCCCGGTTGAAACTGGAACGGCGCCGACGATTCAAGCTTCATTTCGAACACATCTCCAGTGAGTTGCTTTCTGGAGACAAGCGTGGCGTCGATAAGTATGGGTTTTACTTTTTCTTTCTGGGTTTCCATCCCCCCGTATTTAGCTAAATTTTCCCTCATAATCCAGCCTTTTATGTGCTAACATGAAAGTATGTTTGGATTAAGTGGTGGTCATTTACTGATTTTAGCTGTCGTTGTTCTTCTGTTCGGAAGCCGCAGGTTGCCTGAACTGGGCTCGGCTTTGGGCAAGGGAATTCATGCCTTCAAAAAAGGACTCGAAGGCAAAAGCAATGACGATGACCAGAACAAGCTCTCCTAACAGCCCGATTTCACATCCTCAGATTCCAGAGCATCTTCTCGAATACATCACGGAGCAAGATCCGTCCCTTTACACGCCCGAAGACCACGCCGCTTGGCGATTCATCATGCGCGTGTCCCAGAAATTCTTTGCCCAACACGCCCACCCCCTTTACCTGAAGGGGCTGAAGGGCACTGGCATTTCCACCGAACGCATCCCGCTGATCAGCGAAATGAACGCTGAACTGAACAAAATGGGATGGGGAGCGGTGGCGGTCAACGGGTTCATTCCACCCAGCGTGTTTCTCGAGCTTCAGTCGCTGAAGTTTTTGCCCATCGCCTGTGACATGCGAAAGATTGAAAACCTGGGATACACTCCTTCTCCGGACATCGTTCACGAGGCCGCAGGTCATGCGCCGATCATTTTTGATCCGAAGTTCCGAGCCTACCTTGAGGCCTATGGACAAATTGCCAGAAAAGCGATCATCAGCAAGCAGGACATCGCTCTTTACAACGCAATCTACAACCTGTCCGAAGTGAAAGAGAATCCGCGCGCCACTGAAACTGAAATCGCCGAGGCCCAGACCAGCTTTGAAGAGGTTGCCGCTTCGGTGAAAGACCCTTCGGAAGCCGCATTACTCGCACGCATGTACTGGTGGACATCCGAATACGGAATGATCGACGTCGATGGCAAACCGATGATTTACGGTGCAGGCCTTCTTTCCTCCGTCATGGAAAGCCACGGTTGCATCAAGCCCGAAGTGGAAAAAGTCCCATTCGTGCTCGATGCGGTGATTCGCACTTCCTACGACATCACCCGTCCACAACCCCAGTTGTTTGTGGCAGAGGATTTTGATTCCCTGACCAAAGCCCTGGAAGAATTCGCCGAACACATGAGCTTCCGACGCGGCGGACTTTACGGCTTAAGGGTTGCAAAGAAGGCCGAGGCCACAGCGACCGCCGTTCTGGATAGCGGAATGCAGATTTCCGGGATCGTTTCCGATTTCGAAAAAACGGAAGAAGGAGAAATCCTCTCGGTCACGTTCAGCGGCCAAAAGCAATTCGCCTACCAGGAAGAAGCGATGGGTGAAATGCCGCACGCCCTTTTCGGCGATCGCATTTACTTTCCGATGTTCGACGCAATCCTGGCCACGGTTCCGCTTCAGGATCTGGTGATCAAATTGCACGGCAAGGGGCTGCCTACCAAGGGCGGTAACCGCATCACCGGTCAATTCAAGAAGGAAATCAGGATCGGTTCAGGTGGTCGCGTGCTGGTGCTCGAGAAAACCAAAGTCACCAATCCGGAAGGTGAAGTCGTTTTCGAAGAACGAGTCCGCCCTTATCCGTTGATTTTCGGGACACGCGTGACGTCTGTTTTCGGAGGTGCTTCCGACCGAAAGGAATTCGCGCTTCGCCACTCCACTCACGGCAAGAAAGTCAAACTCCACAAGACGAATGCCACTGAAGGCAATCAGGCGATCAACGAGATGTACTCCACGATCCGCACCTATCGCGAGCTCAACAGCAATGACCTGGTCACACTCGAGAGTATTTTCAAGGATGCTCAATACCGTTTTGGCGATGAATGGCTGATTCAATTGGAGTTGCTGGAACTGTATCAATACCAGCAACCAAGCAGCTCACGTATCGAGCAACTGAAGGCGGTTCTGGCGAACATCGCTGTGGAAAAACCGTCCGTTTCCGAACACATCCGAATGGGATTGGATTTGCTTTCATGAACCTCATCAGCATTGGCGCATTTCTTTCAGCATTGAGCGTGATCCTGGGCGCATTTGGCGCACACGGAATCAAGAGCACGGTTGAACCCTCACTCTTTGAAACCTACCAGACCGCAAGCCACTATCTTTTCCTGCATTCCATGGCTGTTCTTTTTTACGGGCTGTTCTGTCGCTTGACCGGCAAGAATGCGAACCTATGGCCCGGGAAACTGTTCCTCGTCGGAATGGTCCTGTTTTCCGGTAGCCTTTACCTGATCGTTTTCACCGGAATCAAGGCCTTCGGAATGATCACACCACTCGGAGGCCTATCCTTCATCATCGCCTGGATTGGATTCGGATTGCATGCAAAACGCCTATAGCCCCACCCCCCTTCCCATCATCGCCGCAGTTTCACGCTTGGTGACCAAAGTCACCGACCGTATTGCAGGAGATCGTTCCGAGTTCCCGCTTCTGGTAAATCTGGTTGCCCTCGAAGCACTGAAGATCGCGGGGGTGAATGCGAACATTTTCTACGGCCAGGCTGCATGGATCGAGGTCATGGAAGACATGAGTCTGATGTGGGCCGGTTGCTGGGGGAATAACACGCACTTCTGGATCGCAACGAATTCCGGAGAAGTGGTGGATCTCAACACCAGTGTTTCCCACCGTCGACGCGACCACAAGAATCCGCTTCACAAACCGAAGTACGCTCCACCGCTCCTGTGGTCACGCGAAGTTCCGTCATTTTACCGTTATGTTCCTGAAGGAATCGCGGAAGTGGAGCTGACCGAGGAGCGCGATCTACGCTGGTTCGAAACCTGCGTTGAGGAAATCCGTCAAAAAATGCCCGATGCGATCCGGGTTTTGGAAGAGGATCTGGATTTTCCGGACGAGCCAATTCTTTGTCCGGGCCGACGCATTCTCGACGATGCCGCACAAACATTCCGCCACTTTGATCGTGCACTCATGATTCACGGTATCCCTGAAAAACCGTTT
>JBEIKL010000023.1:0-20396 GCA_040379745.1 Bdellovibrionales bacterium | reverse complement strand
GGTTTCAGTATCGGTCCGCGGATTAATGCCTCCGGTCGCATGGGTTCCGCTGAAACAGCGTACAAAATCCTGATTTCAAAAGACCCGATCGAGAGTAACCAGTTGGCTCAGGAATTGGAAGCGATCAACAAGCAACGTGCTGATTTGCAGAACCTGATCTGGGATGAAGTCCGTGGCATGGTGAACGACGGTATCGATCGAGGTGAGTTTTCCCACGCGGTGGTGGTGGCATCACAGAACTGGCACGAGGGAGTGGTCGGCATTGTTGCCGCGAAGGTCACTGAACATTTCAAGCGCCCGGCAATTGTCATGGCGATACGCGAAGATGGAATCGCCAAAGGAAGTGTGCGCTCCTATGCCGGCTACAATGTTCTCGAAGCGCTTCACCTGACCAAGCAGCATCTCAAGGGGTATGGCGGACACAAGTATGCCGCTGGATTGTCGCTTGCACCGGAATCGGTTCTGGAGTTTTCTCAGGCATACAATCACGCAATTTCAACTTTGATTCCTGCACGCAAGGAAGAAGTGTATGAACTCGAGGGTGAGTTCGACTTACAGGACTTCACGCCGAAGGCGATCGAGGAGATCGAGAAGTTCGCACCTTATGGAACGGGTAACCCCGAACCCTTGTTTGGAGTGAAGGCCCATGTCGAATATCAGAATGTCCTGAAGGGGCGTCACATGAAGCTCCGCTTGGGGCCAGGGAAGCCATTGGAGGGGATCTGGTTCAATGCTGCGGAAAGACTAGAGGTGACGGAGCTGCTGGAAAATTCTGCCCAGCTCAAAAAGGCATGTCTTTTTGCGGGGATCCCTGAATTGAATCGTTACATGGGGCGCGTCACGCCCACGCTCAGAATCAAAGCAGCGACCGACATTCAATAGTCATTGTTTAAATAATCAGCCCGCTGTATCTTGAATGAAATACCGTATTTCAAAACCGTTTGCTCAAGGAGGAGCATCAGGCAATGAAACCATTCACCCTACATCCGTCTTTACAGTTGAGAATCATCCTCGCATGTTTCTCGTTTTCCTCGATCGCGCCGATTCCGTCTTTTGCAAAAGATGCGAAAAACCCCCATCCGGCCGTCCCGGGTGAGTTCGTCGTGAAATTGAAACAAATGCCTGATGCAAAAACGTTCAACACTTTCGAGGATGTTGCCCGTCGCTTGAGACAGGTTTCCGGGATCAAAAACGATGTCCAGGTTCGTCACTTCAAAACCAGCGAAAATTTCGCGGTTATTCGCACCAGTGGATTGAAATCCGCCCGCGCTTTGTTACAGGCTGATGAACGCGTTGCCTATGCTGAACCGAACTATCTTTATCACGCGATTGGTTCAAGAATGGATTCCGCTCCCGTGAATGACACAAAATTCGATTCGCTTTGGGGTATGCAAAATGGAGGACAATCCGATGCGGCCGGACAGCCGGGTAAAGTGGGTTCTGACATCCATGTCGTGCCTGTCTGGAACGAGGGCATTACCGGAAGCAAGAAAGTGAAAGTCGCGGTGATCGATACCGGCGTGGATTACACCCATCCTGATCTTCAGGCGAACATCCTGAAAAATGCGGCGGAAGTTCCAGGCGATGGAATCGATAATGATCAGAACGGTTTCGTCGATGACGTGTATGGCTGGAACTTCAATCAGGGAATCGCAAACGGAATGGACGATCACAATCACGGAACCCACTGTGCCGGAACCATCGGTGGTGTTGGCAATAACGGATTCGGTGTGGTCGGAGTGAACTGGGATGTGAGTATTTTGCCCGTGAAATTCCTGAGCGCACAGGGAAGCGGTTCTCTCGATGCGGCCATGCAGTCCATCCAATATGCCACGAAGATGGGCGTGGACATCATGTCCAACAGTTGGGGAGGAGGTCCCTATTCACAAGCATTGTTCGATGTGATCGAAGAATCGAAAAGACAGGGGATCCTTTTTGTCGCCGCTGCCGGTAATGAGAGCAACGACAATGATGCCAGCCCTTCCTATCCTGCCAGTTACCAGATCGACAACGTACTCTCCGTAGCGGCTACGGACAATCGCGATCAGATCGCGGGTTTCTCGAATTACGGTCGCACCAAGGTGCATGTCGCTGCGCCCGGGGTGAAGATCCTTTCCACGGTCACGAATGCTGATTACGCGGTCTACAGTGGAACGTCGATGGCAACTCCACACGTTTCCGGAATCGCAGCGCTGATGAAATCAGCGAACCCGTCTTATACCTATCAGCAAATCAAGCAGACCCTGATTGACACCAGCGACAAGGTGAGAAGTCTCTCCAAGAAGGTGGTCGCGCGAGGTAGGGTGAATGTTTACAATGCGATTCACGGCATCGTACCTGCGGATCAAGCGCCTGCTGAGAATCTCTGGAAAGATCATGCGTGGACTGCGGAGAGCCCTCATCCATACGTTGAAAACAAGGTGTATTCTTTCGCTTTTGACATTCCGAAGGCGAAATATGTGCGTGTGGTATTCGATTTCATTGAGACTGAAGCCGGCTATGACAAGGTTTTGGTCAAGGATGGAAACAGTGAGGAAGTCGAGAGCCTCAGTGGTACAATCGCTCCGGGTTATGTGACCGATTACCTGGTCGGTGGCAAGGGTACCGTGGTGTTGAAAACCGACTCCAGCATGAACAAGCGCGGTTTCAGGGTCGCTAAATTGCAGATCATCGAGTGACGGTTTTTCGACATCGGTAAAATCTTCATTCGCCCCCACACGGTATTGCCGAGTGGGGGCTTTTCTTTTAATCTCGAATCATGAACCAAAAACAGCGAATCGTTCTGACATTGGTGTTTTCCTTTCAGGCCACTCTTGCTCTTGCGGCTGAAACCGCAACGAATTGCAGTGCCACTGCAGGATCACCGGAAGCCGCGAAATGTTCGGTCATCCCTCCGGTTGTGCAGGCGGTGACTTCTCCGGCCGCATCAACGGTCGCTTTGCCAGTTGCCACTCCGGTTGCCCCTTTGACCGATGTGGAGAAGAAAAGCCTTCCTGCCGAGTTCAAGAAAGCGCTTTCGAACGAACGTTCGGCTCTTCAGCATCAGGAACGCTCTGCTTTGCGCGAGTTAAGGGTTGCGCAGAGTCAGAAGCAAAGACAATGGCGTGAAGAGCAAAAGACCGCTCGTCGTAAATATTTCGATGAGCACAAAAGCGGGCCTGAGCGCCGCGAATATGTTCAGGCATACCTCAAAAAAAAACAGGATTTCGAAAATACGCAAAAAGTCGAATACGGCGAAGCCAGAAAGGCGTGGACTTCGAAAATCCAGGCGATGAAGCAATCTCAAAAAGTCGCAGAAGAGCAATTCAGCAAGGACTTGAATCAGGGGCAGAGGCCGGCCGCTGATCTTTGGCCGAAGACGCACTGATTCTCTGATTGGAGACGGTCATCAGTCGAGAAACAGATTGGTCGGAATCTTTTCTGCGTCGTCTGATTCCAAGTGTCGTACGAACTCTTTCAACAGATCCTCAGAGGTCACTATGCCGCGGACTTTTCCTGTTTCGGCGGAATTGATGAGCAGTGCCGAAATTTTCTCCTGAATCATGATGTTCAACACATCTTTCAATCCGGATTGATCGACCACCACATGGGCAGGCCAACTCATGAAATCCTTAACCTTGCGATGGGAGGCGATCACGGTCTCGGTCTCGATTCCCTTTTTTCGCACTTCCATTGCCCGTTGGATGTCGCGATCGCTGAGAATACCGATCACTTCTCCCATTTGGTCGGTCACAGGAAGGTGGCGGAATCGATGCTCCAGCATCAGCTCGCTCGCTTTCTGGATGTGGTCCTCATAGTCGATGGTGATCGGATGTTTGGTCATGATCTGATGGATGTTTTTGGTTTTGGGCATGTGCACTTCTCCTTGCTTTCAGAATAGCAATGCAAGGAGCAGACCGTGATGATCTACGCAGGAAAGAGAATGATCTGGATCATGTTTCGGCGGATCAGACGCCTTTGGTGTCGGCGCCCCAGAGTAATTTGTGCAATTGCCACTGGAATCGCACTGGCAATTGATCCTGTACGATCCGATCAGCAAGAGCGCGTGGTTCGATGCCCTCATAAATGCCGGGTGCGTTTTCCGCTTTCATTGCCGGTGAGAAAAGAATTTCAATTCCTTCGGGCAAATTGCCACTCTGAACCAGTTTTCTTGCCCATTCGTAATCCGATTCGGAAGTGATCACAAACTTGATTTCATCACCTGTTTTCAGTGAGGAGAGGTTTTTCAGGTAACCGCCTCGGTTTTCGCCGGATCCAGGAGTCTTGATGTCCATGATGATTCGTGCACCCAGACGGGATGCCGCTTGGATCGGCGCTTCGCCGTGTGTCTCGATGCTGACCGAATAGCCTTCGCTTTGGAGCAATTCAGCCATTTTCAGGGTGTTCCGCTGGAGAAGTGGTTCGCCGCCTGTGAGCAAGACGTGTTTTACGCGGTATTTTTTCACCTCGGCTAGAACTTCTGCCAAAGAGAGTCGACGCCCGCCTTTGTAGCTGTAGACCGAATCACAATAGGTGCAACGCAGGTTGCACCCGGTGAGTCGGATGAACACAAACGGTACGCCGATCAGGGATGTTTCGCCCTGAAGGGAGTAGAAGATTTCGGTGATCAGTAGTCCGTCAAAAGCCATGTCTAAAACCAGGGCACATAGTGCCAGAGGTGGCGACATTATTCAACGTTTGCGCGTGGGTGCGATAAAATCAGGATTTTGGCCGATTTCGGCTTTCAAGGAGATCGAATCAATTGAAAAAAAGAAGGCGCGAAGAGTCTTCTTGATCTTCACGCCCTGAATTGAAGAAGGGGGATGTCATAGGGTGATGAATCCCCTCTTGAAAACGTAGTCTTCCATTGGCAGCCCAGCCTGCGTAGAATCCAGGGGAAGGAATTCCGTAGCACTGTGGTTTTGCGTCTCCGACCTTTCGATCGGGTTGCCTTTTTCAAGGAGGTCGCACGGGGTTTGCGACCGCTTCTTCGTGAGCACATTCCTAGTGCTCTTAACTTTTAAAAGAACAGGAGAAAACGCCAAAACGTTAAGGTCTCCACACAATTTCATTATATTGCACCGCGCTATTTTGACCAAGAAAAATGAATTTTTTTTCATAATTTCAAAAAAAGCGGTACTTTCAAAGCATTGTGATTCATCGCTTGTTTCCACTGAGTTCGTTGATTATTCCGATTCTATTGATGAGCCCTGTTTTGGGGTCTAATTCTTACACGAATGAAGTTGAAACCGACGTGCGTTTCAAGAAGTCCCTGCCCATCTACCTACAACATGATTTCGGTGATGTGACCATTCAAGGGTGGAGTCAGGACTTGATCCGGGTGCGGCTGAAGAAAACCGTGACAGCGGATTCACAGGAAATTGCCACCGAGAATGCGGCCCGATTCAATCTCGTTTCGCTCGAAACACCAAAGGCGATCGAGCTTCGGGTCGGAACTCCATTGGGAACCGATCTGCTCACGAAGCTCCGCAATCGACAGAAGAAGAAAGACGTTCGGGTTGATCTGGAAATCAAGGCACCGCTGAACCTGGGCCTGACGCTGGTCCTCGGCGCCGGGAAAAAATTATTCCTCAATCAGTGGAAAGGTGAAGTCAGGATCAACGGCAGCAATGGCCGGATTGAGCTTTCCAAGCTGAAATTGAATCAGACTTTGAGCGTACATTGTCCCGACTGCGCCATCAGTGTGGTCGATTCCGAATTCTCCGGAAGCATTCTTGGTGGCAATCAGAAGATCGATTTTCAGAGAGTGAAAGCCACTTCAAAGCCATTGATGGTCTTTTCGAGGAATGGTGAGATCGCACTGGCCGAAACCGAAGGCGAGATTCAAGTGCGTTCGGAAGCCGGTTCGATTTCCGGGAAAAATCATCGTGGTGATCTTCATGTGCAAACGGATTCCGGAAGCATTTCTCTCGACGCCATGTCGGGTGAGATCGATGCTCAGACAATCAGCGGAGCCATCCGGTGTGATTTGCAAAAACCGGGAGATCTGATCGAGATGAAGTCCAAGGACGGCGCGATCGCCATTTCCGTTCCGGCCGATTTCAATGGTGCGCTCGATCTGCAAAGCGTGCAGGGGACGGTTGATTCCGAATTCCTGATCAAGGAAAAGAAAAACCGCATGGATGAATATGGCCCTTCCATCAAGGGCAAGGTTTTGGGAGTGGTCGGTGGCCGGGAGTCACCGATGATCACCGCAGTGAGTGAAACGGGCGGTATCCGCATCGGTAAAAGAAGGTCACAAAAATGAAATTACTCGTGATCCGGATGAGCAGTCTTGGTGATGTCATTCTTTCCACTTCTTTCCTGGAATCCCTTCCGGAAGGTGTGCAAGTGGATTGGGTGGTGGCCAAGGAGTTCGCATTCATTCTTCGAGGGCATCCGCGCATCCGCAATTTGTTCGAATTCGAAAAGAAAAAAGGGCTGATCGGTTGGTTTGGACTGATTCGTGAACTTTCGCATCAGGATTACGATTGCAGGGTCGATCTTCATGTGACCATTCGCAGTCAGTTGGCGCGTCTTTATTTTCATTGGCTGGATTTTTCGCGGGGTTACTGGGTGCCTTGGAAGAGCATTTCCAAAGAAAGGTTTTCCTTCTACGGTTACCTCATTTTCAAGAAATGGTGGCCAAACTCACTCCGTCCCCGATCGTTTTGGAAGAGGTTCGCTCATCTGGCCTGTTCCATCACGGGAATTTCAGACGCTTCGATACACGGACCTTCCATGCGTCATCTGAACATGAATTCCGAAACCGCGTTGTCTAAATATTCACTGGATTCAAAAAAGTATTTTGTGATCATGCCCTCGTCTCGCTGGACATCGAAAGAGTGGTCCACAGATGGCTATGAACGCGTGTGCTTGGAATATTTCCATGAAAAATCGCTGATGCCGGTCGTGATGGGTCGATTGAATGACCGGAATTCTGCGGCTTTGGTCCTGCGTCTGACGAAGAGTGGAATCCCCCATCGTGCGATTTTGAGCGAGAACGATTTTGCCGTCACCGCAGCGATCATGCGTGAATCGGCTTTCTATGTCGGTAGCGATACGGGATTGGCTCATCTTGCTGAGGCGGTGGGGACGCCCGCCATCATGATCTTCGGTCCAACCCGCCCGGATCTCGGCTTTGGTCCTTGGAAAAAAGACAGTGTTTCCGTTCATTCGGATGTTTGGTGTTCGCCCTGCTCGAAAGACGGAAGAGTCTGTTACCGTTTTCGTGACCGCTATGCTTGTTTGAAGCGTATTACGGTTGAACAAGTGAAAGGGAGACTGCCGTGAGATTTGAAATCTACGCCGGTATTGTCGGTGGTCTGATCCGGAATAAAAGTGCCTGGCGGCAGTTTCCTTCACTGGAAGGGAAATCCACGATCTGGTTCCACGCCGCCAGTGCCGGTGAGTTGGAAATCCTGGTTCCTCTGATCGAAGCTGCGGTAAACTCCGGTCGTCAGGTCTGTGTATCGGTTTTTTCTCCTTCGGCGAAAAAGGCTCTTAAAAAACTTCCGGATGGAATCCATTATCGCGGCTTTTCTCCTGCCGAGTCGGAGTGGCGGATTGCCCTTCAACGCTTCGGTGTCTCGGAAGTGATTACGGCAAAATACGAGGCTTGGCCAGGACTCTGGCAGGCAGCTACCAAGCTGGACATCCGTATCACCATTGTTTGTGCTCAAATGCGCAGTTCGCTTCTTTGGGCGAAGCGGTTCCTGGGGTCTTTCGGAGTTCGTTTGCCTCGATTGCGTTTTTTTGTTCTCGAGGAATCGTCGATTGCAAAATTGAAGGCGGTTTTTCCTCATTCCGAATGCGCAGTGTCAGTTGATCCGCGCTGGTTGAGAGTTCTCAGGCGTTCTGAAAAAGCTTTGCTTCACGAGTCGGTGCGGCGTTGGGTGGATGCCCACGTTTCAGCCCCGAAACCGTATTGGGTGATTGGCAGTGCATGGCCTGAAGACATGGTGTTTTTGAAAGAATCGATCGAAAAGTTTCCGGGAACGGTCTGGGTTGTGCCGCATTCGCTTAAGGAAAGGCCGGACGAAAATACCTATAAACCCGCTAAAAACTGCATTTTGGTGGATGAAATGGGTTTTTTGACCGAGCTCTATGCGATTGCCGATCGGGTTTGGGTTGGTGGCGGATTCGGGCAGGGAATTCACTCGACTTTGGAGCCTTCTGTTTATGGAATCCCGGTTGCTTGCGGGCCGAAGAATGTGGAGAAGTTCTTCGAAGCGAAAGAACTTCAGGAAAGCGGTCAGCTCACTGTTTGTGCGCAAAGAGAAAAAATACCGGAGTGGATTGAAAAGACTTCTCATTTCCAAAAAATTGATCTTAAATTGAAGACCGAAATGATTGACCAATTGATCAGGAGCATAATGAGTTGAGCACGGAACGGGTGGACTTCCTATTTCGTGGTTCCCATCCTGCATTTTTCTGGGCTGCCGCTTTGCTAAAGCAAAAGGGCATGTCGGTCGCCGTATTGCCTGAGCCATCTCTTCACTCTTGGGAGTTGTTTCCTAAAATGGCAGTGGAGCTTCTGGGATTGGAAGACTTGAAGACGGATCGAGACATTCATCCCATTCAGATCCTCACCAGCCAGTCCCGATTCGGGATTTACAATGAACTTGAACTGACGAACAAGGATTTCGCCTTTTCAGTGGGTGATCAAGTTTCTTCCGAAGCAAAGCGTGGTCTTTCTTATTTTGCAAAAGGTTCCGATTACCCTGCTGTTTACGGTGAAAGCGCCAATGAACTCATGCAGGCTTGCCACGAAATGGTGTACTTCGAAAAGTCTCCGAATGAAATCCAATCACGTGTGATCATTCAATTGAAGCAAATGGGTGTTCAGGTGCTGATGGATTCCAGTGATCTTCCAATCGCGGAACAAACCGTGGTTCTGGATCCCAATCGCGCAAAACTGCTTCGCACGAAATTCGAAATCGTATTCCCGCTTCAGACTTTACCGGTCGGTGCCAGTAATCGAATGCTGTTTGTTGAACGGAACTCTCCATTGATCGAAATGATTCATCGGGACGGATTCATTCATCTTCGTACGCTTCTGCCCGAACAGGATTTTCTGATTGAGCGCATGATCGATACCGTCAGTCAGTATCTCGGCGGACACGAGATTGATCTCAGTGAAGTCAGGACCGTGTTGCGTGGACCGGCACACGAAGAGTGGGTTGAGTCTCAAAGCAACGTCGATGCCTCTCGTTTGGGAACCTGGCTGATTTCCCCTGCCGCCAATCCGGAGTTGGGCGACCGAAGTCTTTATGTCCGATTGTCAGACTTGATTTCCAAGAAGTTCAAAAAAAATCAACTATTTGAAAACAAAGAGCTTTTTCTTTCTTAATTGCGCCGCGCAACTTTTTTAGTTGCAATGCGTTAGCGTTGTGCTAGAACCCCCGCCCAAGGGGTATTCTATGTATTCTAAAGGGGTTCTTTCCATCGCATTGTTGATGATGATTCTGATTTCCGAGCGCGCGTTCGCTGAAATCTGGGAGCTCGGTTATACCAAGCCGGTTGTGGAGGAGATTGTGGATAGCGATTCTGATGTTCAGGACGAATCGGCGATCGAGACCATTGCAGAAGCTCCGGTTGAATCGGAGAAAGCGCCGGAAGAGCCGGTCAAAGTCGATGAGAAAAAATCCACGCGCAGTCTGACACGGATTTCCACTGCAAAAAACACCTACGGTGTGGAGACGGTGGAACAGCAAAAATCCTCCATTTATCTTTCTCCGGTCTTCGGGTTTTCTTCCGTTTTCGGAAGTGCAACCGTGAATATCACGCCTCAGTACACGTTTGGAGCGCGTGCAGGTTATCTTCTTCTCGATAACCTGATGATCGAAGCGGGCTACACCCGTGGCTGGATGACCACATCCGCACCGGTTTCCGTTTCCATCGGATACCAACCGCAAGATGTGTTCGATTACAAGCTTCGCACGGTCGATCTGGGGGCAAAACTTTTTTTCCTGGGCCGTGAATCCCGTTTGCGTCCGTTCGTGTTCGGAGGCTTTGCTTACACCAATGCAACACTGAATTACGCGCCCAATTATCAATTGCTCACCGGTGGAATGGGTGATTTTGAAATCAGTCAGTTCCAGGGCTCGGGACAATTGGGGTTGGAGTTCGCCTTCAGCCGTCGAGTGGTTGCCACTGCCATGTTTCAATTAAACGGCATCCTTTCTCACAAGGCATCCGCACCGGCCAACAAGGGCGGCGCGATCAGTGGACTTGAGTCCAGTCGCATCGACGCGGGAAATTCGCTCAGTCACAGTGCGAACTATTCCGGCAGTGTCGGTTTGGGAGTTTATTTCTAACAGGATCCAAAGGGGGGTTGATGAATACGAATGTGATTCTTTTTTCAATGGGTGCATTGGTTGCGGGCGTTGATGCAGACGCGCGATCGAGTGCCTCTTATCGCGAGACCGAAATCCAGCTCAAAGTGAAAACCATGAACGGTGATGAAGTGAAAAAGCTTCGCTTCTATCCCTATCAAAATATCGAAGTGGTTCGTCATGGCGAACCCGAGATCGAGAGTCATGGTTTCTATGATTACAACGTGGTCATGAACGTCTCTGAAGGAAACCTCAGTTGCAAGACCAGTGTTCTTCTGATGCAAGGTTCGGGGGATCAGCTCAGTACTGCCGAGGTTTTGGCCAGCAAATCTGATCGCGGTACCCGCATTCGAACCTGTTCCGGCCTGGGTGTCAGTATTCCATCCGTCCGCTCCCTGCTGATTGCGGATGGGGAGACCTTGAAAGCGGATCTTTTTGCGCCGGGCATCCTCAATCCAATCGGCACCGGAACGGCGGTAACCCGTCTACTTCAAGATCAAACCCAAATCGATGATTGATCCGAGGAATTAATTGTGTCGCCTGCCAAACAGTCTTAAACTGTTGGTATGAAACACTTTTCGATTCAAGCAAAAAACACCATCGGCCATGTCTACTTCGACCTTCAAAACGAAAAGGTAAACAAGTTCAACCGCGAGGTGATGGAAGAGTTCAAAACCTTGGTCGGTGAGCTCAAGGGGCGTACCGATCTCGAAGCCGTCATCTTGTTTTCAAAAAAACCGGGCAACTTTATTGCCGGTGCTGACATCCAGTTGATCCAATCCGCAAAAACCGCTGAAGAGGCAACCGAGCTGGCGCGCATCGGTCAAAATCTTTTGAACGAATGGGAAGACCTGCCCATGCCGACGATCGTGGCGATCAATGGTTCCTGCATGGGGGGGGGATGCGAGCTTTCTCTGGCTAGTGCCGCAATCGTGATGTCCAATGATCCTGCTGCAAGAATCGGCTTACCGGAAACCTTGCTCGGATTCGTTCCGGGCATGGGGGGGTGTGTGCGGATGCCATGGAAAGTGGGGATCGCACAGGCGTTTGACCTGATTCTTTCCGGAAAGACGCTGACCGGCGAAAAAGCCTACAAAGCAGGACTTGCCGACGCTTGTCTGCAAAAAGAGAATTTCGAAGAAAGTGTGCATGCCTGGGTGGTGGCGAATCTCTCCAAACTGAAACGCCGCGAACGCATCGCCAAAGAACCGAAACTGGGTGGCATGGGTGGAACGATGGGATCCATGCTGGAAAGCCCGCTCCTGCGCGGAATTGTTTTCAAAAAAGCGCGCGAAGGTGTTTTGGAAAAAACCAAAGGAAAATACCCCGCACCGATGGAAGCGATCCGCGTGATCTGCGAAATCGGCACTCACTATCAAGCGAACTTCCGCGGCAAAAAGCGTGACGAGGCCCTGAAGATCGAAGCCGAGGCTTTCGGCGAGCTGGCGGTCACCGATGTTTCCAAGGCTTGTGTGCAGTTGTTCTTCCTCACTGAGGGGGTGAAAAAGGCAAACGGTCTCACCGAAGGCAAAACGGTTGATACCAAGAAAGTTACTACAGCCGCTGTGCTCGGGGCAGGGGTCATGGGGGGCGGAATCGCCCACCTGCTTGCTGACAAGGGCGTTACGGTGGTGATGAAGGACATCGGCTTGCCAGGATTGGAAATCGGTGTTCAGTCCGCATTGTCCCTCTTCAAGAAATCTTTGAAACGTAAATCCATCAATCAGCGCCAATTCGAACAGAAACTGAATCGCATTTCGCCGACCACGACCTTTGATGGATTCAAGGGTGCCGAAGTGGTGATCGAAGCCGTCATCGAAAAAATGGAAGTCAAGCAATCCGTCCTGAAGGAATTGGAAAACTTCGTCCACGATGAGTGTGTGATCGCAACCAATACCTCATCCCTGTCCGTGACCAAAATGCAAAGTGTGATGCGCAAGCCAGAGCGATTCGCGGGCATGCACTTCTTCAATCCTGTGCATCGCATGCCGCTGGTGGAAGTGATTCGAGGAGAAAAATCTTCCGATCAGGCTGTTTCCCAGGTTTTCCAATTCAGCAAGCAAATCGGAAAGACGCCGATTGTCGTGAAGGATTCCCCGGGATTCCTGGTGAACCGTCTTCTGATGCCGTACCTGACCGAAGCGGCAATCATGGTTTCGGAAGGTGTCCGCATCGAGGAAATGGATCCGGCGATGCTGGACTTCGGTATGCCGATGGGGCCGATCGAATTGATCGATGAAGTGGGCTTGGATGTCGGCGAAAAGGTGGGGCACATCCTTCATGATGCTTTCGGTGATCGCATGAGCACACCGAATACTTTCGGAAAACTGCTGGAACAAAAACGTCTCGGCAAAAAGACCGGCGTTGGATTTTACCTTTACAGTGGCAAGGACAAGAAAGAGAAGAATCTCGATCCGAACATCTATTCCCTGCTCGGAGTGAGTCCGGTTCACGGTAAGATCCCTGCGGAAGAAATCGTTGCCCGTTGCGTGTTCAGCATGATCAACGAAGCGGCCCGTTGTCTCGAAGAGAAAGTGGTGGAGACACCGGCCGATGTCGATCTGGGTATGATCATGGGTACGGGATTCCCTCCGTTCCGCGGTGGCTTGCTTCGCTATGCGGATTCCTTGGGTGTTTCCAAGGTGGTGACTCGTCTGGAGGAATTGGAGAAAAAATACGGCATGCGCTTTGCACCTTCTGATGCACTCAAGAAAGTCGCTCAAAAAGGCTCTTTCTACGCATGAATTGGGTTCGCTTCATCGCCCGTCGGTACTTGAAGGCGAAAAAGAACTCGAAGTTCCTCAGTCTGAGCACCTCTCTTTCCATGGGGGGAATCGGGTTGGGTGTTGCCGCGATCATCGTCGTCCTTTCCGTGATGAAGGGGTTCGAACTTCAGCTTGCCAAAAAACTCGTTTCCACGGATCTGCACCTGCTTTTGCAACCCAAGGCGGATTTCCCGAGATTTGAGAACGGGATGATTCCGTTGAGTGGCTTGGATTCCCTGCCCGCTTTTGCTTCCTTGAAGGGCAATCCCAAAGTCGCTGCTCTTTCGCCGATGTTGTCAACCGAAGTGATCGTCCGTCACGGAACCAAGATTGCCGGAGTTCTGCTGAAGGGTGCGGGAGAATCCCGCATGAAGGCGCTGGAGGAAAAAACATCGGATCGGGCAATGCCCCAGATGTTGATCGATCGCAACGAGGGTGATGGCCAGCGACTGCCGGGAATTTTCATCGGTAAGGAACTGGCCGACGATTTGGCGCTGATTCCCGGTGATCCGATCACCGTGATCAGTCCGTCGATGATGGACGGACCGTTTTCGAATATTCCCCGCATGAAGCGATTTGTGGTCGAGGGGATCTACCGATTCGGTTCTCCAGAGCAGGAATTGAATGTGGCTTATACGCCGATTTCGAACATGGAAAGTTTTGTTCGCCGTCGAGCGATGGTGACCGAGGTTGAAGTGACCTTGAAGGATGCTTCCGGTGCGCGCTCATTGAAAGACACTTATCAATCCCTGATTCCTGAAATGGCAATGAAGGATTGGTATGATTTGAATTCCAGCCTGTTCGCATCGATGAAGCTCGAGCGCATCGCCATGTTCATGATCCTGTTATTCACAGTGATGATCGCCAGCTTGAACATCGTTTCCACACTGACCCTGATGGTTCAGGAAAAAATCAGGGACGTGACCATTTTGCGAATCATGGGCTCCACCTCTAAGAAGATTTCGGGTGTCTTCATTTGGAAGGGAGTTCTGATCGGCGGTTTGGGCGTTGCATGGGGCACGGCGATCGCGATTGTGGTCTGTGTATTGCTTCGAAATACTGAAATCATCACGTTGCCTGATGTTTACTACGATCGCACCATGCCGGTTTCGTTCGAATGGGAATATTTCATCGGCGTGCCGCTGGTTTCCTTCGGAATTGTCTTGTTGGCTTCCTGGTTTCCGGCAAAAAAAGCGGCTGAGCTGACACCCATGGAAGGAATTCGGGGGATCTGATGTTTACCGGTATCGTTCAAAAAGTGGGGCGTGTTTTGGAATTCCAACCGACTTCGGATCAGTCGTTCACGCTGAAGATGACCAAGCCGTTCATCTCGGATGATCCGGTCGAATTGGGCGAAAGCATTGCTCACAATGGCGTCTGCCTGACCGTCACGGCTCAGGGTACGGATTGGATGACCTTCGACCTGGCCCCGGAAACCGTGAAGCGCACGGCGCTTTCCCGGCTCAAGGCGGGGGCAATGGTCAATCTCGAGCGATCCTTGCGCATGGGAGATCGTCTTTCGGGGCACTGGGTGCAGGGGCATGTGGACGGGGTGGCTCAAGTCACTCTTGTGCAAAAGGTGGATGCAGGTCGCGGTTCCGAACAGGACTACTATGATCTTGCGGTAGAGCTTCAGGAACCAAAACTACGTAAATACTGTGTAAAAAAGGGTTCGATCTCGCTCGACGGTATTTCCCTAACGATCCATGAAATTCATGGAAATGTACTTCATTTCCAGATCATTCCTCATACTTGGTCCCATACCGCTTTACCTGATTTAAAGTCTGGCGATTTGGTCAACATTGAGGTAGATATATTAGCCAAGTATGCCGAAAACTTCAGTGCTCGCACCTAGACTTCAAGCCGCAATTGAAGCTCTCCAAAAAGGGGAGATGGTGATCCTTGTTGACAGCGAAGACCGCGAGAACGAGGGTGACCTCGTTTTGGCTGCAGAGTTCGCCACTTCGGAAAAAATCAATTTCCTGATCCGCAAAGCATGTGGTTTGGTTTGCCTTGCTTTGGAAGCGGAACAAGTGGATCGCTTGGGTCTTCCGCCGATGGTGCAAGATAATCAAACCGAGCGAAAAACCGCATTCACCGTTTCAATCGAAGCCGCTCACGGAATCTCAACCGGGATTTCAGCGCAGGATCGTGCGCACACCATTCAAGTTGCTGCAAATCCAGCATCCACACGAAAAGACATCATCGCACCGGGGCATGTGTTTCCATTGCGTGCAGCTCCGGGTGGAGTGCTCGAGCGAGCCGGTCACACCGAAGGTTCAATCGAACTTTGCAAACTCGCCGGCCTTCAGCCTGCGGCCGTGATCTGCGAGATCATGAACGAAGACGGAACCATGGCCCGTCGGTCGGATCTGGATCAGTTCGCAGAAACGTATCAGATTCCGATCATCACGATCGATGAGTTGATCGCCCACCAAGTGGAGCACCTGAACTATCTGGAGGGCGGCGCTTCGGCGCAATTTCCCAGCCGGAACTCCGTAGAAGGCGGACATTCCTTCCAGATCCGCAGCTTCCGAAATCCGTTCACCCGTGCCGAGCACTCGGTGATCTTCACTGAAAAAACCGGAAAAAACCCGCTGGTTCGCGTTCACTCCGAATGCCTCACGGGCGATGCGCTGGGTTCGCTACGATGTGATTGCGGCGAACAGTTGCGCTTTTCAATGCAGATGATCTCCGCCGACCCGGATGGCGGTGCGGTGATTTATCTCAAGAATCAGGAAGGCCGCGGAATCGGACTCTGGAACAAGATCGAAGCCTACTCTTTACAGGACCAGGGACAAGACACGCTGGAGGCGAACCTCTCTCTTGGCTTTCATGCGGATCAACGCCGGTATCACGAGGCGGTAAGCATTCTGAAGGCGATGGACTGGAGCCGCGTTCGGCTTCTGACCAATAATCCGGAAAAAGTTCGGGAACTCGAATCATTCGGCATCGAAGTGTCAGAACGCGTCCCATTGTTGGTCGGCGCGAATCCCGAAAATTCAAAATACCTCCAAACCAAACGGGAAAAATTCAAACACTGGATCGGATCAAGCACATGATGAAGCTAGCTGTTGTTGTCAGTCGATTTAATACCGAAGTCACCGGCGGATTGCGCGCAGGCGCCCTGCGAGTGTTTGCGGAAAAAGGAATCGAGCTTCAGAATGTCGAATTCTTTGATGCTCCGGGTGCGTTCGAGATTCCACTGATTGCCAAGACTTTGGTCAAAACCGGCCGCTATGACGGCGTGATTTGCCTGGGGTGCGTGATCAAGGGCGATACCGCCCACTTTGAGTTCATCAGTCTGGGGGCCACCATGGGCATTCAGGAAACGATGCTTGAAACCGGGGTGCCGATCGCGTTCGGGATCATCACGACCTACACAGATGAGCAAGCAGAAGTCAGATCCGCGGTGAAAGGCGAGCATGAACCTCACAACAAGGGTCGCGAGGCCGCTCTTGCTTGCATCGAAACAGTCGAAACGCTTCGTCTGATTCGAAAATGAAAAAGGCGCAAAACACACCTTGTGCCTTGCGCCCATTCCTTGAAATCAATTGTCTGAAATCCGGTGGTCAGGCCACCCGGATTTTCTTGTAGTGATGATTCTTCAGTTGCTCCTTGTTCTTGCGAACCTGTTTTTCCAGGGCACTGACCACTTCATCAATCGCGCTGTAGATTGACTCGGTCGTTGCCTCGGCAAAGAAATCCATATGGCTTCCGGTCAAGTGACAGTGAGCCACGTGGGATTTGTTTTCCACCGTGAAACTCCAATTCAGATTGATTTTGCCGTCGAAATACTTCTTCAGCTTTTCTGATTTGGTGTGGGTGATTTCGTCGAGAGACGGAGTCGATTCGAGATGCTTGTAAGTGACCTTAATGTTCATGAAAGTCCTCCTTTCACTTAGCTACATCACTTGATCAGTATACCGCGTTTACTCGCTGAAGGGGGAGCGTAAGATAATTTATTTTTAAATCAAATTCATTGAATCTGGAATCCCTTTCATTCCGATGGCTTGCAAAACACACTGAAATGATGAGGTTTTATGACTTGGGGCAGATCAGGATTTTCATTGATTTTTTCGAAATTCAGGTGGTGCTAAACTCAAGATGTGAGTCTCATTCGGATCCCTTCATCGAGCTTGTCTTGGTTCGTTTTTGTCTGTTTTGCTTCGATGAGCATGGTCATTTTTTCCGCACGCGCGGAGAAAAATTCCTGTGATGGGGATTTTGCCAGGGCCATCAGTTCTCTTGCCGGTGGCGGTGAAGTTTCCACACTCGTCTATTCCCATCGCATGGCCGATCGCCTTTCGCGCTTGGATCCGGGCCGATCCACCCGCAAGGTGATTTCATCCGGAATGGATCAGCAGGACCTGATTTATGTTTATGGTGTTCCCCCGGGGTTCCGTCGGGTGAATCATCAGGGGCAAACCGTGTTCCGTCATTACACCCGTGATGCAGTCGATGCGATCGTCGCATCGAAGTCCCTTCGTTCCGGACCGCGCCCATTCATTGATCCATCACCGCATGCGCGTTTGGAGTATCAGGATCTGACCGGTTCGATGTTTACCACGCCGAATGTGAAAGCAAGCGAACTGTGGATGGATTTGAACGACCAAGCCGATTGGGTGGAGTTCACCCTTTCGGAAGAGGTTCCGGTGTTCTGGTGCAAAGACAAGAACTACCTGTTGCCCATGCAGAAGAATTATCCGGATTGGATCCGACGCGAATACGACGAATATCTCCGTACCGGTGTCAGCAAAAGCAGATTGGACGTCGAATTCGAGCGTCTGCGAACGATGGGTGGCATGACGCCTCCCCAAAGCATGCCCATTCGGATCAAGCGCTACCAGAAAAACGGTGTGATCCGGGAATGAATGCTCTGAACCGATCGTTCCTAAGGGGTTGAGATTGTTTGACATTGAATCCGATTGTGTGAAAATCAGGATATGTCTGATTCACAACAAAAAAATCCTTGGATACTTGTCCTCGTCGCTGCGCTGGGGTATTTCGTTGATTTGTTCGATATCCTGCTATTCAGCGTGCTTCGTAAAGTGAGTCTTCTTGCGATTGGTGTGCCTGAGTCCGATCTGTTGTCTGTCGGTGTGCGTATCCTCAATTTTCAGAATGTCGGAATGTTGATCGGCGGTCTTTTATGGGGAGTATGGGGCGACCGTCGGGGCAGGGTTTCCGTTCTTTTTGGTTCGATCATTCTTTACTCTCTTGCCACTCTGGCGACCGCATTCGTACAAACTCCTGAGCAGTATGCCTGGTTGCGCTTCTTTGCCGGCTTGGGATTGGCCGGAGAACTCGGTGCGGGAATCGCGCTGGTGACTGAAGTACTGCCGCAAAACCGTCGCGGGATCGGAACGATGATCGTGGCGACAGTGGGTATTGCCGGGGGGCTTGCCGCCGGTGTGGTGGGTAAAACCATGGAATGGAAAAGTGCCTATATGCTTGCAGGCTTCATGGGGCTTGGACTTTTGCTGTTACGGTTTTCCGTCCGTGAATCTGCGATTTTCCAGAAACACATGGACCATCCTGATCGCGGAAATCTTTTTCGATTTTTTGCAAATGGCCGTCGCGCCGTGAAGTTTTTCGCTACCGTTTTGGCGGGAGTTCCGATTTATTTCGTGCTGGGTATTCTGGTGACTTTTGCCCCGGAGATCGGAAAAGCGAAGGGGTTGATCGTTGAGCTCACTGCGGCCGATGCCGTTTTTTATTCCTATATCGGTTTCGTCCTTGGTGACCTGTTCAGCGGATTGACCAGTCAGTTCATGCGCAGTCGTAAAAAAGTGCTTTACCTTTTCATCGCCATGAGTGGATTTGCGGGCTATTCCTTCCTGACCCAGAAGTGGAATTCACCGGAACAAGCGAATTTCTATTACGTTTCGCTTGGGTTGTTTTCGGGATATTGGGCGGTGCTGGTCACCGTTTCAGCCGAACAGTTCGGCGTGAATTTCCGCTCGACCGCGGCTTCGCTGATTCCAAACCTGGTACGAGCTTCCGTTGTGCCACTTTCGCTATTTATGAAACAACAAGCACCTCTGCTTGGAATAGTGACTGTTTGTGTGATCGCCCTGATCGCGGTCACCACACTGGCATTGTTTTCTGTACTTTATCTGGAAGAGACTTTTGAGAAAAACATGGATTACACTGAAGGAGATTCGAATGGCAGGTAGAAGCAAGAAGGAAATGGGAGAAGTCACGAAGTTGGGCAACAAGAAAACCGATTACGGTTTCGAATACGACCCCGGTCTTCTGGAGTCCTTTCCAAACAAGAATCCGAAGAGCACCCAATGGGTGACTTTCGTTTGCACCGAATTCACCTCGCTATGCCCGATCACTTCGCAACCTGATTTTGCAAAAATCTACATCAACTACATCGCCGACGAGAAAATGGTCGAATCAAAAGCCTTGAAAATGTATCTTTTCAGCTTCCGCAATCATGGCGATTTTCACGAGGATTGCGTGCAGAAGATCTGTAACGATCTCGTGAAGCTGATGAAGCCGCGTTACATCGAAGTCATCGGTGAGTTCACTCCTCGCGGTGGAATTGCGATTTACCCGTTTTCCAGCGCGCATAACGGTGCGAAGGAATACCGAGAATTGCATCATATCCGTTTGGCTAATTACGCCCCGGGAAAATATTCGATGGAACTGGGTCGCCCGTACTGATTCATCGAAGTGCTGAAAACCGATGAAAAACAGCTGTTTTTTGCGGGAATATTGTGATTTCAATGCGTATTTCGTCGCATTATTCTCCGCGTGATTTTTTTGATGTTAAGGTAATTTCACTTCTGGTTTTGAAATATTTTTTTTCCAATTCTTTGGATTTGTACGGAAACGATGTGCTCAATCTCTTCCTTTTTTCATCAATGAATTCGTGATTAGGTCCGAAGATCACCGGACTGGTGTGATCGGTTTCTGAATGAGTGCAATTGTATTTTTATATAGTAACTAAATAAAAAATGACAACACTCAATGATCTGAGTATTTTCATTCACATGATGAATACTTATTACCGTTTCTTATCGTTGTTGGTCTTGTTGGGTTTTTCGATGGCCGCTCATGCGCGTAACGTCACTTTGGTGATCGGTGGTGGCGGTGATGAAAAGCTTCGTTCAGCTTCAAAAATTGAATCTTCTAAGTTCGTTGATTCAATGAAAACCCATGGATGGGAAACGAAAATCCTTCACGGCTCAAGCGGTGACAGTGAGCTTCAGGCTGGCGCGTTTTCTCGTGAGAACTTCATCGGTGATTTGAATCTTTTTGCCAATGAGTTGAAACACGGTGATCGCTTCCTCCTGAACATCGT
>JBEIKL010000022.1:0-20562 GCA_040379745.1 Bdellovibrionales bacterium | reverse complement strand
GAGGGGAACTGAAACATCTAAGTACCCTTAGGAAAATAAATCAAGTACGAGATACCCCAAGTAGTGGCGAGCGAACGGGGTAGAGTCTAAACCTATAGAAGCAATTCTATAGGGGTTGCGGGACTACAATGTGTGAGCTGCAAGATAACAGAACTGGCTGGGAAGCCGGGCCATAGAAGGTGAAAGCCCTGTAAGTGAAATCTGCGCAGTAGCTAGTAGTATCCCAAGTACCACGGGGTCGGAGACGCCTTGTGGGAATCCGGGGGCACCATCCTCCAAGACTAAATACACGTATGTCACCGATAGCGTATAGTACCGTAAGGGAAAGGTGAAAAGAACCCCGTTAAGGGGAGTGAAACAGAATCTGAAATCCCGTGCCTACAAGCAGTTGGAGGGCTATGCTCCGAATGGAGAATGCCTGACAGCGTACCTTTTGCATAATGAGCCAGCGAGTTAGTGTATGTAGCAAGGTTAACCCGTTGCAGGGGGAGCCGTAGCGAAAGCGAGTCTGAATAGGGCGAATGAGTTGCATGCACTAGACCCGAAACGCGATGAGCTAAGCATGACCAGGTTGAAGCGCCCGTAACAGGGCGTGGAGGACCGAACCGGTGTACGTTGAAAAGTCCTCGGATGAGTTGTGTTTAGGGGTGAAAGGCCAATCAAATTGCGTGATAGCTGGTTTTCCTCGAAAGCTATTTAGGTAGCGTCTTTAAGAGAATCGTCGGAGGTAGAGCACTAAATGGGCTAGGGGCCTTACCGGGTTACCAACCCCTATTAAACTCCGAATGCCGATGAATTTAATCCTTAAGGAGGCAGACGGCGGGAGATAAGTTCCGTCGTCAAAAGGGAAAGAACCCAGACCGCTAGCTAAGGTCCCAAATTTTATACTGAGTGGGAAAGGATGTGATGTTCCACTGACAACCAGGAGGTTTGCTTAGAAGCAGCAACCCTTTAAAGAAAGCGTAACAGCTCACTGGTCGAGGGACATTGCGCCGAAAACGTAACGGGGCTGAAGTATAAAACCGAAGCTGCGGATGCTGCATTCCGCGTGAATGTGGCGTGGTAGAGGAACATTGTCTAAGCCGATGAAGCTAGAGCGAGAGCACTGGTGGAGGTATGACAAGAGCTGCTGCTGGCATGAGTAGCGATAAAGGGGGTGAGAATCCCCCTCGCCGTAAGCCCAAGGGTTCCTGCACACGGCTCGTCCGGGCAGGGTTAGTCGAGACCTAAGGTGAGGCTGAATAGAGCGTAACCGATGGAGATTGGGTTAATATTCCCAAACCAAGTGATACACGTTACGAGCGAACTAGGGACTGTGAAAGAATTAATGAGCCATCTGTATGGATGATGGTCTAACCACGTAGGGGTGTAGAGTAGGTAAATCCGCTTTACAGTTATCTCCGAGATGGGAATGCGAGGAGGGTAATGCTTCCAGAAGTCATAGATTCTCTGCACACAAGAAAAGCTAGGAACGCGAGTGTATCATTTGCTCGTACCGGAAACCGACACAGGTGGGCGAGGAGAGTATCCTCAGGCGCGTGAGAGAACTCCAGTTAAGGAACTCTGCAAATTACTACTGTAACTTCGGAAGAAAGTAGCCCGTTAGTAGGTGAAGAATCCTTGCGATTCGGAGCTGATGACGGGGGCACAAACCAGGGGGTAGCGACTGTTTAACAAAAACACAGGACTCTGCAAACTCGTAAGAGGAAGTATAGGGTCTGACGCCTGCCCGGTGCCGGAAGGTCATGAGGAGAGGTCAAGGGGTAACCCTGAAGCTTCGAATTTAAGCCCCGGTAAACGGCGGCCGTAACTATAACGGTCCTAAGGTAGCGAAATTCCTTGTCGGGTAAGTTCCGACCTGCACGAATGGCGTAACGACTTCCCCACTGTCTCGACTGGAGGCTCAGCGAAATTGGAGTCGCGGTGCAGATACCGTGTTCCTGCGGCAAGACGGAAAGACCCCGTGAACCTTTACTGTAACTTGATATAGAACACTTGGTTTTTTTGTGTAGGATAGGTGGGAGACTTTGAGACTTAGGCGCTAGCTTAGGTGGAGTCGACGTTGAAATACCACCCTGAAAAATTGAGTGTTCTCACCAGAGATATTTATCATGTCCTGGGACGATGTCAGGTGGGCAGTTTGACTGGGGCGGTCGCCTCCCAAAGAGTAACGGAGGCGCACGAAGGTACCCTCAAGCTGAGTGGAAACCAGCTGTAGAGTGCATAGGCATAAGGGTGCTTAACTGCAAGACGGACATGTCGAGCAGATACGAAAGTAGGTCTAAGTGATCCGGTGGTTCCGTATGGAAGGGCCATCGCTCAACGGATAAAAGGTACTCCGGGGATAACAGGCTTATCTCCCCCAAGAGTCCACATCGACGGGGAGGTTTGGCACCTCGATGTCGGCTCATCGCATCCTGGGGCTGGAGCAGGTCCCAAGGGTTTGGCTGTTCGCCAATTAAAGCGGTACGCGAGCTGGGTTCAGAACGTCGTGAGACAGTTCGGTCCCTATCTGCCGTAGGTGTTGGAGAAGTGAGAGGAGCTGTCCCTAGTACGAGAGGACCGGGATGGACAGACCGCTAGTTTGTCAGTTGTCACGCCAGTGGCAGTAGCTGAGTAGCTATGTTTGGAAGAGATAACCGCTGAAAGCATCTAAGTGGGAAACTCGCCTCAAAACAACTTCTCCCAGAACGTTAAGTTCTCTAGAAGTCCCCCAGAAGACTACTGGGTTGATAGGTTAGGAGTGTACATACAGTAATGTATTTAGCTGACTAATACTAATCGGACGGGAGGCTTATTTTTATAACTTTTTTAAAAAGTTATAGTTATTCTCTTACTCTTCCCTATTCAAAGCTTTCTGACTAAAATCAGATTCTGCCTTAATTTAAGTACAAAAAATTTATTAAAATCTAAACTCACCATTCACTCTATCACTCTGTTAAAGACCTTCCCAAAGGTTACGAGCCATCTGGTTCAAAAAGCTTGGGGGTGTCATTAGCGGCGGGGTCCCACCTGAATCCATTCCGAACTCAGAAGTTAAGCCCGTCAGCGGCGACGATAGTGCCGAGGTAGCTCGGTGTCAAAATAGCACGATGCCCCCATTTTATTTACTCTAAGCCCCGATTGATTAGTTTCTGTCGGGGCTTTTTTTATTTAGTGTATCCGATTGTTATCTTAGGATCAGAACTTCGGTTACTGTTTTGCTGCTTCTGCAAGCCGAAGAATGACCTCTCCGTAATCACGTACCCGATTGTATTCAAATAAAGATTGGCCGTGAGACTCCTGATTGTCAGTTTCCCATCCATGTTGTTTCAGATAATTACCAACACTGTAAATGCAGTCTTTCAGATCGAAGAGATTCGGTGTCTGGGGCTCATTGATCGAACGTGCAAATTTTTGATAGCTACTAGGTATGAATTGAGAGCAACCGAATGCGCCGGCAAATGAGGAGCGAATATTCATGATTTCAGTCAATTTACGGGATTGATCACGATTGAAATGAAGGGTTTCTATGGCCTTGATTTGTTCAGCGGCCCATTTGGATTTCAACAACAACCGATCGGAAACTTTTCGATGGATTTCATCAGTGGTGAGTTTAGCCGCATTGGATGTACTGGAAGGCTTTCGATTCGGTAATTCGTTGAAGACGATTTTCGCAACATCCGGATGTGATCCTTGTACCAGGGAATAGAAAACTCCGGATAAGTGATGTTGCCCCATGGACTTACCATGACGGGTTTCCACCCACAGTAATGAGGCAATGACTTCCTTAGGAACTCCGAACTCGGATTCGGTTTTTCGAAGTGTATTTCCGTATTTTTTGATGAACTTTCGGATGTGTTTAACGGCATTGCGATTGAAGTGTTTCGAGTGATCGCCGGGATTCAGGAATCCTAGAACGTTCATCTGGATGATCGTGTCGCGTTGCAGGTGAGATTTTGATCGCAAATAGTTTTTTTCGAGATCGAGAACAAACTGAGGCGATACTCCTGCATTTATTAGTGTCTGGTTTGCATATTCAGAGGAATTCAAAGATGTATGCGGAAAGTTCCGGCTAATCAGATCATCGATTTTTTGTTGATGGGGAGGAGTTGCGCAACCCGATAACATAAGAATCGGAGCGGTGAGGCGGGTGATCAGCTGAATGCTTAAATGAAGAAATCCTGTCTTCATTCTAAAGATTATAAGGGAACAATTTGAAAAATGTGGAACCGAAAACGAATTAAGTTATTTTTTCATTCGTTAGAATACCGGCATCCGCCTCAGTTCGATTCAAAACGATGAAGTTCAAAATATCGGTTTTCTGAGTACGTCCAGGTTGGCTAGAATGCGCCAGCTTCTTGACGGACGGTCAGGATGCTGGTTGCTGCACGACGGAGTTTTTTTCCGGGCATCCAGACATAACCCGACTCACATTCCAGCGATGCATCGTATTTCGTACATTGCTCTCCATACGAGTCCTTGATCAAATAAACACATTCATTTTTAACCGGATCGAATTTGCGGCCGTAAAGCAAAACAGTGTGAAGTTCATCGATGGATTTTTTGGGGTTTTCAGTATTCCGAAGAACATCTCCGAAGAAATCAATCGTAACGGGTTTGCCTTGAGTAAATTCGGAGTCGATTTGAGTGAGGATGTTGCCTGTATTGATTTTGAAAACCGTCCGGATCTGGAATGGGAACTTTTTTATTTCCGTGCCGCAAGCGAATTCCCTCAGTTTCAGGAATAGGTTTTTGGATGAGCTGATTTCGAGGAGATCAAAGAATCGTTCACGGTCGATGTTTTTGAAAGAAAAATGCCAAGGGAGGGATGCGGGGGTCGGATAGTTCCCTTTTTTCACATCCTGGTGGAGTTTTAGGAGCTCAAGAATCGCCTTGCTGATCTCCACCTGAGAGGTTTCCCCATTTAAGGTGATTTTTTTCCATTCCTCGGAAGGAAGTGCCGATTCAGGACAGTAGCCATCCTTAAGAGCCAGGTCTGATGCGATTTTGATGAATCCGGTTTGTGAGGGGATTTTTCCGTAATTCCGGTTCAGTAACTTCTTGAGGGAGGTCATGAATCGAGACGCGTTAGACTTACTATAAAGAATCGCGATGTCTGCCGCTGAAACCTGTTCGTCAAGTTGGTGTGCGAATTGGAGTATGTCCGCGGCGGAATGGGCAAAGCACCAGGATACCTGATTCTGATTCCTCATCTTCAGATGAAAGCTCTTCCGAAAGTCGATCGGTGTGCAAGAGTCTTCGACGGAAGCAGCGCTGGTATCCGTGAAGGATAATAAGAAAATTGCGGGCAATAAGAATCGACAAGCTAAAGATGACATGGACAACCCCCATTCCTGATGATCCGATGTTCTTGATTTCATTATCTGCGATTTTGAAACGAAAAAAAGCCTGTTTTTGTTTTTTTGTATTTGCGCTCTGAGTTGAGAATGTAAAAAAGCCTCCCATGGAAACCATGAGAGGCTTTTGTGATTCCAATTTTTCAGTCTTTGATTATGCTGCGAGGAACTCCATCGCAAGGTAAAGCACGAATGCCAAAGCGAGTCCGAAGTGGATCGCTGCCACAAGTTTTTGAAGCGCGCCCATTTTACCCTTGATGGCATTGAGCTGGATCAGACCAACAACACTCGCGAAAGTAGTCCAATATGGAACCAGGCTCTTTTCCGGGTTCAATACCAGTGGCAGATGGGATGCGCCACCCATGAAAAACAACATCGGCATACTGAACAAAGTGTTGGTACGGGAAGCAACTGCTGCACGAGCCATGAGGTCTGCGACTCCTGGAATTGCCGACTCGCCCTTGGCAACGCGGTTGGCGTTCTCAATGGCGATCTTGTTGTTCGGCCAGATGATCAGCCAAACGTTGAGAAACATCAGTGTTCCGATGATTCCACCAGTGAGGATGACCGTTCCCCAACCGGAAGTGAAAGCGGCAGGGTTTCCAGCTGCTTTATGGAATACCATGCCCCAGCCGGAAAGGAAGGTGAACATCGCACCCCAACGGAACCAGAACATGGTTTTTGGTGTGAGTTTTTGGAATACTTGGGACTTGGTCGGGGCATCGGTTTCTGCCATGAAGCCCATTTGAGAGAAATTGAAGTAGTAAAGATGACCGATCCAGAGAATGCCGAATACGTAGTGAATGTAACGCATCCAGAACTCTGCGGATGCTCCTGAGAAAAGTACCATTGTGAACGCTCCTTTGTTGAAACTGTTTATCAAAAACAATTTAGCACAAACTCAGTGAAGGTCTACGGGTTATTTGATGCGTACAGTGGCATTTCTGCCCAGAAGGTAATTCAATCGTAATTGTGAAACCAGGCTTGCTGTCGTAAATGGTTTATTCGAGGCAGGGTTTCTGGTGATTTTGGTAATCGCCTTGGTGAATGCCTCTGGGGAATGGTCGGATTCAAAAGCGGAGGGGTTGGTTGTTCTGCGGGCGATCAGAAAAACACCGTTGTTTCCAGTCGATTTAGACCTGTAAATTCCAGCCGATCCGGAAATGGCGGAATGGTGGAACTCGATGTGATTGAGTATTCCGGATTCGGGAAACATGGACAAGATTCGATCAAATGCGGGTAGGTTGATGGCGATTCCGGATAGGGTTGTTCCTGTGAGATCCGTTCCGAAATAGAGTCTTGAGTTTTCGAACAAAGGAATTTCCATTACCGGAATTTCGGAAGGCCCCGTAGTCATGATCTTGCTTCCGTTCGGAAGAATGAGTGAGGAGAGTGGATGGTGTCGCAGGGCAATCGTATGATTGATTTTTGCGGAAATACGGTCAGTACCGTCTTTCAGACGCTGAAAAGTCAATTCTCCTATGGGAGTGCGATCAGGAGCGGTGAGTGTGATTGCTTTTTCAGGAAGCCTCAAATTACCAATGGAAAGGATGCTCTCCCATTCAATGATTTTTTGGTCATTTTCCATGGACTCGATGATGTCGACACCCTGGATGTGAACTTTCCCACCCCAAGAACAGGCAGTGAGTGCGATTAAGACAAATGTGGAAATGATTGATTTAAAGACCAGAAAAACACCTCTCTTGAACCTTTTCGGATCAAGAGCGAGGAGATTTCAGTCTTTGTTGAATCTCGGCAAAAAAGTTCGCCACTTCTTCCTCGTGACGTTTTTTTGCCTCTTCAGATTGGAAGCTGGGCGTTGAGGATTCGTCACGCTCAAGAATGATATCCGCTGGAATATCGGCAAGAAAACGGCAAGGATTACGAGGAACTGCTTTACCGTAACGAATTCGGTTCTTGGCGCGGGAAAGGTAGAGTTCTTCCTGTGCACGGGTGATACCGACATAAAACAGACGGCGCTCTTCGGAGAGGTCATCGCCTTCGTCAATGCTGCGTTGATGCGGTAGGCAGCCGTCTTCCAGACCAACGAGGAAAACGATGGGAAACTCCAGGCCCTTTGAGCCGTGAAGGGTCATCAGCGTGACAGCATTTTTGTCTTCGTTGAAATCGTCTTCTTCCTCTTTCGCATTGAGCACCAAAGAAGAGAGGTATTCCTGCATCTGATTTTCACCGGTAGTCGGTTTTTCAGGATCGTAGGGAGGCAGATCCATCATTCCGATCGAATTAGCCAGTTCCTCCACGCTTTCAAAGCGACGTTGGGCTTTTGCCGGATCTTCTTCGTCTTCGATCAATGCCTGCTTGATTCCGAGTTTTTCCAGCGAGTTTTTCGCCCACAGGGAAACTGCCTGGAGGAACTCTCCATCCATGCCGAGATGATTGGCGCGGTTGATTTCCTGGAGTTGCTGGCGCATTCCGCTGATGATCACGGAAAGCCCTTGAATGCCCGCTCGCGCTTTCTCATTCAGTTGTTGGAGAACAAGGTGATCGTTCATCGCCTCGAAAAAGGAGATGCCTTGTTGAACGGAGTGCGTGTTGATTTTTTCAATCGATGTCTTGCCGATACTTCTCGCTGGCCAGTTGATGATCCGTCGGATGGCGGTGTCGTCATTCGGGTTGATTGCCAATTTCCAATAACAGAGGACGTCTTTGACTTCCTTGCGGTCAAGAAACGACATCGAGCCAACGAGTTTGTAAGGGATGTGTTGGAGTCTCAGTGCTTCCTCGAAAATCCGGGACTGCATATTCGATCTGTAGAGGATGGCGTAACGATTCCAGCGGGGGGGGACGTTGTTGAGTTTCGCTTCTTCCTCTTTTTTTACCAGTTCCTCGGCAACCATCTGGGATTCGGCACGATCGTCTTCCACGGCAATCATGTGAATCGGTGCTCCCAGGCCTTTGTCGGACCAAAGTCGCTTGTCAAATCGCTTGGAGTTTTTGGCGATGACTTCGTTGGCGGCCTTCAGGATCATTTCAGTACTGCGATAATTCTGATCGAGGATGATTCGTTTTGTTCCTGGAAAATGTTGGTCAAAATGAAGAATGTGAGCCGGATCGGCACCTCTCCATGCATAGATGGATTGATCATCGTCTCCCACCACGCAAATGTTATGGTGAGTACTGGTCAGCGCTTCCAATAAGCGGAACTGGGATGGGTTGGTGTCCTGATATTCATCGACGAGGATGTAACGAAAACGCCGGGAAAGCTTTTCGCGTACATCGGGATGCGTTTCGAGTAAGGTGACCGTATTGAAAAGGAGGTCGTCGAAATCCATCGCATTCAGAAGACGCAAGCGTTCCTGATAGCGGGGAAATACACTCTGTAGAGCGATCGAGTAATCGTCATATGCGATTTTCGGCCCCTTCAAGGTATCAAAAAATTGTGCGGCGTTGTCTCCGGTCAAAAACTTGTTTTTTGCCTGTCCGATCTGAAAAAGAACCCATGAAGGGTCGAATTTTTTCGCATCGATGTTGATGTGCTTCAGGATTTCCCGAACGATGGACTCTTGGTCGGATGTATCGAGAATGGTGAAGCTCTGAGTGTAGCCGATCAATGGGGCGAACTCACGCAAGATCCGTACGCAGAGACTGTGAAAGGTGGAAACGACAAGGCCTTTAGCGGCGCGCTCTCCCGCGACTTTTTTGACCAGGTTCTTTACCCGTTCTTTCAGCTCGGTTGAAGCCTTGTTTGTAAAAGAAAGTCCAAGAATCTGTGAAGGCGGAACTTTTTTCTGTGAAATTAGATAAGCAATCCGGTGAGTCATGGTGTTGGTTTTACCACTACCAGCACCGGCTAGAATCAGGAGTGGACCTTCGACATGGAGCACTGCTTTGAGTTGTTCAGGATTGAGTCGGGAAAGATCCATATTGCTTGCTCAAAAAGTTAGCAGAGGGCTTCCATTTTCGCAACGAGGATGACAACCTTGTCAGCATGAAAACTTACCAGGATTTGATGAAAAAAATTCTTGAAGAAGGCGTTGCCAAATCGGACCGTACCGGTACGGGAACCAGAAGTCTTTTCGGTGCTCAGATGCGTTTTGATCTGAATGAGGGATTTCCGTTGGTCACGACGAAAAAGGTTCATTTGAAATCCATCGTTCATGAGTTGCTCTGGTTTCTGAAGGGCGAAACGAATATCGCCTATTTGAAGGAAAACGCCGTATCCATCTGGGATGAATGGGCGGATGAGAATGGGAATCTCGGGCCTGTTTATGGCGCACAATGGAGATCCTGGAAAAATGCCGATGGAAAAGTGATCGATCAGATTTCCTCGGTCATTGATCAGATCAAGAAAAATCCCGATTCCCGTCGTTTGATCGTCAGCGCATGGAATGTCGGCGAGTTGGACAAGATGGCACTCGCTCCTTGCCATGCATTTTTTCAGTTCTATGTTGCGGATGGAAAGCTTTCTTGCCAGTTGTATCAGCGTTCTGCCGACTTTTTCCTGGGGGTTCCGTTCAATATTGCCAGTTACGCACTCCTGACCATGATGGTGGCTCAGGTGTGCGGACTGAAGTACGGTGACTTTGTCCATACATTCGGTGATCTGCATCTGTATTCGAATCACATTGAACAGGCCATGTTGCAGCTTTCTCGTGAGCCACGCCCACTGCCGGTCATGAAAATCAATTCAAACGTGAGAGATATTTTTGGATTCAAGTACGAGGACTTCCAGTTGGAAGGATATGATCCACATCCTGCGATCAAGGCTCCGGTTGCAATCTGATGGTGGAAAGGTTCTGAGATGAAAGTGGTCGCGATTGCGGCAGTTGCAAAAAACGGAGTGATCGGAAGCGAGAACTCATTGCCTTGGGATATTCCGGAGGATATGCGGTTTTTTCGTGAATCCACGAAGGGACACGTAGTGATCATGGGCAGAAAAACCTATGATTCCATGGGGCGACCGTTACCGAATCGTGAGAATGCCGTGATTTCCCGAAATGCTGACTGGATTCCCGAGCCCCAGTATTCTGGAAAAGTGAGTTTGTTTGCCTCCGTCGATGAGGCAATTCGGGTTTTTCAGACCAAATACCGTGAAGATGATTCGAAGATCATTTTCATCATCGGAGGAGCCCAGATTTACGAGCTTGCCTTTGATCAATTGGATGAAGTCTGGTTGACCGAGGTCGATACCGAAGTGGAGGGGGATGCGCGATTCCCGTTCTATCGGAATGGTGCTTTGCAACGCTCTGATTTCAATAGGATTTCGTCCAGAAACGGGCAGGATTCTGCATCGAAATTCCAATATTCCTTCAATGTCTATTCCAAGGCTTGATTCATTAAACAACCCTAATCTCATCAAAACTATGGTTTGAGGGTCGGGAATTTGATTGGTTAAAAGTGAATGATTTCAGGCCTCTATGCAGGTTAGATAAAAAAACACATTATTAAAATATTATTGTTGAAAAATAGGATTAAACATGATTAGTTGACCCCACTTCATCAACGAAAACAGTTGAAGAAAAAAAGTTAGTTCAACCTCATCAACAAGGAGTATATATGAAAAGAGGTCGTCCAAAGGGTAAGTCAACTGACAAGCGTTCGTTCGGTCCGCTCGGAGATCTAATTCGCAAAAAGCGTTTTGAAAAGGGTCTGGGATTGAATGATGTTGCCAAGGCGGTTAAGTGTTCCGTTCAATTCATTTCCAACATTGAGCATGGCCGTGCTCCTTTGCCTTGGGACAAGGCGGAGAAGTTGGCGGGATTTCTTGAAATCCCTATGGATGAGCTTCAGGCTGCAAACCTGTCCATCCGTGCAGATTTCAAGAGCTTCATGGCGACTTCCAAGGGCAAGAAAGTGTCCAAGTCCAGCACTGCTCTCGCATCCGTGAAGGAAGCGGCAAGTGCTGTGGCTGCGACCGCTCAGGATTCTCAGCTCAATGACATCATCCGACTGTACCAGATCGCTCCTCTTGCGAACCGCAAGAAGTTCTATGCGGAAGCGAAGAAGTTACTGGAAGTGATGTAATTTTCATCAAGATCTGTTAAAAAAAGGCTGGTACGGTTCCGATGGGGGCTGCTTACCGGCCTTTTTTATTTTGAGGAACGAATGAGCGACGATTATTACATCCTGGACAGGGAAAATACGGATCCGAAAAGGATCAAGGCCGAGCGAGACAAGGCTCGGAAGTTGAGGAAATCCCCTTGGTGGAATGAAAAGGTCCAGCGTGGGATCTGTCACTATTGCGAACAGAAATTCAAACCGGAAGAGCTGACCATGGACCACTTGGTGCCATTGGCGAGGGGCGGCCAATCGATTAAGAATAATCTGGTGCCAGCCTGTAAGGAATGCAATGCAAAAAAGAAGTTGCATACCCCCGTTGATCTTTTGTTTCAGAAGCTGGATGAAGAAAAAAATAAATCCGGCCGGTAAATACCGTCAAAATACAATCATGACAAATATGGTTTGGTATATGGAGTTCATAGAACTTTGAATTGTCATGAGATCGTCATTGCCTTAACACCGCAAGTCTCTTAATCTATTGGCATTCCAAAGTAGTACATAAACTTATTTGAAGATGGAGCGACCAAGCATGAACGCAGGTCTGCGCAAATTTGCGCTTTTCGGAGTTATCGTTATTTCTGGGCTTTTGATTGCCACTTGGCAAGTTCTGCCAAGAACGTCCAATCAAGGCTATCAACCAGAACAGCCCATTCCTTTCAGTCACAAGTTGCATGCCGGCACGTTCAAGATCGAGTGCCGTTATTGTCACACTTCCGCATATAAATCCAATCATGCGGGTGTCCCGAGTCTTTCCACCTGTATGAACTGTCACTCGGTGGTGAGAACAGACAGTCCATGGATTCAGAAAATCAGAAAATCCTACGAAGAAGGCAAGCCGATTGAATGGGTGCGCATTCATGAGCTTCCGGATCACGCCCACTTCAATCACAAGCGCCACCTTGCAAAAGGTGTGGCTTGCGAGACCTGCCACGGAAACATCAAAGAGATGGATCGTGTTTATCAGGCTGAGCCGCTCACCATGGGCTGGTGTCTGAATTGTCACCGTGGATTCGAAACACCGAAGAATGTTCGCAAGAATGTTTACCCGGAAAATCCAGACGGGCATGAAGCTGTTGCGCCATTCAGCTGTAACACCTGCCACTATTAATTTTAGTTCATCGGAGAATCATCAAGATGGAAAAGCAAACCGAAATGAAAACCGAAACGAAGTTCGAAAAACCCCGCCACTGGGTTTCGATGGAAGAATTGACGCCTGATTACTGGAGTGATCCGGCGATTCAGGAGCGTCGTAGCCAGGAGTTTTACGACAAGCCGATCGAAACATTGGAAAAAATCGAGAATTTGGACAAGGCTGGCGTTTCTCGTCGTGACTTTCTCACGATCATGGGTGCGAGCATGGCGATGGCGAGCTTTGCGTGTGCACGTCGCCCAGTGAACAAGATCATTCCTTATGTGGTTCAGCCACAAGAGCTGACGCCAGGGGTTCCGCTTTTTTATGCTTCGACTTATACCGAAGGCTCCAATAGCTACGGTATCGTGGTGAAAACCCGTGAGGGGCGTCCAATCAAGCTGGAAGGAAACGAGTTGGATCCTTACTCCAATGGTTCCCTCAGCGCTCGAGCGCAGGCTTCATTGCTGAGACTGTATGATCCTGAGCGCCTGAAGTCCCCAATGAAAGGGACCAAGTCAGGTAGCAAATCCACCACTGGTTGGTCTGAGGTGGATGCGATGATCGCAGCCGCAATCAAGGCTTCTAAGAACGTAAGAGTGGTCACCGCTCCTCATAACAGTGAGAGTACTCGCCGCCTCATGAAGGAATTCATGGCTGCAGGTTCCAATATCAAGTGGACCGAGATTGATCCGATCGGAATGGGTGATGTTGCTGACGGCCAGCAGGCTTCATACGGTAATGCAGTCATTCCGAATTATGCATTCGATCAGGCGGATGTGGTTGTTTCCTTCAGTGCTGATTTCCTGGGCACATGGGGCGATACACTGGGGAATGCATCCAAGTGGTCCAAGAAGCGCAAGTTGAACAAGGCTTCAGACAATCTTTCCAAGCTTTATGTTTTTGAATCCAATATGAGCATCACCGGTGCGAGTTCTGATGAACGGTTTGCGGTGATTCCTGGAACTGAAGTAGCGGCAGCGGTTGCTGTTGCGCACGAGATGATCGTGGTTCAGAAAAAAGGAAAGTTTGCAGGCAATGCGGATGTTCAGGCGATGCTTTCCGGAAAAATGGAAGAGTGGTTGGCGAAGGCTGGCGGTCTCGACGTTGCAAAAGTGAAAAAAGTCGCTTCAGATCTTGTTGAAGCAAAAGGAAAAAGCCTGGTAGTGGGCAGTGGCTCTGTAGCCCTTCAGGCGGTAGTGAACCTGATCAACAGCAACCTTGAGAACGAAGGCAAAACGGTTGATGGAACTGCCGATCACGTGGTGGCATCCGGCAATGTGAAGGCGCTTCTTGAACTTCAATCCGAAATGAATGCTGGAAAAGTGGATCTTCTCATCATTCAGGGGTTGAACCCTGTGTACTTCCTTCCTGCAGGCGATGCATTCGCGGATGCAATGAAGAAAGTGAAAACTGTGGTGGCGATTGCCGATCGAGTGGATGAAACCGCACAGCATGCCGATGTGGTTTTGGCTGAAAGCCATTATCTCGAAAGCTGGGGAGATGCGCATCCTCGTGCATCCGTGCACACTCTGCAACAGCCTGCGATTTCTCCGATCCATGACACCCGTAGCTTCGAAGAGGTGATCATGGGGTTGGTCAGAGCAGGTATTCCTGCTACCGGATTGCTCGCTCAAGTGGCTGGAAATACGAAGGCCGGTTATTATGATTTCGTCAAGGAGAACTGGAAACAGTCCATGTTCCCTCAGCTTGGCAAGGGGCAGTCCTTTGTTGATTTCTGGGAAACTTCTCTCCAAAAGGGCGTTTTGGTAAACAAGGCCTCTTCTGCGAAAGAACGCTCTTTCAATGTATCCAGCCTGAAGGCGGCAAAAGATGCGATTACCGTCTTGAAGCCGTTGAGTCTTGGACAGTCCAAAAAAGGTCCTGCTCTCGAAGGAACCGGAATGGTTCTTGGTTTGTATAGCAGTGTTTCCATGGGTGATGGTTCGAATGCGAACAACGCATGGTTGATGGAGATGCCGGATCCGATTTCCACTGTGACCTGGGACAACTATCTCAATATCGGTCCTGTTTATGCCAAAGAACTTGGCATCACTTCAAATGATGTGGTGTTGGTGAAGGGCGAAGGATTCAGCTTTGAAGTCCCTGTGTTCGTTCAGCCTGGAATTGCAAAGGGAGCGGGAACGCTTGCTTTGGGTTACGGTCGCACTGCTTCAGGAAAAGTGGGTAACAATGTCGGTGTGAACGCATTCAAGGCTGCGAAAGCGGATGCGAACAACGGCTTGCAACTTTCCGGTATGGTGGTCAGCATCACCAAAACAGGCAAGAAATATGAATTGGCAATGACTCAAGGACACTTCCGCACGGAAGGTCGTCCGATCCTGAACGACATCACCATTGGTCAGTTCAAGAAGGATCCGGAAGCGGCAATGCACACTGATCCGCACTTGAAACTGAAGGAAGTTCCGACTCTTTGGGCTCCTCCGGTGGATTATGCGAAGAACCCATACCGTTGGATGATGGGTGTGGATCTGAACTCCTGTACCGGTTGCGGTGCATGTGTGATCGCCTGTCAGGCTGAGAACAACATTCCGACCGTAGGTCGCGATCGTGTTCGTCAAAGCCGCGAAATGCACTGGATCCGCATCGATCGCTACTACAGTGGCGATGAGAACTCTCCACAAGTCGTGTTCCAGCCGATGATGTGTCAGCACTGTGAAAACGCACCTTGTGAAACCGTATGTCCGGTAGTGGCGACTTCACATAGTGAAGATGGGCTCAACCAGATGACCTACAGCCGTTGTGTAGGAACTCGTTACTGTCAGAACAACTGTCCATACAAGGCTCGTCGTTTCAACTTCCTGGATCACTGGAAGGAATACAAAGACACAGCGAACATGGTTTGGAACCCGGATGTCACTGTCCGCTCCAGAGGGATCATGGAAAAATGTACCTTCTGCGTTCAGCGCATCAATGAGGCGAAGAGCCATGCGAAAGACAAGAAGACCAAGATCAAGGATTCTGATCTGAAGACCGCTTGTCAACAAACCTGTCCGACAGAAGCAATTGTTTTCGGAAACGTGAATGATTCTGAGAGTGCTGTTTTGGCATGGAAGAATCATCCACGATCGTTCCGTTCACTTGAGATTTTGAACACCAAACCTGCAATCAATTACCTCTCCAAAGTGAGAAACGTTGAGGGCGGACACGAACATCATGAGGAGGCAAACAATGGCCACCACGGTTAATCACGATCAGGAAAAACCACTCGTACCGGTTTATGTCACCGGTGGAAGAACCTTTGCCGAGTTGACGGATGACGTCGCTCGCCCGTTGGAGACGTTTCCAACCGGAAGATGGTGGGTTTGCTTCATTGCTGCAATGCTTGCATTCGCTGTGGGAGCAACTCTTTTGCTTCAGACATTCAAGACCGGGGTCGGTCTCTGGGGTCTTAACCAGCCGGTAGGTTGGGGTAACGACGTGACCACTTTCGTATTTTGGGTCGGTATCGGTCATGCTGGTACCCTCATTTCTGCGATTTTGTTCCTGTTCCGTCAGAAGTGGCGTACCGGGATCAACCGTTCAGCAGAGGCAATGACCATTTTCGCGGTAATGACCGCGGGGATTACCATTATGACCCACACCGGTCGTGTATGGCTTGCTGCTTTCTGGCTTTTCCCTTATCCGAACCAACGCCAACTCTGGCCGAACTTCCGTTCACCGCTGGAGTGGGACGTTTTCGCGGTTTCCACTTACTTCACGATTTCACTCGTGTTCTGGTATGTTGGTTTGATTCCGGACCTTGCAACCGTTCGTGATCGTGCGAAAAACAAGATCCGCAAAGTCGCATTGACCATTCTTTCTTTGGGATGGCGTGGATCCAACAAGAACTGGTTGCATTATGAGCAGGCGTATCTGATCTTCGCCGGTCTTTCTACTCCGCTCGTTCTCTCGGTTCACTCGGTCGTTTCTTTCGACTTCGCCGTTTCCCAGATTCCGGGATGGCACACCACGATCTTCCCTCCGTACTTTGTTGCGGGCGCGATCTTCTCCGGGTTTGCGATGGTAGTCACCTTGTTGGTTCTGGCGCGTGAAGCGTTCAACCTCAAGCACTACATCACCCTGGATCACATGGAATTGATGAACAAGATCATCATGACCACCGGAATGCTGGTGGGGTATGCGTACGGCGTGGAGTTCTTCATTGCCTGGTACTCCGGATCTTCTTTCGAGAAGTTCACCTTCATCAACCGAGCCTTCGGACCTTACTGGTGGGCATACTGGATCATGGTGTCCTGTAACGTGTTCATTCCTCAGTTGTTCTGGGTCAGAAAATTCCGTCGTTCGATCCCGATCATGTTCGTTGTTTCCCTATACGTGAACATCGGTATGTATTTCGAGCGTTTCGTGATCATTGTGACCTCGCTTCACCGCGACTTCCTTCCTTCCAGCTGGGGAACCTATGTTCCGACGGTTGTGGAGTGGGGGATTTTCACAGGGTTGATGGGTTTCTTTTTCATCTTCTTCCTGTTGTTCGTACGCTTCCTGCCTGCGATTGCCATCGGTGAAGTGAAATCGGTCATGGACCAACCAACCAATAAGGAAGGAGCTCATCATGCATAAGCCATCCGGGCCAGTTCTGTCTGGTGTATTGGGATTCTTTGAAGACCCGCAAACCTTGCTTGAGGCAACGGCGAAAGTCCGTGATTCCGAGTATAAGAACTTTGATTGTTTCACGCCTTACGCTGTTCATGGTTTGGAGCATGCCCAAGGATTGAAGCGTTCAAAGATTCCCTTTGTGACCGCTGCATTTGCGTTCACCGGAACAACGCTTGCGTTCCTTTGGCAGTACCATGCTTCGGCAACCTGGTGGCCGCATATCATTGGTGGTAAGCCGATGAACTCCTTGCCAGCGTTCGTTCCGGTCATGTTCGAGCTTTCAGTTCTTCTTGGTGGATTGGCGACATTCTTCGCAATGTTGTACTTCAACCGTCTTCCGAACCTGAAGAAGCGCGCGTTTGACCCATCGCTGACCAATAACCGTTTCGCGATCGTGATCGAATGCCCGGTGACGGACGAGTATGAAGGAGTGTCTGCAGATTCTTTCTCCACCGAGAAAGCGGAGCAGTTCCTGAAATCCATCGGTGCTACTGAAACCAGAAAAGTCTATGAAGAGGGATGGTTCTAAGATGAGATCCACAATTCTGTTTTTATTTGCCACTTTGTCATTGAGTGCTTGCGGTTACCTGAAGCACTCTCAGCCTTATTATTCCTACGGTCCGGACATGCACTATAGCGCCGCACTGAAAGCGCAAGAAGAGGGTGCGATGAGACAGCCACCGAAAGGTGCGATTCCACGCGGTTTCCGTCCGTATGCGGTGGTGACCATGGATCAGGCGAAAGCCCAGTTGAATCCGATTCCGAAAACCAAGGAAAACCTGGCTCAAGGTAAAATGCTTTACAATACTTACTGTATCGTTTGTCACGGCAAGTACGGCGAAGGTGATGGCTTGGTTGCTGCAATGAAAGATTGGCCGCGTCCGTTGTATCCGCGTCCACCATCCCTTCAAAGCGAAAAAATCCGTGACTACAAGGATGGACAGATTTTTCACGTGATCACCATGGGTCAGAACCTGATGCCTTCTTATGCTGAAAAACTCAATGCAGAAGAGCGGTGGCAAGTGGTTCATTACCTTCGCGCACTTTACCGTGCGAAGCACCCTACAGCTGAAGACCTGAAAAAAGCTGAAAACTACATCGAAGAATAATTTTTGAGATCAACAGGAGACAGATATGGGACACTCCCACGGCGCACATCAAAAAATCGAAAATCCGGGTAGCCTCAAGGCGAGCGGAAGTCTTACAGGATTGTTCAGTGTATTGATCCTTGTGGGATTGGCTGGATTCATTTTCGCATTCACTCAGGATCCATTAAAGGCATGGACCAGTTTCCTGCGCGGACACTTCTACTTTATGCAAGTGTCGGTTGCAGCACTCTTTTTCTGCGTGATCTGCTGGATTACCTCATCCATGTGGAGTGCACCCGTGAGAAGGGTTGCAGAAGGAATCACTGCATATCTTCCTTTCACGGTGATCTCTACGATCATCCTGTTCTTCGGCGCTAAACACCTCTTCATCTGGTACCATCCGGATGTGGTTGCTGCTGATCCGATCATTTCGGGTAAGCAAGGATATCTGAATCCGACATTCTTCATGATCCGTACTCTGGTTGCAGTGATCGGATGGAACCTGTTCCAGAAGAAAATCGTGGGTTCATCCTTGGCAACAGATCATGGTGTAGATTACAAAAGTGTTTACCAAGGCAACCGTAAGTTAGGTGTTGCGTTCATTGCATTCTTTGCCATTTCCTTTTCAATGGCCGCGTTTGACCAGTTGATGTCCCTGGATCCGCACTTCTTCAGCACCATGTTCGGTGTTTATACTTTTGCGGGCAGTTACCAGACATTCTTCGCAACTCTGGCCATCATCACTATTCTGTTGAAGCGCAAGGGGTACCTGGCCAAAGTGGTGAACGAGAATCATATCCACGACATTGCCAAGCTGATGTTTGCTTTCACTGTTTTCTGGGCTTATACCGGCTTCTCCCAGTACATGCTGATTTGGTACGCTAACTTGCCTGAGGAAACCGGCTATTTCCTTGCTCGTTTCAATCCGGGTTGGGAGTGGTGGTCCATCGGCCTGTTCCTGGGTAAATTCGTGGTTCCATTCCTGTTGCTTCTTCCAAGAACTTTCAAGCGTAATGAGAACTCTGTGTTGATTGCTTCCATTTGGATTCTGGGTACACAATACTTTGATCTCAACTGGATGATTCAACCACAGGTTTACAAGATTGGTCCTAGCTTGACTCTGATCGATATGACCGTATGGTTGGGCTTCTTGGGCGTATTTGGAATGTTCGTTACTCGCTTCTATAAGAAGAATAACGTTCTATCGGTAAATGATCCTTACTTGCCGGAATCCGTTTATCATCACCACATCTGATTAGGGCGGCTTTCATGCCGCTTTCTTCAGAGGAATGACTTCTGCCGATTCTTGATCTGCAGTGGTGTCTTTCGATGTTTCATTCAGCGTCCTGGCGCGGAACTGAAGCACTACACCCATCGGTTGTTCTTTTTCTTCCATTCGAGCCGCGTTCTCAGGGTTTGCAGCCTTGAGTTTGCGGATCAATTCTCGGTTTAGTTTCTCGAAGTAAAGTTCTTCGAGGTTGTATCCTATTTTGTTCCATACTTCTCTGTAGCTCATGGTGTAACTCCTGTTCTGTCACGCCTTGTTCTGTAAGAATCATAATATCGCAACGCGTTATCAAAGGGAAGAATAATTAGTTTATCTTAACAGTTTTAATTAAATGAATACAGTTGACCCGAATCTTAACGAAACCTAGTTGTTGTAAAGCTTTCTTGATGGGTCCTTTCGGACTCGGTCTGCTGGGTCTCCCGTGTTACTATTCCGCTCGTAATAGAGGTAGTCATGAGTACAATGCAACGGGAAGAACACAACAGTCCGATCAACGAAAGCCTGAAGGGCACCAGGATACTTCTGGCTGAGGACGATGAGCACCTGAAGGGCGTTCTGACATTCATTTTGGAAGAGAGTGGTGCAACTGTGGATACGGTTGAGACTGGTTTGGAATCCCTGCTGAATGCGATCAACGGTAATTATCATGTGGTACTCATGGACCTGAATCTTCCCGTCATGGATGGGGAAACAGCGGTCAGAAAAATGAGAAACTCAGGATACATGGGGCCTGTGCTGGCACTGTCGGCGCACGATGAGCAACTGAAGCGAAAGTCTTGCATCGAAAACGGTTTCGATGATTATCTCACCAAGCCTTTCCAGTTGGATGACCTGATCGAAAGATTGATTTATTGGAAAAATGTCGGCAGTGCGAATGACCACCGGGTGATTCATTGATGTTCATGAGGAGGTGTGTATGAGCATGAGCCAAGTCGAAAACCTCAACAATGCCTACGCTTTTATTCCTCTTCCGGTCCTCTTGTTGGATGAGAAGTGCACGATCGTTGCGATCAACCCCGCTTTTTCGGATGCGTTGGGGCTTTCAACCGATGTGACTGGTGAGCAAATCAATTCACT
>JBEIKL010000021.1:0-20765 GCA_040379745.1 Bdellovibrionales bacterium | reverse complement strand
CGAAGAAGTCGTCGAACGCACGATGAAGAACGTGATGATCGATTCTCCGAAAACCGATGCGCGCCTGATGCTCGAGGAAACGCTTTACAATGAGAAGTTGCGCGTCCGCAAATCCCGCTCAAATTGGCTCACCTCACCGTATATCCATCAGCGCAACGTGAACGACCGGGCCTTCATCGCAAGGGTGCAATCTCAATTGAAATCGGTTTCCGGCGCGGAAGAATCACGTCAACTCGTGCGATCTTATGCGAATCACTTCTCCACGGAGATCTGTGCGAATTTCGAGCCCGGGGTCTACGACTTCGCCACTCGTGCGGTACCATGGATGTTCAGCTGGTTGTTGAATGCCGCCAGCGTGAAACGCATTTTACCGTGGGGGATGAGCGAAAGCCTGCAAACACGCTTGCGCGTGGTCGGTCATGTCGACCAGCTACAGAATCTTTCGAAAAAAGGTACGATTCTGCTCGTTCCGACGCATTTGAGCAACATCGACAGCCTCCTCATCGGTTATGTGATTCACACCATGATGTTGCCGCCGTTCGCCTATGGTGCGGGACTCAACCTGTTCACGAATCCGATCCTCAGTTATTGCATGTCCCGTTTGGGGGCGTATACGGTCGATCGCCAGAAGAACAGTCCGCTCTACAAGACGGCTCTCAAGAATTATTCCACAACGATGTTGAAGCACGGTATTCACTCGATCTTTTTTCCTGCGGGCGGACGGGTGCGGAGTGGTGCGATCGAAAGTCATCTGAAGCTGGGCTTGTTGGGTACCGCGCTCGAAGCGCAACTCGAACGACTGCAGGAAGGGCGTCCGAATCCGAACATCTATGTCGTGCCGATGGTGATGAATTATCACTTCGTCTTCGAGGCGTCTTCGTTGATCGAGGATTATCTTTCCGCAGCCGGAAAACACCGGTACATGCCGGCCGATCAGGCGGAAGATCTCTTCCTTGCCAACATGATCAAATTCTTCTGGAAGCTCTTCTCCACGCATTCCGAACTGTGGGTGCGGGTGGGGCAGCCGATGGATGTGTTCGGTAATTTTGTGGACGAAGAAGGGCGATCCATCGGTCCGAACGGATCGACAATCGATCCGAAATCCTGGCTGACCTCGAACGGAGAATTGAAGGCGGTTCCCCAGCGTGACCGTGAATACACGAAAATGCTGGGCGAGAAGATATCGCAACGCTATCACGCCGAAAACGTGGTGTTGAGCTCACACTTGGTGGCGTTCTCGTTCTTCCAGGCGTTGCGCCGACAGTATCCGACACTGGACCTTTTCCGCTTCCTTCGCTTGTCGCATTCACAGCGGGTGGTACAGAAAGATCGCTTCTACATCGAAGCCGAGCGCTGTTTCGACATGATCAAGAAAGCCGCCGATCAAGGCAAGATTCATCTGAGCGAGACCTTGCGTTGTGGCGATGTGAAAATCTGGGTCGAGGACGGGGTCCGACAGCTCGGGCTTTTCCATGATGCCAAGGTCGTGAAATTCAGTGACGGAGTGATCACCACGGAAGACATGAACCTTTTGTATTATTACCGCAACCGATTGACCGGCTATGGTTTCGGCAAGCTGGATGAATCTTCACAAAAACACAACTTCTTCGGAGAAACGGATGAAAAAGGATTTCTGGTCTGAATCGAATGTCGCCGTTCTCGGCGGTGGAAGTTTCGGAACCGTGCTGGCCAGTCTCGCGGCCCGCAACGCCGGTTCCGTCACGATGTATATGCGTAATGAGGAGCAGGCCCGTGCAATCAACTCCACGCGCACCAATCCGAACTATTCGAAAGATGTCATCTTGAGCGAGAAAATCCGCGCGATCACTTCCTTCGAGAAGGTCTTTGAACTGAATCCGAAGCTGGTGATCTTCGCGCTTCCTTCCCATGCCACCCGTGATGTCGCAAAATCCATCGCCCGTCACTTCAAGGGGGACGAGATCGTCCTGCATGCGACGAAGGGGATTGAGGAGCATTCACTGAAGCGGATCTCGATGGTATTGGGCGAGGAACTGCCGGTCATGCGAATCGGTGCGATTTCGGGCCCGAACCTTGCGGGTGAGTTGGCGCGCAACGAACCGGCTGCGACTGTCGTGGCTTCGCCATTTGATGATGTGATTCATGCAGGCGAAAAGGTCCTGACCACGGAACGGTTCCGCGTCTATACCGCTCACGACCTGGTGGGTGTGGAGTGGGGTGGAACGCTGAAAAATATTTTTGCGATTGCGAGCGGGATTCTCGAAAGTTCCGGTTTCGGCTGGAACACGCGTTCCCTTTTGCTTTCGCGCGGGTTGGCCGAGATGGTGCGCTTCGGTCTTGCGATGGGCGCGCAGTCAGAGACCTTTCTCGGTCTTTCGGGGATGGGCGATCTGATCGCTACCTGCAGTTCGAACCAGTCGCGCAACTATCGTGTGGGTTTTCAGTTGGCCAAGGGAATGCCACTGGATGTGATTCTTGCCAGTCTGGGACAAGTGGCCGAAGGGGTGCGTACCACACGCATTGTTTATGAGTTCGCACAGGAGCGCGGCGTGGAGATGCCGATCACGGAAACCGTGTATCGCATCCTGAAGGGTGAATGGACCGTTGAACAGGGCGTGCGTCACCTGATGACCCGTCCACAAGTACAGGATGACTGGGCATGATGGATTCGATTCGTGATCGTTTGGTGGAAGTTCTGGGTGTGGAGCAATTGGTCTTGCTGGTTCTACCGGCGGTGCTTTCCTATCTCTTCTACAAGGTCTTCCTCCGGAACCTGAGTCAGGACCGTCATCGCAATCTTCAAGGCCTTTTCCGTCGCATTTTGAACAGTTTTTCGATGTTCGCCATATTCTGGTCCCTGCAGTTCTATCTGCAGCAACAGACCGGCGATGTCTCCCGCTTCTTCGTCTACTGCGGAATCGCCGCGATCATCACCGGTGCCTTGTTCTTTGTCCGCACGGTGAAGGTGATCGTGTTCGAGTATCTTTTCATCAACAGCATGAAAATGGGAGTGCCGGTTCTTCTCGTCGATCTCGTGGTGTTGGTTTTCTCGCTGTTCATCGCCGCGTGGATTTCGACCTCCATCTTCGGCGTGCGATGGGCTCCATTGCTTGCAACTTCTGCAATCGTGTCCGTGGTGCTCGGTCTTGCGCTTCAGGAAACCCTGGGCAACCTTTTTGCAGGCATTGCGCTCCAACTCGACAAGCCGTACGAGATCGGGGATTGGGTTGAAGTCCATACCGACAAGTCTACGTTCATGGGTTTGGTTCACGAGATCAACTGGCGATCGACCACGCTTTACGGATTGATGGACGAAGTGGTGATCCTGCCGAATCGGGTGGCTGCAGGGTCACAAATCTCGAATTTTTCAGCCAGAAACAAACCGGTTTATCGTGGCGTTTCGGTATACATGGATGTGAATGCTCCTGACGATGAAGTGAAAAAGGTTTTCGAGGATGTGCTTCGGACGTCCAACGGTGTCCGTCAGGATGTCGAGCATTTTGTCATGCTCAGGGAATTGAGTGCGAATGGGGCCCACTGGCGCATTGTCTACCCTGTAGCGGATTTCAATTTCCAGTTCCAGATCCTGGACGGCATTCTTCTCGGGGTTCAGCGTGAACTGAAAAAACGAGGGTTCCAGATCGCCCGCATACGCAGTGACATCCGCGGCACCATCGATACCGCAAACCAGTCCTGATCAGCGACCGTTCCCGGGTGTTCATCGGGATGGAGGGTGGTCTACGCGATTTCCTTGTATTCGATCCGCACGATTTCCAGTTCTTCTTCACCTTTCGGTGACTTGAAGGTCACGGCTTCGCCGAGTTCCTGATTCATTAACGCTTTTGCGAGCGGCGAGATCCAGCTGATTTTCCCTTTTGCAGGTTCGATCTCATCAATGCCGACAATCGACACGGTTTTCTTCACTCCGTCTTCGTTCTGGAAAGTCACGGTCGCTCCGAACTGGACTTTCATCGGCTTCGGGGCGACGACCTTTGCGGGGTCGATCACTTCTGCGATTTCCAGACGTTTGCTCAGAAACCGGATGCGTCGGTCGATCTCGCGAAGTTTCCGTTTTCCATAGGTGTAATCTGCGTTTTCGGAGCGGTCACCGTTCGAGGCCGCCCACGCGACGACCTGGGTGAGGTCCGGACGCGTCTTCGTGAGCAGGACGTGCAATTCGTCCTTCATCCGGTTGAATCCTTTCGGAGTGATGTAATTCTTTTTCGTCGGGAGTGCCTGCAATTCCGCGTCGTTTGCGGAATCCTGGTCGTCTTCGTCACGATCTTCCTTGGTGAATGCCTTGCTCATCGTTCCTGAATTTAAGGCATGAATCTCGCATAGGCAAGTCGCATGAAAGCAAAGCGGACGATCGGCAAGGAGTTTGAGGAAAAGGCGGCTACGTTCCTGGGTTCAGCGGGATATCGCATTCTGGATCGGAACGTGAATTACAAATGGGGGGAAATCGATCTCGTGGTACTGGATCCGATGCGGAATGATCTGGTGTTTGTCGAGGTGCGATCGCGCGCAGAAGATGCCATGGTGGCACCCGAGGAAACGGTGGGGTTTTCGAAATTGAAGTGTTTGACCCGTGCCATTGATACGTACTTGGTTTCGGATCGGTATCGGGAAAAGGGGTTGGAGCCAGCGGGCATCCGGATCGACTTGGTCGCTTTTGACGGTGACCGGATCGCCCACTGGGTGAATTTCGTTTGAAGTTTACTGATTGATCACCGGCTTGCCGTTGCGGCGGGTGAGGTTCTCGTCATCGAAGAATTCGAATTCGCCTTCATCATCGAACGCGCGGATGATTTTCTGGAATTCCGATTTGACGCCGATGTATTTCGGAGTGACGGCGGTGTCGTCATGGATTTTCTTGAGTTGCTCGACGAAGTGGGTGATTCCAGCGGAGCCGACGAACTGGAGATCCTTCATGCTGACGAGGATCTTCTTCGGTGTTTCGTCCGTCTTGTTTTTTTCAATCGTTCGATTGATCACGGCGCAAGCGTCGTCCTGGGTTTCGTAGTCGATTTTTCCCTCGAGAGTGAGGATGATTTTGTCTTCGTTCTTCTTGATTTTGGCTTTCATTTTAGCTCCTTGAACCTTACTCTCTACAGGATGCCAATGAAAACCGGGTCCGTCACTGGGCAAAATATGCAGGCAAACGACTTCTATCACACTCATCCTGCGCAACGGGCACGGATCTCCCTGGTAGCGACTCCCATCGGTAACCTTTCCGACATCAGTCCGCGCGCAATCCGTTGTCTGCGCGAGTGTGACGAGATCTGGTGTGAGGACACGCGGCATACACAACAATTATTGAACGCGCTCAAGATCGAATCCGCGAATGATCATCAGCGACTGCGTCGGTTCGATCAGCATGTCTCACCGAAAGACGCGGAACGACTTCTGGAGCGGGTTTCGGAAAAGGGTCAATGGATTGTCGTGGTGACCGATGCGGGAACTCCCGGGATCAGCGATCCCGGTGCGATGGTCGCCTCAGGGATTCACCGGTTTCCGGAAATCCGTCTCGAGCCCGTTCCCGGTCCGTCTGCAGTCTCCGCTTTTGTCTCAATTGGCGGATTCAAGGAGAATTCCTTTGGATTCAAGGGGTTTTTCCCGAGAGAGAAGAAGGATTCCCTGAGTCTCCTGAAGGGGCTGCCAGAGGGGGCCGTCCTCTTCTTTGAAAGCCCGAAGCGCATTGCCGACACCATCGGTGTATTGCAGGAGTGGGCGGAAGGTCTTGATTTTGCGCCCCGGTTCACCTTTGCCAAGGAGCTGACCAAAATGCACGAAACCCTGTTTTCAGGATCCGGTCCGGAATTCCTGAAGTGGTTATGCGGGCAGGAATTTGACGAGCGCGGTGAGTGGGTTTTTTCAATCGAGATACCTAAAGGATGTTTAAAAAAAGAAAAAGCCGTTTCCGATTGGCAACTTGCCATGGAGTGTCTGCTTGAGGCCGGAATTCCCACGAAAACGGCCTCGCAGTTGATATCGTCAAAATTCCAAATAGCTAGGAATTTGGCGTATGATTTTGCGATTGATGCGCAAAAAAAAATCAAAAAAAGTTAATTGCATGCTTGATCTTCGGTCGAAGCCAAGTATCCTGATTATGTGTGGTTGTGGTTGAGTCCATGGAAGGATTCATAGCGGGAGAACAAGTTCTCTGGCCGACTGCCCGAATCGGATGATTCGATTGCACGGTAAAAAGCTCCACGGCCTCGGTGAAATCAGGATGACCCTTCACCGAGGCTATTTTTTTGGAATTCGCAGGATGCGGACTCCGTGAAAAATGAAATCACATGGCTGATCGCGCAGCCGAATCGTCATTCGTACTTCACTAGGATGGTGCAGGATGGATACAAGGCCGCTGAATCCGACTCCGGATCAATCAATCGCTCAAATCCGCGAGCAGTCTTTCGATCAAGTTCAGAATCTCGTTCAAATCATCCGGATCAAGGATCAGGGAACCCTGGAGCATTCCAATCGGGTCTATACGCTGACCCGTGAGTGGACCACGCACATGCGGAATCGCTGGAAGTGGATGGAGATCGACATTGCCGCGCTCGAACTCTCCGCGCTTTTGCACGACGTGGGCAAGGTGGCAGTTCTGGATGAAGTGTTGAACAAGGCAGGGCCGTTGACCGCCATCGAACGGGATCATCTCGAGCAACATCCTGAAATCGGTTATGGAATGGTCCGCGACTATCCGGAAATCGCAGATGTCGCCGATGGCGTGCGATTCCATCATGAACGTTGGGATGGGCGGGGTTATCCTTTTGGTCTGAAAGAAGCCGCGATTCCCGTAATTTCCCGAATCATCGCCATTGTCGATGCGTTTGATGCAATCACAAGTGATCGTCCGTACCGCAAGGGAAGGTCCATCGATGTGGCAATTCAGGAGCTTCTTAAAGAAGCAGGGAGTCAATTCGACCCTGATTTAGTAAACGAATTTATTGGATTTTTGCACGCCCGGAACACTTAAAAACGTTCGCACGCAGGGCCAAAAGCTGATACTCTGTGTTGGCTATGTCATCATGGTTCGACGATTTAAAGACACCCAAGTTCAAGAGTGAGAGTGCGTCCGGAAAAACGGCCAAGATCCCCGAGGGTCTTTGGGGTAAGTGCCCGAATTGCGGCGAGATCATCCAGACCCGACAACTCCAAGAAAACGATTCCGTTTGTCCGGAGTGTGAGCACCATCTTCGCATTTCCGCTTCCGAGCGCATCGCGCTTCTTTCCGATGAGAACTCCTTTGTTCCTTACGGTACGGACATCCAGTCGAACGATCCGCTGAAGTTCGATGACCAAAAACCTTATCAGCAACGTCTTGAACAAGCGATCAAGAGCCATCGGATCAACGATGCGCTGATCGCTGGACGTGCAACCAACAACGGAATTCCATTCCACATCGCCGCGTTCGAATTCAAATTCATGGGCGGAAGCATGGGAGTCATCGTTGGTGAGAAGATCACCATGATGCTTGAAAAAGCTCTCGAGGAAAAAGTTCCGGCAGTCATCGTTTCCGCATCCGGTGGTGCGCGCATGCAGGAAGGGATTCTTTCCCTCATGCAGATGGCGAAAACCACGGCCATCATCCAGATGATGCGGGAACAGGGAATTCCTTATGTCTCCATTCTTTCGGATCCGACCACCGGTGGGGTGGCTGCATCGTTCGCGATGCTCGGAGATGTGATCATCGCTGAACCGAAAGCCCTCATCGGCTTTGCAGGACCTCGCGTGATCGAGCAAACCATCCGTCAGAAACTTCCGGAAGGGTTCCAGCGCAGTGAATTCCTGCTCAAGCACGGATTCCTCGATCGGATCGTTCATCGGAAAAACATGAAACGGGAATTACACGACCTCTTCGTACGACTCGGCAATCGATGCGCATATTGATCCTCCTTGCCGCTTTGGCGGCGGGTTCCACAAACGCTTTCGCGAAAGTGGTACACTGGAGTGCGGATCGCTCCAAATTGATCCGTCAAACCAGGGTGGTGGAGCTCAGGGGAAATGCGCGACTCAGTCGCGATGACGAGGAATTGTTCGCCGACGAGATCGATTTCAATCAGGACACCCAGTTCGTTCAAGCACGCGGTCGTGTGCGCTACCAATATGGCACTTATTTTGTCCGTGCCGATTCCATCGACATCGATCTCGACAAAAAGACCGGAGTGATCACCAACGGGAGTCTCACCAACGGCGGCTTCGCCCTGCGTGGTGCCCGCATCGAGCAGATTGGTGAGAACCGCATTCTCGTTCAGGACTTCGATTACACCACTTGTATCGATTGTCCGAATTCCTGGACCATGACCGGAAAAGAAGTCGACCTCACCATCAACGGATATGCGTTCATCAATGACTTCATCTTCAAGATCAAGGACACGCCGATGTTCTGGTTGCCCTACATGGTTTTTCCGGTGAAGACGAAACGCGAATCCGGGCTGCTCTTCCCCCGGTTCGGCGTGAATGATATTCACGGAACGTATTTTGTACAACCGACGTTCTGGGCGATCAACAAGTGGTCCGACATGACTCTCGGTCTTGGTGTTTACACCAAGCGGGGAATGCGCATCGAGTGGGAGGGGCGCTATGCGCTTACGGATCGCTCGGGTGGAACATTCAACTTCTATCGCACCTCCGATGAGCAGGTGAAGGGATTGGCCGGGCGTTTTGCCCTTCGAACGGAAATCACCCAGGAATTCCCGTTCCGTTTTGAAGCGAAGTTGCGGGCAAATGAAGTCAGTGATTCGGGGTATCCGATCACGTATTCCGAGGATGTTCCCGGTCGTTTCGAACCGGTGCTTTCGAGCGATCTTTTTCTTTCCAGAAATGATCCGAACGTGAGCACGGTCATCAGTGTGCGCAGGATCCGCAATCTTCTTCACTATGGCCCCGATGGTTCCTACCTTACGTCCTTTGATCCGGAGACGGTTCAGGAAACTCCGCGTGTGGTGATGAATACCAACGATCAGTTCCTCTTGGGATCAAGAATCGCTGCTGGACTGGAGGCGCGTTTGAATCGGTTTTCCCGTGCAGCTGGTCCGTTCGATGTGATCGATACCGGATCCGGAACCAGCGTGAATGTCATCCGCGAGGCCAATCGCTTCACCTTGATCCCGGGTCTCTACACGACCCTGAATCCGTGGCCGTGGTTGTCTCTTGTGCCATCCGTACAGTACCGCTCGTTCTTTTATAATTTCGAAAATGCTCCGGGATTCCAGAATCTCGCGCGAGGTTATCTGTTGACTCAGGCCGATCTGAGTTTTCAAATTGAAAAGGTCATTCCGACCGAAAACCCTGATGAGAGTTTCAAGCACACCATCCGGCCATCCCTGACCTGGTCGGCAATTCCGGTAGTGCAGGAGTCGAAAGATCATCCGTTTTTCGATCAGATCCAGGAAAAGGCAAGGCCGGGTCAATACTTCGATTACTGGGACATTGTTCCCTTGGGGACATCGCAGAACTTGGACAGTTATTTCGTTCCTCTCGGACACTCGTTGACTTACGGTGTGACCTCGCAGGTGTTCAAGAAACAGCGGAATGCAGCCGGCGATTTGGCTGTTTCGCGTCGATTCGAAGTCAAGGCGATGCAGACACTGAATATCCTGGAGGCGCAAAAGAAGGTGAGCGATGGACTTCCGGACCGCCGTGTTCTGCTTTCACCGCTTTTTGCCCAGATGAATTATCAGGATGAGAAGATCACCTTCGGTGCGGAATACATCTATTATTCTTTTCTCGACAATTACGATATTCCGCAATTGTTGGAGTATCGATCCCCCCATCGTGTGAGCGCGAATTTCGGTTGGGTGTTCGAACGCGGGATCCGTCAGGGGGTAATGCAATTCGATCGCAGCATCACCATCAATTACTCTTTTGCGAAATTGATCTCCAAGTATTCCTCCCTGAGTACGAACTTCAATTTCTCGATCAACGATTACATCATGCCGAAGTTCGCTTATGTCTTCGATCTCATGTCTTCTCCGAGTCGTTTGCTCGATTCACGCTATTCTCTTCTTTTTCAGAACCCGTCACGTTGTTGGAGTCTGGAGGCGGGAGTGTTCAAGTCGATCGACCGAGGTGTGGGGTTCAATGTGTCTTTCGTCTTGAATTTGACGGGTGGAAGTGCGACCCCGTTGCAACAATGATTGCGAAATCAGGGGTTTAAAGGTATTCTTTAAACATGAAAATCCTATTGTCCAATGATGACGGTGTTCACGCGCTGGGGTTGAAGATCCTCTACGATGAATTGAAGAAGTTCGCGACCGTCAAGGTGGTGGCGCCGCTGGAGGAGAAAAGCACCACGGGTCATTCCCTGACCCTGCATAAGCCCTTGCGCCTCATTCAAATGGAAAATAAGGACTTTTATGGTGTCAACGGTTCACCGGCCGATTGCATTTATCTTGGTCTCAAGCAGGTTATGAAGGGTGAGCCTGACATCGTGGTTTCCGGAATCAATCGCGGAGCCAATCTCGGGCAGGACATTTACTATTCCGGAACCGTTTCTGCCGCTCGTGAAGCCTGCATGATCGGCATCCCTTCTTTTGCGGTGAGTCTCGATGTGGATTTCAAATCCCGCAAAACGGAAAAACAACTCAATTTCAAAACCGCTGCTAAAATGGCAGCAAAAATCATCAAGGAATACCAGAAACGCAAGTTTCCGAAGTTCACCCTGCTCAATATCAACGTGCCCGATCTTCCGCTTTCGAAAGTCAAAGGGGTGGTTCCGGCTCGTCAGGGGTTCCGTCATTACAGTGGAGCAGTGGTTCGTCGTGTGGATCACCGTGGCCGTGATTATTACTGGGTTGGTGGTCAGTACTCAGGCTTTGAAAAAGAGCATGATACCGATTGTGCACGTGTGGACGAGGGCTTTGTCACGATCACGCCACTGAAGTTGGATGCAACCGACATGGCATTCCTGGAAGAGATGAAGCGGGAAAACGGATGATGCGTGCCATGAAACTACATGGCGTTTTCATACTGCTTCTTTCTTCGCTCCTGATCGGAGCCTGTGCCACCCGTCCGTTGCGGGGAGACCGGCATGGACTTCTCGATTCAACCGGCGGTTCGGTTCGCTTGCGTGAAATCACCGATGCCAAGGACAATGATGTCACCCATGAGGTGATGCTGACCGGACAATGGCATTGGCCTTTGAAAAACGTGGATGTCTCATCCCACTACGGAAATCGTGGCCGCAAGTTCCACCAAGGGGCCGATTTCCGCGCCCACATCGGTACTCCAGTACTTGCTGCCAATGACGGCGTGGTCGTTTATGTCGGCTCGAGGATCCGCGGTTACGGCCGCATGATCGTGATCAAGCATGATGACGGTTTTTATTCTGTTTACGCCCACCATTCCAAGAATCTGGTGAAAGTCGGCAAGTCGGTTTCCCGAGGAGACAAGATCGCCCTTTCCGGTCGTTCCGGTCGTGCCAGCGGTCCGCATTTGCATTTTGAGATTCGCCGTGGGGTCGAGAGTCTCGATCCGATCGTAGCCATCAACGACAACCTGAAGCGATATGTCGCCACCCGCAAGGTTGCCAGCGAAGAAGCGGTTCAGCAATGAAGTTCGGATTCATTTTTTTTCTCATTCTCACCACACTTTTTGCTTCGTCTGAAACCTTCGCCAATGAGGTTCTTCAGTCCCGCGTGATCATGCCTGAAAACAATGCCTACATGAAGTGGGATGTGCCGGCGATCGGCATCAAGGCCATGGAGAGAAAAGATAAGCCTGGAAAACGCTATTTCCTTCACTTGAAGGGGCACATCCTGGCCAAGAAGGTGAATTCATTTTCCTACCAGATGAACTCCGGGGATGCGCAAAAGGTTCCCTTCAGTGGCAAGGTGTTTGAAGTCGATGCGCTGATCGATGCGATCCCCGCCGTGATCCGTCTCTGGATGGAAGTGCCTGAAGGCAAGGGCATCCGGCTGGAGACTTATGAGGTTGCGATCGAGCCGGAAGGTCGCGTGGCCCCGAATACGAAGTTGATCAATTATTAAGCATTTTCGAGGATTCGGAGAATGCAATCATTCAAGCTCAAGCTCTGTTCCTTTGCCTTTTTTTCCAATTGGGCGTGAATTTCACCCGGAAGCATGATGTTGAGGGCTACGGGTTTCGGTGAAGATGCGGCTGGTCTTGGTTGAAGGATCTTGCTCTCTCCCTGATTGCCCTGATAGTTCGCCCCGAACTCAATGGCCTTGTCGATGATCTTTTGCAAAGAGCCGAAGTCGATTGGTTTTTCCACGAAGTCGAAGGCCCCGAGTTTCCAGGCCGATCGGATTTTCTGAGTGTCCGAGAACGCCGTAAAAAGAATGACGGGCGTGGTACTGCCGGTCGCTTTCAGCTTTTCCAGCATCTCCAAGCCGTTCATTTTCGGCATGTTGATATCCGAAATCACGAGGTCAGGATTCTGACTGATCGCGATTTCAAGTCCTTGCAGTCCGTTCGACGCGGAAAGTGCGGAATGGCCGAGTTGTTTTACGAACTCCGTCAGGAGTTCGACGATTTCCGGTTCGTCATCAATGATCAGAATGGTTTTATTCATGTTGCACCTGATTAAGATCTTAAGACAAAAACAGGCTTATCTCCATAGAAAATAAAGAAAAAATCCTTCAAGACACTGGGGGTGCCGTTCCGATAGGTCAAAAGGGAAAGGCTCATCATGAACCAGGAATCTAATTTCAGCTTCGAGGAAATGTTCATTTCGGCAACCGATCAGCACGGCATCATCGAGTCGGGCAATGATGTTTTTGTGCGTGTTTCCGGTTTAGAAAAGGAAAAACTGCTGAACAGCCCGCACAACATCATCCGTCATCCCGACATGCCGAAAACCGTTTTCCGGATGCTCTGGCGTGAGATCCAGAACGGGAACATCATTTGTGCTTACGTGAAAAACCGTTCGGTGGATGGCAAGCACTACTGGGTTTTCGCAACCTTGCTTCCGAAAGAGGGTGGATTCTATTCCACCCGGATCAAACCTTCTTCCGCATTTTTCGAGTTGATTCCCCAGTTGTATGCGCGAATGCTCCAGCATGAGAAGTCGAATGGAATGGATGCGTGCGAAGCGTTTCTTTTGGATCAACTGAAATCACTGGGCTTCGATTCCTACACGGATTTCATGAAAGAGGCTCTTTACGAGGAATTGAAATCGCGGGATGCAAAAATCGCCGCATCCGGCAGCGTTGTGAAAAACCACTCCCATCTGATCGACTGTAATCGGACCTTGATGGAAATGGGGGCGATGGCTGACCGTTCCCGCAAGGGGATGGGCGATCTCTTTGTCGGATTCGAAGGGTTTTCAGAAGTGCAGTCGAGTTTCAACGGCGTGTCGGCCGTCATTCTCAAGACCTGCGAGCAACTTGAGAATCTGAGTCTGAACATGTCGGTCATGGCGAATAAGCTGGGGAAAGAGGGGCCGTCGCTTTCAATGATCGCACTCGCGTTCCAGAAATCGTCTCGCGACATTTCCTCCCGTTTTTCAAAATTCGGCAACAGTGTTGATCAAATCCGTGCTACTTCCGCCGAAATGAGATTTTCCGTCTGTGTCAGCCGCTTGCTGATCGATATGCTTCATTTCTTCATCAATGAAACGAAGCCGAAATCCTCCGATCCGGCGGTCCTGACCGAATTCATGCGTGACTTCGAGATGCTGATCAACGGCGTGAAGCAGACTCTTGATTGGGTGAATCGCTCCCAGGTTTCCGGACTGCAGGAACTCAAGGATTTCGTCCAGATGACATCGAGCCTGAGAAACCAGGTGATGAGCCTGGATCTGATCCGGATGGGGGGGAAATTGGAAGGTTCCCGTACCGCCCGCACGGAAGAGGTGTTCACCCCTTATGTGAACCAGATCGTGAAGCACATCCAGTCGATCGAGGAGCCGGTACTGAAAGTGGCCGGATCGACAGAAAAAATGGTCGAAATTTATCAGAACGTGAAGCACCAACTTGAAGAAGTGAGTGCGCAGATCCTGGTACTGGAGATGATCCGGTACCGTGAACATCACATCATCGCCCGCTTGGAAGAAGCGGCTTGACGGAGAAGACAGCAATGGAAATGGATTTGGAATTGTTATCCTGTTTTTGCGACGAAGCCCAGGACCTGCTGGTCCGCTGGGAAGGGCTATGCCTTGAAATGTCCAAGAATCCGAGTCCGGCGCAATTCGATGAATTGTTCCGATTGGCACACAACCTGAAAGGGTCTTCGCGGGTCGTGGGTCTTGAATCCTTCGGCAATCTTGTTCACCGGGTGGAAGACGGCATCACCGACCTGAAAAAAGGTCAGGTCAGTCTGAGTCCGACGATCATCAAACAGCTGTTCAAGGCCCAGGAAATCCTTTCGAGTTGGATCGGGGAATTGAAAAAGGATCCCACCCATGAAGTGGAGTTCCAGTATTTCCTCGAAGGGTATGCGGATGCATTCCTTTCACAACAGGTAGATTCTCCGGCGATGAAGCAGCCCCCCCCCGCATCGGCACCGTACGCACCGGTGACTACTGCAGCTCCTGCAGTCGCGGTTGCTCCGGCGGTTACGGAATCTTCAGCAACGACACAGGCGGATGTCGCCCTTTCCCATGGCGTGCCACGTCCGGAAGTCCAGGAAAAGAAAGTCAACATCGATGAAACGGTCCGCGTTTCCGCTCGCAAAATCGAACAATTGCTTGAGATCATGGGCGAGCTCTCCATTCATCAATCGGTGATTTTCCATTCGATCGGTGGTGTGGCGGAATCCTCATCGCAATTGAATCACTCCTCGTATCTGGCGCGCAAAATCACCCGCGAATTATACGAGAAAACGCTTTCACTTCGCATGGTGCCGGTGCAACCCGTGTTTCAGCGACTGGAAAGAAGTATCCGCGAATTGGCCACGACAATGAACAAACAGGTCGATGTGGAAGTCACCGGTGGCGAAGTCGAATTGGACAAGACGGTTTGTGAGAAAATAGTCGAACCCCTGACCCACATGGTTCGCAATTCGATTGACCACGGTCTGGAAATGCCGGAAACCCGAATCGAAACAGGAAAAGATCCGGTGGGGAAAGTGAAGATCAACGCCGTTCAGGACTCCAGTGCGGTACACCTCTGGATCGAGGACGACGGTAAGGGCTTGAATGCCGAGAAAATCCGCGCGAAAGCGATCGCCAATGGAATCATCACACCGGACACGCATCTCGAGCCGGCCGAAGTGTTCGCCCTGATTTTCCTTCCCGGTTTTTCCACGGCTGAAAAAGTGACCGATGTATCCGGTCGTGGCGTGGGCATGGATGTGGTCATGCGCACAGTCGAATCTCTCAAAGGCGAGATCAAGATCGGAAGTGTGCCCGGTAAAGGAACGCAATTCAGGATTTCCATTCCTACCACCCTGAGTATCATCGATGCCCTGATTGTGAATCTTCGCGGCATGGAATATGCGGTACCGGTCAGTGCGGTCGATGAGATCATTCACTTGAATGAATTCGAATATTCCGAAAACGACCGGATGGTCCGCATTCACAATCGGGTGATCCCGGTTTATTCCCTCGCTGAAGCACTGAATGCGAAGGGGGCTTCCGCATCCGTTCAGCATAAGTCCATGCTGATCTCAAAGTTCGGAAACGAGCGGGTCGCCTTCAAGGTGGATCATATCATCGAACAGCAGCAGATCGTGGTGCGAAAATTCGCATCAGGTATGGAGCATGTATTCGGTCTTGCGGGAGGAACGATCCTCGGAAATGGTCATCCCGGATTGATTGTGGATTTGAAAGCATTGGCTGAACACTGTGTTTTGAAAGTGAAACCAAAAATGGAGAAGGCGGCATGAGTCACGAAAATCGATATCTTTTGTTTGAAGTGGGCAAGGAACTCTATGGAACTCCACTACTGGATGTCAGGGAAGTCGTCGAATACCAGGAACCGAAGTTCATGCCCAACATGGTTTCCCACTTTGTCGGCGTGATCAATATCCGCGGTTCGATCGTGGGAGTCATCGACCTTCGTAAACGATTCGGTGAAAAAGCGGACGAAATTGCGAAAACAGCGATGTTGGTCAGCGATACCCCTCAGGGAACAATCGCAGCGATTGTGGATCGCGTGGACTCGGTGATCAGCATCGAACAATCCATGATTGATGAAAAACCGCCGGTGATCAGTTCCGTGAAGCAGGAATATCTGACCGGTGTTGCAAAGGCGAAAGACCGTTTGGTGACCATCGTGGAACTGCAACGCATTCTGGGCGACGAAAACCTGGTGGCAAAGGCCGCTTAAGGAGGAAACATGAAACTTTCATTCACCAATAAGATCATCTTTTTCGTTCTTTTCTCTCTCGCAACCAGTGGTTTCTGGAGCGCCTATCAGTTTCACCATGTGGTGGAGGACATGAAGGATAAGGCTTCGCAGACCCTTAAAGCTGAAACCCGCTCGCTGGGGCATCAGTTGGCCAGTCAGTATTTCGAACGCTACGGGGATGTGAAGAGTTTCGCGCTGAATCCGGTCCTTCTTTCAGCGGATCGGTTGAAGATCTCCGAAACCCTGGATGCTTATGCATCCTCGTATGGAATCTATGACCTGATCGTCGTCCTTGAACTGGACGGTACGGTCGTGGCTTCAAACCATAAGACTCCCGAGGGGCGCAAGCTTCCTTTTGAAACCGTTTTCCTGCCGAATTTCAAAGGTGAAAAGTGGTTTCAAGACCTGTTGAAAGGGGAATACACCAAGGATGAAAAAGGCCTGATGAAGCATACCCTGGTGACGCAGCCTAAAAATGAGGAGTGGATGGAGCGTCTCTATGGTGAAAAACGCAAGACGAATGTCTTCGGAACCCTGGTGAAGGATTCTTGGGGGCGTCCGTACCGTGTGATTGCGAATTTTGCGAATGCATCCTGGTATGAGTCAGAAATCCGATCCTTCCATCAGCGAATGAATTCCAGTGGCTATGATGGGCTTGAAGTGGGATTCATCGGATCTAACGGCAAGGCATTGAGTGGATTTTCCGGAAAGTCCGGTTTCCAAGATCGTGAATTCGCAGCGGGTGCTTTCCTGGTCAAGTCGCCTGAGGGAATCGCAGAGGTGACCGAAGGTCGCAAGAATGAATCCAAAATCGCATCGTATTCAATCATCCGTGACCCGAAATTCTCGGATTCACTCGGATGGGGATTGGTGGTTCAGCTTCCAGAAGACGAGTTGTTGGGTTACGTGAAGAAGGATGTCATCCGTTTTTATTCATTCCTTGCCTTTTCCATTCTGGCATTGGGGGTGATGGCTTACTTCTTCGGTAAGCGCATCGGCCGCCGGCTGTTCCACAGCGTCGATGCGATGAGCAGCTCCCTGAAAAACAGCCAGGAAACTGGGCAGACACTTTTCCGCGCGTCTCAGGATCTTGAAGATGCCAGTTCCCGTCAGTCGAGTGCGATCCAGGAATCCATGTCGGCACTTGCCGAAATGGCCAGTATGATTTCCCAAACGGCTACCAATGCGAAATTGTCACAGGAGTCGACGCAAGAGGTGAGTGAGCGCACCGTGGGCGGTCGTCAGATCATGACCCGGATGTCGGAATCGATGGTGGCGATCGAGCAGGCAAATGCATCCTTACAGGAAATCTCGAAATCCATCGAAAGCATCAGTCAGAAAACGAATGTGATCAATGACATTGTTTTCAAGACCCAGTTGCTTTCCTTCAACGCATCGATCGAGGCCGCTCGTGCAGGACAATACGGTAAAGGTTTTGCAGTGGTTGCGGAGGAAGTGGGGAATCTGGCGCAAATGAGCGGTAAAGCCGCTCGTGAAATCGAAGCATTGATTTTAGACAGTGAAAAGAAGGTGTCGTCCACTCTTGATTTGATCAAGCGCCGGGTGAACGAGGGTAACCTCGTGACCGACGAAGCCGTGAGGACCTTCAATGGCATCAGTACCGCGATCGATTCAATCCGTGAACAAGTCCGATTGATCGCAGAAGCCTGCGTTCAACAGGATGTCGGTATCCAACAGACGAACAAGGCGATGGAACAACTGGATGTGGCGGCGAGACAGACTTTGGATGCTGCCCAGATGACCCGTTCTTCTTCAAATGAATTGCAACATTCCACAGAAGAGCTGGATAAGATCAGCGGCCATCTGAATGTCTTCCTTCATGGGCGCAAGGATGGGTTTGTCGGTGCGGAATCCGCTGGTAACGCTGTTCCAGCTTCGGATGCAATGATGATCTCCCGTCATTCCGATTCTGCAGACCATGATCCGGAATTCACCTTCAGTGGCGAACAGTTCGCAAATCAAGTTCCTGCAAGCGGAACGGACGAGATCTTTGCTGACGACGATTCCTTCAAGAAAATAGCATGAAGTTGAAGAAGGAAGAGGCAGAACGCGTTTATCAGATGGCGGAGGAACTGGTCGGCAGTTGCCAGTCCGGTCGGTTCCGGCGTGAGATTCTCGTGACCAACGTCGAGCGGCGTTTGATGCTTCTTCATTGCGACAACTTGGACCAATACCTTGAACGAACCGAGAAGGACATTCTCGAGCGTAAGCGCCTGATCTCTGCGTTGACGATTCATACCACATCGTGGTTCCGTGAAGCGCCTCACTATGAATTGCTTCGCGATTTCCTCGATGATTTCCTGGATCGCGGTGAAAAGCGTCCTTTCCGTCTCTGGTCTTCCGCTTGTTCAACCGGAGAAGAAGTCTACTCAGCGGCATTGGTGTTGGAATACTTCAAGATGACCCATCCTGAATTCACGTATGAGATCCACGGGTCGGACATTGATCCTGTTTCTGTTGAAACCGCATCAAAGGCGATCTTTCAGAGTCGATCCGTCCTTCAGTCGATTCCGACCGAGTACCATCGTGGACTCATGATGGGATCCGGAAAAACCCTGGGATTCCTGACCTTGTCCCCTGAAATCCGCAAAAGCTGCCGATTCAGGACGGACAGTCTGGATCAGCTTTCACAGAAGCCGATCCTGGATCGTTATGACTGGATTTTCTGCAGAAACGTCCTGATCTATTTCAAGGAAGACCGGGTTTCGGAAATCATCTCGCAACTCAAGATGCGCCTGAATCCGAACGGGATCCTTTGTCTCGGCCACAGTGAAGCGCAAACAAAAGCACCGGAAGGGACTTCGCTGATCGGGCCTTCCTCTTATCAGGTCCAGGACCCTAAAACGCAACTTTCATTGATAGAGGGCGAGCAGCAGAAGAAATCCGTACCGAAGCCGAAAGTTCTGGTCATCGATGATTCGAGTGTGGTGCGAGTGTCTTTGAAGAAATTGTTGGTCAAATCCAACTATGAAGTCTGGGAAGCCGAAAGTGCCGCCATTGCCGACGAGGTTTTGGCAAAAAATGATTTTGACCTGATCTCGCTCGACTTACGGATGCCACAGGAAGATGGAGTGAGCTGGCTGAAACGATTCCGAAAGAGCGGTCGCAAGACGAATGTCATGATTTTGAGTGATTCAGATCCCAAGGATGCGGAAGTGGTCTTTGGTGCTTTGGAAAACGGTGCCCAGGATTACATCATGAAATCCTGGCTCAGCAGTCACAAGGATCAGTTTTTGGAGCGCGTTCAAGTGCTGACCCGATCCCGCAAAGAGCCTCGGCCGGTTACTTCCGTGAAAAAGCGGACGATCATGGATCTCAACAAGATTAACCCCGAAGTCATCCTGATTGGAGCCAGTACCGGAGGTCCAGAAACACTCGCACAGGTTTTAAAGGGAATCGGCACACCCGATTCGCTTCCGATTGTGGTTGTTCAGCACATCAATCATTCTTTTGCCAAGCCCTTCGCCCTTCGTCTGGCGAACATTGCCGGTTTGAAATTGGAAGAACCCAAACACGGCATGCCGCTTCAGCGTGGCCACATCTATCTTGCATTTGATCATTATCACATCGGTGTTGGTCGGGACTCGAACGGGTTGACATTGAAGCTATCCAGGGACGAGTTGATCCATGGGCATCGACCTTCCGTTGATTTTCTTTTTCAGTCTGCAGCACGTTCGCAGGTGCGTACGGTTTCTTTTCTGATGACCGGAATGGGCAGGGATGGAGCCCAGGGCATGGTGGATCTGAATCAATCCGGTCTGGGTTTCAACATCACTCAGAACGAGGAAAGCTCGGTGGTTTACGGAATGCCCAAGGAAGCTGTGGTCCGGGGGGCGTCCCATCAGTGTGGTGGAATTGAAGAAATTCACGATTGGGTGAAAAAAGTCGCTCAATATAAAGCAAAAAATTGACGATAGGTTGAGGGGACGGAAACATTATGAAACTGACACTGAGAAATCGCATCATTTTCCTGAGTACGATCATGCTGTTCGGTTTGATGACTTTGGCGTATGTCGCTTACGGAAAAAGCAAGGCCCTGATGGGGCAGTTGAATGATGTTTCTCAAGCCCAAATCCCCGCGGTTCGCAACATGACCCTGATTGACATGTATCACGACGGTTTACGGAGCGTGGTGCTGGATTCCCTGTTAACGGTGAATGACAAGAACTACCCCCATTTTTTCGAGATCAATCAGGATTTGAAGGAATTCGAAGACGGATTCAAGGAATCCATCGGTGCGTTGGAAGGACTGGATTTGCGTCCGGAAACCAAAAAACAGATCGAAGCGTCGAAACCGAATATCGAAGCTTACATCAAACTTTCTCAAGAACTGGTCAGTCTTAGTTCAAAAGGTTTTGTACTGGCTGCGAAAGCGAAAATGCCAGAATTCGATAATCAGTTCAAAGCGCTCGAAGGTGACTTGGAAGCGCTGGGTGAGTTGATTCTCAAGGACGCGAATCGCTCCCGTGATGAGGGCAAGGATGTCTTGAAAAGCATTTTCATGAT